>JBDIAO010000036.1:0-26252 GCA_039812375.1 Phycicoccus sp. | reverse complement strand
GGGCAGGGTTCCGGGGTGGGCGCCAACCGTCGGGGGTGGACGTCCGATCTCGTATGCCGACCGGGCCCACCCCAGGCGCACATTCAACGGCCACGAAGCACCCTGAAGCGCGGCTCATGACCCCCTCGACCTGGCCGCCTGGACCTGCGCCGCCTGCTCCTGCGCGCGGGACCGGTCGATCCGAGTGCCTTTGAGAAGGCACCACACCCACAGCCCGGTGAAGATCACCCCGACAGCGAGCATCATCGGCACCCACCAGGCACTGACCCAGGTGAGCACCTGGACAAGCCAGCCGAGCGGAAGACCGGCAGGTCCTCTCATGAGCCCGGCGGCCACCAGGGCAAGCACCGCGATCCCAGAACCTACGACCAGCAGGGTCACCCCGTCGTCACCACGAGCCAGGGCATTACCCCGGGCGACGAGGGCACCGAAGAAGAGCAGGATGGATTGGCCGGCGAGAACCGTGGCGAGCATCCGCCAGGTGAACGTGCCGGTGCGCCCGAGCACCTGGAGGCCGCTCACTGCCCGCTCCGGCGTCGGTGGATCTCGATCGCCGCCCGGGCTGAAGCGGACGGAGCCCCGGTCGCGCTCCGGTAGGCGCGCACGGCCTGCGTCTGACGGCCAGCGGCCAACGCCTCGTCGATGTCCCGGCGGGCTGCTGCGGACAGGTCCGCGACCGGGACGAACGGGATGGCTCCCTTGACGGAGCGTCCGTAGCCCCACCGTGCCCCGAACCAGAACAACAGCCCGGCGACGAGCAGCACGAGCAGGACCTTGGTCATGGCGTCAAGGGTATGTCGTGTGCGCCGGCAAGCAGGCACCCGCGGGCCGGCCCGGGCCGTCTGCCAGAGCCTGCGACGGCACCGCAACTGCGACGGCACGGCAGCTGCGACGGCAGCACTCAGGCCTCGGTGGCCCCCAAGAGCATCCGCACCTCGGCGGCGGTGACCACCGACCCGGTCGCCAAGACCGCCCCGGCGACCCCCCCGGCATCGGCCAGCTCAGCCGCAGCATCCACCGCGTCGGGCAGATCCTCGACGACGGTGACCCGGTGATCCCCGAAGATCTCCCCAGCCAGCGCCCCGAGCTGGGCAGGAGCCATCGCCCGAGGACTGGAGGTCCGGGTGACGACCACCTCGTCGAGGACCGGCTCGAGGGCCTCGAGGATCGCGATGGCGTCCTTGTCGTGGAACACCGCGATCACTCCGACGAGCCGGCCCACGGTGAACGACTCGTCGAGGGCTGCCCGCAGTGCCCGCGCCCCGTGCGGGTTGTGCGCCGCGTCGACGAGCACGGTCGGGCTGCGCCGGACGACCTCGAGCCGGCCGGGCGAGCCCACCGCAGCGAGCCCGGAGCGCAGCACCTCGTCGTCGAGCCGGCGCTCGCCGCCACCGAGGAAGGCCTCCACGGCAGCGATGGCGACGGCGGTGTTCTGCGCCTGGTGAGGGCCGTGCAGCGGGACGAACAAGTCGGCATACGTGCCGGCGAGGCCACGCACCGTAAGCTGCTGGCCGCCGACGGCGACCTCGCGGGACTCGATCTCGAAGTCTCGGCCCTCGACGACCAGTCGGGCACCGACCTCGTCGGCTCGATCGCCGATGAGCCGGGCGACATCGTCATGCTCCTGGATCGCGCAGACGGTGATCGCATCGGGCTTGATGATGCCGGTCTTCTCCCGAGCGATGGCCAGCGGGGTGTCCCCGAGGAAATGCTGATGGTCGACGTCGACCGGAGTGAGCACACTCACCTCGGCGTCGATGACGTTGGTGGCGTCCCAGGCCCCGCCCATGCCGACTTCGACGACGGCTACGTCGACCGGCGCGTCGGCGAACGCGGCATAGGCCAGTGCCACGAGGACCTCGAAGTAGGTCATCCGGGGCCCGCCCAGAGCCTCGCTTCGGGCATCGACGGCCTCGACGTGTGCGATCACGTCGTCGTATGCCGCCAGGAACGCCTCCTCGCGGATCGACGCTCCGTCCAGGGCAATCCGCTCGCGCATCGAGTGCAGGTGCGGGCTGGTGAACCTCCCGGTGCGCAGGCCACTCTCGCGCAGCAAGCTCTCGATGACGCGGGTGGTCGACGTCTTGCCGTTCGTGCCGGTGAGATGGATGGCGGGGAAGGTGCGCTGCGGGTCGCCGAGGCGCTCCATGACCTCCCGGATTCGGTCCAGGGACGGTTGCAGCTCGTGCTCGGGTGCCCGGGCGAGGATCGCCTCCTCGACGTCACGCATCCGCTTGGCCAGGTGGATTAGGCGGGCCGCCTCACGTTGGGCGGCGTCGGGTGCTGTGCTCACGAGAAGAATCCTCCCCTATGCCGTGCCGCCCGTCGCGGCTGAGCGCTCCTGGATCCCCCAGGGTGAGCCGTAGCCGTGCGGCCGGTCGCTGGCCAAGAGCTCGAGGAACGGGTCCGCCGGGAACGCCTCCGGGCCGAGCACCCCGACACCTGACCATGCCCCAGTGGCGAGCAGCTCCAGGGCGATGACCGGGTTGATGGCCGTCTGTCCGACGATGCACTGGGCACCGAGCTCGCGCATGGTCACCTCGTTGTCGGCGACGTGGTAGAGGTAGGTACAGCGGGGCTTGCCATCGGTACCAGTGCCGGTGACGAGGACCCCGGCGCACGTCTTCCCGGCGAGCTGGGGGCCGATCGTCGCCGGGTCTGGTAGCACGGCAGCGACGAGGTCGCGCGGCGCGACCTGCACTCCCTTGATGGTCACCGGGTCGGTGGAGTCCAGCCCGAGAGTGTTGAGCGTGCGCAGGATGGAGATCATCTGCTCGCCAAGTCCGTACTTGAAGGTCACCCGCTCGGCGTCGAGCCAGCGGGGCATGAGGAGGACCTCCTCGTGCTCGACATGGACACACTCGACCGGGCCGATGCCCTCGGGGAAGTCGAAGACCTCAGGCTCGCTGAACGGCGGCACCGTGAAGAACCCCGAGTCGACGTCACCGCCAGCTGCTTGGGCCCGGGACTTCTCCCACACCACGGGCGGGTTGAGGCACTCCTCGATGATCGTCCACATCGAGAACCCGGGCGCGAAGGCCTCGTGACCGTCCGGAGCATGGTAGGTCAGGTTGGAGCCATCCCGGGTGCCGAGTTCCTCAACGTGCGAGAAGAGATGGTCCACGGCATACCGTGCGAAAACATCGGACAGCCCCGGCTCGACACCCATCCCGACGAGGGCGAGCCTGCCGGACTGCTCCCACTGCCGCGCCAGGGCGAACTGCTCGTCGCCGAGCTTGACGTGGGCCCGGGCGAAGGGCTCCTCGGGATGCCGCCTCGACAGCGACATCGCCATGTCGACGTAGTTGGCTCCGGCAGCCAGCGCGGCCCGGAAGATGGGCATGACGAAGCGCGGGTCGACGGCGTTGAGGACGTGGGTGGCTCCGACGAGCCGGATCAGCGCGCCCACGTCCTCCTCCAGTGAAGCGTCGACCTGGACGGCATGGAAGCGCTGCTCCCCGGGGTGACGCTCGCAGACACTCGCCACGCTCCGCTGGGCACGGGCGAGGTCGTAGTCGGCGACCACGAGGATCTCGAAGAAGTCCCGGTGGGCGGCGATCCTCGCGACAGCGTCCCCGACACCGCCAGCACCGATCATGAGGAGCCGCATGCCTGGGTCAGCGCCCCTTGGCCCGGCGGGCGGAGATGACCTGTCCGAGGAGGACCACCGCCAAAGCGACGAGGAACATCACTGTGCCGATGACGTTGATCTGCACCGGAGTGCCCCGCTGCGCCGCACCCCAGACATACATCGGGAAGGTCACCGACTGCGGACTCGCGTTGAAGTTGGTGATGATGTAGTCGTCAAAGCTCAACGAGAACGAGAGCAGCGCCCCGGCAGCGATCCCAGGGGCCACCAGGGGCAGCGTGACCCGCAGGAACGTCGACACCGGTCGCGACCCCAGATCAGCAGCGGCCTCCTCGAGCCGCGGGTCCAAGGTGGCAACCCGCGCCTTGACCGCCACGACGACGAAGCTCAGGCAGAACATGATGTGCGCGATGAGGATCGCCATCGCCCCGGTGGACATGCCGATGTTGAGGAAGAGCGCGAGCAGGCTCGAGCCCATGACGACCTCAGGAGTGGCCATCGGCATGAAGATGAGCAGGTTCGTCGTGGACCGGCCACGGAAATGATGCCTGGTCAGCGCAAAGGCGATCATCGTGCCGAGGATCGTGGCGACCAGAGAGGCCAGGAACCCGATCCGCAAGGACAGCCCCACGGAGGTGCAGATGCCGGGGGTCCCGCACGGGTCGAGCCAGGCGTCGAGGGAGAAGCGGACGAACTCGATGTTGAACCGTCCGTTGGGTTTGTTGAACGAGTAAACCGCCACGACGAGGTTCGGGACGAGCAGGATGGCCAGGGTGACCATCGCGGCGAAGGTGAGCAGGTGCTTGCGTATCCAGGCCACGGTCACACCAACTCCTCAGTCCCGGCCTTGCGGATGTAGACCAGGACCAGCGCGAGGATGAGGATGAGCAGGATAAACGACAGTGCCGCGGCGAGTGGGTAGTCGAGCACTCGCAGGAACTGGCTGTCGATGACCTGGCCGATCATCACCGTGTTCGTGTTGCCCAACAGCTTGGAGTTGATGAAGTCACCGGCGGCCGGGATGAAGGTCAGCAGCGTCCCGGAGACCACCCCCGGCAACGACAGCGGCCAGGTGACATACCGGAACGTCTGGGTGGGTGTTGCGTAGAGGTCACCGGCGGCTTCGAGGAGCCGGGGATCGAGCCGGTCCAAGGACGTGTAGAGCGGCAGGATCATGAAGGGCAGGAAGTTGTAGGTCAGGCCCCAGATCACCGCCCATGGCGAGTAGAGGATCTCGCCGTTCGGGGACAAGTTGAGCAGCATGAGGAGCTGGCCGAAGCCCTCGAATACCCACTCGAGGTGCACCGCGCTGAGGGCCTTCTTGAGCAGGCCGCCCTCGCTGGAGAGGATCGACTGCCAGGCCATCGTCCGGATGAGGAAGCTGGTGAAGAACGGCGCGATCACCAGGACGAGGAAGATGTTCTTGGATCGACCCCGTCGAGAAGCGATGAAGTAGGCCAGTGGGTAGCCGAGCAGGAGCGAGAGCAGCGTCGCCGACCCGGCATACACCAGGGAGCGGACCAGTTGCGGCCAGTAGGCCTTGAGCGCGGTGCCGAAGATGGAGACATTGCCGGTGAAGACGAATCCGTCGTCGACGTTGCCCTCCTGCATCGACAGCGATGCCGTCGTGAACATCGGGGCGACGTAGAAGACCGCCAGCCAGAGCAGGCCGGGTGCGAGCAGTGCATAGGGGATCCAGTTGCGGCGATGACGCACCGTCGGTGCCCCCGCTGGGGGTGCCTCCGCGGGTGCGTCGACGGTGACGACGTCAGCCATCGACGCCTTCCTCCCCGGCATGCTCGGCCTGATTCTGGTCGAGGACGAACTCGTGGCCGACCTCCCAGGAGACGGTCACCCGCTCCCCGACCGCGGCCCGCGCGGACCCGTCGTTCTGCTGGATGAGCATGATCTCGACGCCCCAGGGCATCTCGATGAGGTACTGGGTGGCCACCCCGGTGAAGGAGGCGTCGGTGACGACCCCAGGGATCTGGTTGCGCCCACCCCCGCCCAGGCGCAGCTTCTCCGGACGCACCCCGATCCAGACGTCGGTGATTCCCTCGGGAACGTTGCGGCGATCCACCCAGACGTCGATGCCATGCGTGGAGGCCGGGACCGCGTCGCCGTCTGGCGAGCCGGTGATCCGCGCCTGGAGCAGGTTCGACTGGCCCAGGAAGTTCGCCACGAACGTCGAGGCCGGGTGCTCGTAGAGGGTGGCCGGGTCGGCGAGCTGCTCGATCCGGCCGGCGTTCATCACCGCGATGGTGTCGGCCATCGTCATGGCCTCCTCCTGGTCGTGGGTGACGTGAATGAAAGTGAGCCCGACCTCGGACTGGATGCGCTTGAGCTCGATCTGCATCTGCCGGCGCAGCTTGAGATCCAGGGCACCCAGCGGTTCGTCGAGGAGGAGCACGTCGGGGCGGTTGACCACGGCCCGGGCCAGAGCCACGCGCTGCTGCATACCGCCGGAGAGCTGGGCGGGCTTCTTGCTCGCGGTGTGGCTGAGCTGGACGAGCTCGAGGGCATCCTTGGCCTTGGGGATCGCCTCCTTGTCACCCCGCCGTTTGAGCCCGAAGGCGACGTTGTCGAGGATCGTCATGTGCGGGAAGAGCGCATAGGACTGGAAGACGGTGTTGACGTTGCGCTGGTAGGCCCGGGTGTTGGTGATGTCCTTCTCGCCGAGGAGGATCTGACCGTTCGTCGGCTCCTCCAGGCCGGCGACCATGCGCAGCGTTGTCGTCTTGCCGCACCCGGACGGGCCGAGGAGGGCGAAGAAGCTGCCCGCCGGCACAGTGAGGTCGAGCGGGTGGACTGCGGTGAAGGCCTCGAACTCCTTGCTGACCCCGACCAGTCGCAGGTTGCCGCCACTTCCGGTGGCCATCAGCCGGCCGTCAGCTCGGAGAAGGCCTGGGAGAACTTCGTCTCCTCGGCAGCGGTGAGCCCACGGAAGACGTGGGCGTTGGCCCGGGTCTTCTCGTCCGGGACGATGAGAGGGTTGGCAGCCACCGCGGGGTCGTCCCGTTGCAGAATCGCCGTGGTGCCGCGAACTGGCGAGATGTAGTGCACGTATTCGACCACTCTGGCCATGACCTCCGGCTCGTAGTAGTAGTTGATGAGCTTCTCCGCGTTGGTCTTGTGCCGGGCCATGCCGGGGATGACGAAGTTGTCCGACCACAGGGGGAAACCGGTCGCCGGCAGGGCATAACCGAGGGTGGGGTTGTCCGCCTGGAGCTGGACGACGTCCCCGGTCCAGGCGAAGCAGGCCGCGGTGTCGCCCGAACTGAGTGGCTTGCCGTACTCGTTGCCGGTGAAGCCCTTGATCTGCCCGGAGTCCTTGGCCTTCTTGATCTCGTCGATCGCTGCCATGAAGTCGGCCTCGGTGAACGAGTCGAGCTTCTTACCCATGGCCAGCAGGACGAGCCCGACCGTGTCGCGCATCTCGGTGAGCAGGGTGACCTTGCCTTTCAGGCTCGGGTCGGTGAGCAACTGGTCGACGGTCTCGATCTTCTTGCCGCCGGTTGCCTTCGGGTTGTACGCGATCCCGGTGAACCCGCTCTGCCACGGGACCGAGTAGAGCCGGCCCGGGTCGAACTCGACGGTGATCAGGGAGTCCTCGATGTTCGCGTGGTTGGGGAAGTTCGCCAGCTCGATCTTCTGCACGAACCCCTGGCGCATGAGCCGGGCGACCATCCAGTCCGTGGAGCACCACACGTCGCGGCCGGTGTCCTGCCCCGCGGACAGCAGTGGACGGACCTTGGCATAGAACTCGTCGTTGTCGTTGTAGTCCTCGGTGTAGTTGACCGTGATCCCGGTCTGTCTGGTGAACTCGTCGATCGTCGGACGGCTCTGGGTCTTGTCGTCGACGTCGATGTACTCGGGCCAGTTGCTCCAGTTCACCACCTTCTCGGTCTCCGACATGTCGTGCGCCGCCTTCGCGGTGGGTCGGGCCGCGACCCCAGACCCAGCGCCGGGGTTGCGTCCCTTGACCCCGCACGCGGCCAGACCCGTGACCCCCAGACCGCCGGCTCCCAGCATCAGCGTGCGCCGGCTCACCAGGCCCCGTGCGAGCGCAGCAGTCATGGGGGCAGGCCCTTTGTTACCGATCGTCATATCCGTCTCTGCTCCTCGTCCGTCCTGCTCGTCCGTCCTGCTCATCCGTCCTGCTCGTCCGTCCGGACGACTGCCTGGGGCTCAGGTCTCGATGTTGACCATGACGTGCTTGATGCGGGTGTAGTCCTCGAACCCGTACATCGACAGGTCCTTGCCGTAGCCCGACTTCTTGTATCCACCGTGCGGCATCTCGGAGATGAAGGGAATGTGCGTGTTGACCCACACGCAGCCGAAGTCAAGGCGCTTGGTCATCCGCATCGCTCGCCCGACGTCCTTGGTCCACACCGACGCTGCCAGGGCGTAGTCGACGTCGTTGGCCCAGCGCACCGCCTCGTCCTCGTCGCTGAAGCGCTGCACGGTGATGACCGGTCCGAAGATCTCGTCCTGGATCTGCTCGTCGTCCTGGTGCAGGCCCGCCAGGACCGTGGGCTCGAGGAAGTAGCCGTCGCCCAGCGAGCTCATCCGCTCACCGCCAGCGACGACACGGGCGTGCGCGGGCAGACGCTCGATGAATCCCTGCACTCGCGCGAGCTGAGCGGGGTTGTTCACCGGTCCGAGGACGGCGGCGTCGTCGTCCGGCAGGCCCACCCGCACCGAGCGCGCGGCATACTCCCCGAGGGCGGCGACGAAGTCGTCGTGGATGCCCGGTCCGGCGAGCACTCTGGCGGCAGCGGTGCAGTCCTGGCCGGCGTTGAAATAGCCACCCATGGCGATCCCGGCGACGGCAGCTTCGAGGTCGGCATCGTCGAAGACGACACAGGGCGCCTTCCCACCGAGCTCGAGGTGCACTCGCTTCAGATCCCGGGCCGCACTCAGGGCGACTTGTGTGCCGGCCCGCACCGACCCGGTGATCGCGACCAGTGCCGGGGTGGGATGCTCGACGAGGAGGCGCCCGGTCTCCCGGTCCCCGGTGACGACGTTGAGGCTGCCGGCGGGGAAGAACTCGGCGGCGATCTCGGCGAGCAGAAGCGTGGTTTCCGGGGTGGTGTCCGCTGGCTTGAGGACGATGGTGTTGCCGGCGGCCAGTGCCGGGGCGATCTTCCAGATGGCCATGGATAGCGGGTAGTTCCATGGGGTCACCTGGCCGACGACCCCGATCGGCTCCCGCCGGATCCAGCTCGTGTGCCCCTTGAGGTACTCCCCCGCCGAGAGTCCCTCGAGGATCCGGGCGGCTCCGGCAAAGAACCGGATTTGGTCGAGGACCTGGGGGATCTCCTCGGCCATGGTCACCGCGTATGGCTTGCCGGTGTTGTCCGACTCAAGCCGCACGAACTCCTCGGCCCGCGCCTCAACCGCGTCGGCGAACTTCAACAGGGCGTCCTGGCGCTGCGCCGGGGTGGCCTGGCCCCACTCCTGGAATGCCGTCGCGGCAGCGGCATACGCCGCGTCGATGTCTTCGGCGCCGCTGACCGGGGCCTGCGCGACCACCGTCGCGGTCGCCGGGTTGACGACGTCGCTGACAGCGTCGGTGCGGGCGTCGACGAAGTCACCGCCGATGTGGTTGCGCAGAGGTCGAGGGCCGTTCACAAGATTCTCCAAGGTAGGTGACAGGTGTCGGATGGGCGACGTAGCTGAACAACGTGGTGAAGGCACTGTAGCCACGCTTCGCCGAATCCGACACCCGCAGCAGTCGATGAATCTGGAAAGGGTGCTACGGGGGTTCCTCTACGACGGATTCCGGGTGCTCGGAGTTGCCCAGCCCACCGGGGTCGAGGCAGGATGGCCGCCATGCCAAAGAGCGGCTCGACCTCTCCCTCGGCCGGCGAGATCACCCTGGACGCGCTCTCCAAGGCGATCATCGAGCACCTCCAGGCCGACGGCCGCCGCTCGTATGCCGCCATCGCCAAGGCTGTCGGCGTCTCCGAGGCGACCGTCCGGCAGCGAGTGCAACGTCTCCTGGACACCGAGGTCGTGCAGATCGTCGCCGTGACCGACCCGCTCCAGGTGGGCTTCCGGCGCCAGGCGATGATCGGCATCCGCGCCGACGGCAGCATCACCGGTGTTGCGCAGGCCCTCGGCGAGATGGCGGAGGTCTCCTATGTCGTCACCGTTGCCGGCAGCTTCGACCTCCTCGCCGAGGTGATCTGCGAGGACGACGCCCATCTCTATGAAGTCCTCAACGACCGGATCCGGGCGCTGCCCGGGGTGCGCTCGACGGAGACGTTCGTCTATCTCAAACTCGCCAAGCAACGCTACAACTGGGGAACCCGATGACCACCGAGAGGGACCACGCCACCTCGTCCTGGCGCACCCGTTCCGGGACACCACTGACCGAGGCCGCTCGGGACCATCTGTGGATGCACTTCACCGCGCACGGCGGCTTCGAGGGCCTGAACGAGCAGGAGCTGGGCCGTGCTCTGCCCGTCATCGTTCGCGGCCAGGGTCACCGGATCTGGGACGACCACGGCCGGGAGTACATCGACGCCCTGGCCGGTCTGTTCGTTGTCAACGCCGGCCACGGCCGCGGCGAGATCGTCGAGGCGATGGCCAAGCAGGCCAGCGAACTCGCCTACTTCCCCTTGTGGTCCTATGCACACCCCCAGGCCATCGAACTCGCCGAGCGCCTGGCCGCGCAGGCGCCCGCTGACCTTAACCGGGTTTTCTTCACCACCGGTGGTGGCGAGGCAGTCGAGAGCGCCTGGAAGCTCGCCAAACAGTATTTCAAGCTCACCGGCAAACCGACCAAGCACAAGGTCATCTCCCGGGCCATCGCCTACCACGGCACCCCGCAGGGCGCGCTCTCACTGACCTCCCTCCCGCCCGCTCGCATCCCCTACGAGCCGCTGGTCCCGGGTGCCCTCAAGGTCCCCAACACGAACTTCTACCGCGCCCCGGAGCACCTACGCACCGACGAGAAGGCCTTCGGCCGGTGGGCTGCTGACCGGATCGCCGAAGCCATCGAGTTCGAGGGTGCCGACAGCGTCGCGGCCGTCTTCCTCGAGCCGGTACAGAACTCCGGTGGCTGCTTCCCGCCGCCGCCCGGCTACTTCGAGCGGGTGCGGCAGATCTGCGACGAATACGACGTCCTGCTGGTCTCCGACGAGACGATCTGCGCCTTTGGCCGGATCGGGTCCACATTCGCCTGCGACGACTTCTCTTATGTCCCGGACATCATCACCAGCGCCAAAGGGATCACCTCCGGCTACGCACCCCTTGGCCTCATGGTCGCCTCCGACCGGCTCTTCGAACCGTTCCGGGCTAAGGACGCGACGTACACCCACGGCTACACCTGGGGTGGTCACCCGGTGGCCTGCGCAGCGGCGATGGCCAACCTGGACATCTTCGAGCGCGAAGGCCTCAACGACCACGTCAAGGAGAACGCTCCGGCGTTGCGGCGCACCCTGGAGAAGCTCCTCGACCTGCCACTTGTCGGCGACGTCCGCGGCGCCGGGTTCTTCTACGGGATCGAGCTCGTCAAGAACAAAGCGACCCGCGAGACGTTCACCGACGAGGAGGCGCAGCGGTTGCTCTATGGCTTCGTCTCCAAGGCCCTCTTCGACGCCGGCATCTATTGCCGCTCCGACGACCGCGGCGATCCGGTCATCCAGATCGCCCCTGCGGTGACCATCGGACAGGCCGAGTTCGACGACATCGAGTCCCGTCTGCGCGGCGTGCTCACCGAGGCCGAGAACCACCTCTGAGCGCCGTGTCCACCGACCTGTCCGCCGCCGATGTCATCATCGTCGGCGCCGGCTTCACCGGACTATGGACGGCGTTGCACCTGCTCCGCGCCCGCCCTGATGCCGACGTGCTCATCCTCGAGGCCGAGCACGCCGGCTTCGGGGCCAGTGGACGCAACGGTGGCTGGGTGTCCGCATTGTGGCCGGTATCGCTCGAGACCGTTGCCGCCGAGCACGGGCTCGAGGCCGCCTGTGACCTGGCCGGTACCCTGCGGGACACCGTCGACGAAGTCGGTGCTGACTGCGACAGCGAGGGCATCGCCGCGGACTTCCACAAGGGCGGAGCGTTGCTGGTCGCCCGTGGCGCCGCCCAGGCAAGTCGGGCCCGGGCGTATGCCGCCGGCGGCACGGCATACGGGGAGCGCACCCGTTGGCTCGGACCCCAGCAGGCCCGGGATCGGTTCGCGGTTGCCGGGATGGACGGTGCCACCTGGACCCCGGACTGTGCCCGGATCCACCCGGGCAAGCTCGTCACCGGCCTCGCCGACGCCGTGCGGCGCCGTGGTGTCCGGCTCGCCGAGCACACCCCAGTGGCGCGGATCGACCCCGGGAAGGTGGTCACCACACAAGGCCGGACGGTGCGGGCCAGGCACGTGGTGCGTGCCACCGAGGCATGGACGCCCCACCTGCCTGGCCACCGGCGACAGATCGTCCCGGTCTACTCCCTCATTGTCGCGACCAGAGTGCTGACGGCCCCCGAGTGGGATCGGATCGGGTTGGCGGACAACGAGGTCTTCGGCGACCACGGGCACGTCGTCGTCTATGGCCAGCGCACCGCTGACGGCCGTCTCGTCTTCGGTGGCCGCGGCGCGCCCTATCACCTGGGCTCTCGGATCCGCCGCAGCTACGACACCGACTCGGCCGTCTTCGCGGATCTGCGAGCCACCCTGCGCCGTTGGCTGCCGCAGCTGCCCGACGACGATGACCTGTTCACCCACCAATGGGGTGGTCCGCTCGGGATCGCCCGGGACTGGCACCCCAGCGTCGGCTTCGACGCGGACACCGGTCTGGCCTGGGCTGGTGGATACGTCGGCGACGGGGTCGCCGCAACCCATCTCGCGGGACGCACCCTCGCCGATCTGCTCACCGGAAGACGCACCAAGCTGACCCAGCTGCCCTGGGTGGGTCACGCCAGCATGCCGTGGGAGCCCGAACCGCTGCGATGGCTCGGCGTCAATGCCGGGCTCCGCCTGGCCCGGGCTGCGGATCTCGAGGAGCGCCTGACCCGCCGGCCTTCGCGGCTCGCCGTCCCGCTCGCGCGGCTCACCGGGGGGTGATGGCGTGCCGGAGGTCCACCGCGAGTCGGACCTGCACCGGATCCTGACCTCCGGGGAGTCGCTCCAGGGCATGCGGTTGCAGGGCCTGGACCTGGCCGAGCACTCCGCGGCACTGCTGGCCCGGCATGACTACGCAGGGGTTGTCGTCCTCGGCGGGGTTCTCACCCCCACTGTCGAGTTCCATCTGCGCGAGCACGGCGCGATCATCTTCCCCGCCGACCCGGACGCCCCCGTCGACCCTTACCGAGCAGCGCTGTACCACCCGGACGAGCTCTATGCCGGAATCACCGAGGGTGGCTACGAGGCCACCCCGGACGCCCGGGCCTACGCCTGGTCCCAGGATGCCGCGATCGCCCACGACGCCTATGCGACGGCGCTGCGGGCGCTGCACGACGAGGCCATCAGCGACGCCCTCGATGGGGTGCTCTTCGGGTGCTCGACGGCCGGGGTCATGGGTGGCCACGCCTTGCACCGGGGAACTGCGGGGTATGCCGCCGCCGCCGACCTTGGTCACGGCCTGGCCCAGGCCGGGCACGTCGTCCTGACCGGTGGTGGTCCCGGTGCCATGGAGGCCGCGAATCTGGGCGCGTTCGCCCGGTCGGCTCGGCAGCTTCCCGCCGTCCTGGAGATGCTCGCAGGGTCACCCGCGCCAGCTGGCAACGTCACGGAGTGGGCGGAGCTGGGGTTGCGGGCCCGCCGCGAGTTGCGGCACGCCCGGGTGGAGGCCAAGACCACTGGCCGGGGTCCGCGCAGCATCGGGATCCCGACATGGTTCTACGGCCACGAGCCGCCGAACGTGTTCTGTGACGGGATCGCCAAGTACTTCTCCAACGCCCTTCGCGAGGACGGGCTGATCAGTCGGTGCACCGCAGGCATCGTTGTGCTGCCAGGAGCGGCCGGCACCGTCCAAGAGATCTTCCAGGCGGTCACTCCGCTCTACTACGCCCCCCGGGACGCCGCGCTCCCGCCACTGGTCCTGGTCGGGGCTCAGTACTGGAGTGCCACCGTCCCGGTCCTTCCCGCGCTGGACGCGTTGGGCGCAGGTCGCGACCTGGCCGAGGTGGTCAGCCTCGTCGACTCGGTCGACGAGGCGTTGGCCACCATCGGCCAGGCCAGCTGAGGTGGGCTGGCGTACGGCGCTGGACGAACCAGTCACCACACGGGTCCCTCACCCACGGGTTCCTCACCCCGAAGGTGTGCTCTCAGTCGGTCAAGCCTGCCCACTCACCCACTGCCTGCCCTCGGATGGTGTTCAGCCCGTTCGGCCTGTCGGTGCGAGGATCACGGCGACGGCAAGGACCGTCATGACCAGTGTTCTGGTTTTGACGTGCAACTCCCTGTCCCGCCGACTCAACCCCCGGCCGCTGTCGCCGTCGCGGCGAGCTGACCGCAGGCTCCGTCGATATCCGATCCCCGGGTGTCGCGCACCGTGGTGGGAATGCCACGCGCTCGCAGGTGCTCGACGAACTGCTGCTGCACCCCTGGCCGGGAGGCAGTCCACCGCGAACCCGGGGTCGGGTTGAGCGGGATCGGGTTGACGTGCACCCAGCCTCTTCCACGCGCGTTGAGCACGTCGGCGAGCAGGTCGGCCCGCCACGCCTGGTCATTGACGTCACGGATGAGGGCGTACTCGATGCTCACCCGTCGTCGCGTCACCTCGAAATAGCGGTAGGCCGCATCGATCGCCTCGGCGACCTTCCATCGGGTGTTGATCGGGACAAGCTCGTCCCGCAGCTCGTCATCGGGGGCATGCAGGGACACCGCGAGGGTCACCGGAATGCCTTCGGCCGCAAGGCGGTCGATCCCAGGCACGAGCCCGACCGTGCTCATGGTGAGCGAGCGAGCGCTCATCCCGAAACCGGAGGGGGAAGGTTCGACGAGACGCCGGATCGCCCCGATCGCGGCGGCATAGTTGGCCAGGGCCTCACCCATCCCCATGAACACGATGTTGCTCACCCGATCAGCACCGGCTGCCACCGGCTGCCCGGTCCCCGCCTCATCGCCGAGCTCATCGCCGAGTTCAGCGCCGGTGTCCGCCGGGGCGGTGGCAGCGAGTTCCCCCGTGCGCAGCCGGTGGTTGGCCAGGCGCACCTGCTCGACGATCTCTGCGGTGGACAGGTTCCGAGTCAGACCGGCCTGCCCGGTGGCGCAGAACGGGCAGTTCATCCCACACCCAGCCTGGCTGGAGATACACAGGGTGATCCGCCGGGGATAGCGCATGAGGACGGATTCGACGAGGGCCCCGTCGAACAGGGACCACACCGACTTGGCGGTCGCCCCACCATCGGACACGAGAGTGCGAACCTCCCGCAGCAGCGGGGGCAGCAGGGCCTCGACCAGTTCGGCACGGCCGGTCGCCGGCAGGTCAGTCATCCTCGCCGGGTCGACGGTGGTGTGATCGAAGTAGTGCACCGAGAGCTGCTTGGCCCGGAACCCCTTGTGCCCCAGTTCCCGGACCGCCTCGACCCGCTCATCGAGGGTGAGGTCGGCGAGGTGACGCGGCGGTTTGCCCCGCCGGGGGGCGGTCAGGGTCAGGACGCCGGGACGAGCCACCACAACAGTCCCCAGATGATCGGCAGAGTCATGATGAGCGAGTCGAGTCGATCCATAATGCCGCCGTGACCCGGCAGAACCGAGCCCATGTCCTTGATCCCCAGATCCCGCTTGATGCTCGACTCGATGAGGTCACCCACTGTCGCAGTGCCCGCCGTGAGGACCCCGATGATCGCGCCGACCCACCAGACGCCGCCGAGCAGGGGTGGCAGGGTTGCTCCGCCGACGATCGCACACGCGAGAACCGACCCGGCAAAGCCTTCCCAGGACTTCTTCGGTGACAGCGAAGGCGCCATCGGATGCTTGCCGAGAAGGACCCCCACGGCATACCCCCCGATATCGGAGGAGACCGTGACGAGGATGAAGTAGAAGACCCGCAGGTGCCCGTCCCCTTCGGCGAGCATGAGGGCGCAGAACCCACCGAGGAACCCAGGGTAGAAGGCGACGAAGAAGGCGCCCGCGAGGTCGGGCGCAGAGCCGGTCAGCCCGTCGGCCAGCCGCCACACCACCATCGCCAGACAGGTCAGGCCCAAGACGACGACGAGGGTCTCCGGACCGCGGAAGTAGGCGCCGAGCGACATACCCGCAGTCCCAATGAGCAGCGGCAGCATGGGCACCCGCAGGCCCGCCCCGGTGAGGGCACGAGCCATCTCGAACGCGCCCAGGGTGATCGCCGGGACCAGGAGCAGCAGGAAGAGCTCGCGCCGGAACACCAGGGAGAGGATGACGAGGACACCCAGGGTCACACCGACCCCGATCGCGGCCTTGAGGTCGCGTCCGGCCCGGTTGCTCGTGGCCGGCGGCGCGTCGACGGTGTGGCTTGGGGTCATCACTGTCGCTCAGACCTCGAGCAGCTCGGCTTCCTTGTGTTTGAGAACCTCGTCGATGGCCTCAATGTGCCGCTTCGTGACGAGCTCGAGCTCCTTCTCACCACGGGTCCCGTCGTCCTCGCCGACATCTCCGTCCTTGACGAACCGCTCAATCGCGTCCTTGGCATGCCGACGGATGTTCCGCACCGCCACTCGAGCCTCTTCGGCCTCGTGCCGGGCCATTCTGATGTACTCCCTGCGGCGCTCCTGTGTGAGCTGGGGGATGATGCACCGGATAACCACCCCATCGGTGCTGGGGTTGACCCCGAGGTCGGCGGTGCGGATGGCCTTCTCGATGGCCTGCATGGAGCCCTTGTCGAAGGGGTTGATCAGGATCGTGCGCGCCTCGGGGGTGGCGAAGGAGGCGAGCTGCTGCAGTGGGGTCGGCGCACCGTAGTAGTCGACGAGGATCTTCTGGAACATTCCGGGGTGGGCCCGCCCGGTCCGGATCCCGGCGAAGTGGTCCTTGGCCACCTCGATCGCCTTCTCCATCTTCTCCTCGGCCTCGAAGAGGGCTTCGTCGATCATCGGGCTCGTTCTCCTTCGGTATGCCGTCACGCCGGCTCGGCGTCATCCGGGCTGGTCGTCACGCGGGCCGTGCGTCGTGGGGACAGTCTCGCAGACCATCAGCTCGGCCGGCGCTGGTCACCCGTGGTGACCACCGTGCCGATCCGCTCACCGCGCAGGGCTCGGCCGATCGCCCCGGACTCCTCCATCCCGAAGACCATCATCGGCAGGGCGTTGTCCATGCACAGGCTGAACGCGGCGGCGTCGACGACCTTCAGTCCGCGGGCGAGAGCGTCGGCGAAAGTCACCGTGTCGAGCTTGGTCGCGTCCGGGTTGGTCCGGGGGTCCTTGTCGTAGACACCGTCGACCCCGGACTTGGACATGAGGACCTCGTCGCACTTGATCTCCAGGGCGCGCTGCGCAGAGACGGTGTCCGTGGTGAAGAACGGCATCCCCGCCCCCGCACCGAAGATGACGACCCGACCCTTCTCCAGGTGCCGGATGGCCCGACGGGGGATGTACGGTTCGGCGACCTGGCCCATGGTGATCGCGGTCTGGACCCGGGTGTCGATGCCCTCCTTCTCGAGGAAATCTTGCAGGGCCAAGCAGTTCATCACCGTGCCAAGGATGCCCATATAGTCGGCCCGGGTGCGGTCCATGCCCTGCTCTTGAAGCTGTGCGCCCCTGAAGAAGTTCCCGCCCCCGACGACACAGGCGACCTGGACCCCCTCCCGGACCGCCTCGGCGATCTGTGCCGCGATCCCGGCGACGACATCCGGTGCGACCCCGAGCCTTCCTCCGCCGAAGACCTCTCCGGAGAGCTTGAGGAGCACCCGGCGGCGCTTGCGATGGGTTGCCGAGTTCGAGGCACCGGTGGTCACAGGGGATCCTCCATTCGCGGGGCGGCGGGCACGATCCTAGATGAGTGACTCCCGGTGATGTGACTGGTGTGGCGTGTGTGAATTGAGACGAGGGTGCCTCAGAGCGGGTGTTGCGAACCAACACAAGCTCTGCAGGCCTGGCGAGCACCGATCTGGACACCCTCGCGAGCGCACTCTATGTGATGACCGACGATCTACTACATGCTCATCCCGAGCGTGCCCCAGCGCGCCCCAAGGGCTCGTTCGAGCCAGTGACCAGCGACGCCGAGATGCTCACACTGGCCGTGATGCAGGCGGTCTTGAGCTACCCACGACGTCTGGGTCGTGGACTCCACACCGGTTGAGTGCGCCCGCTCCCGTGAGATCGTGAAGGGATCCGACCTGGCGGGATGGGCCAAGTACGGCTACTGCGCCTCCAACTCGCGGTTCTTCTGGGGCCTGCGCCTGCACACGGTCTGCACCCTGCAAGAGCTCCCGCTCGCCTGGCCATCACCGGGGCCAAAGCCAAAGCGAGGTGCTGGAATCAGCCATCTAGTCACCTCTATTTTCGGATTAGGGGCGATCGGCCCTTCGAGCACCTCCTGAAGGGCCGATCGCCCTCAGTTCGCGTGGCGGCAGGGGTGCCAGCGTGCGGCAGGGATACCAATGGCCCCCGGGACTACGGGCCACGACAGTCGAATGCCGCCTGCTCGAGGTGAGCAGACGGCATCCGCGGATGTGCAGGCGGGAACCAGAGCGGATCAGGCGCCGATGCGGAAGCGCGCGAACGCCTTGGCGCTCGCCCGGCCCTCGGTCAGGACCTTCTCGACCGTCTTCTTCGGGTCCTTGGCGAACGCCTGCTCAAGCAGGACGTTCTCCTTGAAATAGCCGTTGACCCGGCCCTCGATGATCCTCGACAGGGCCGCCTCGGGCTTGCCCTCCTCCCGCGCCGTGTCCTCGGCGACCTGGCGCTCGTGGGTGACGACCTCAGGGTCGACGTCGTCACGGCTGAGCACACTGGGGGCGAAGGCCGCGATGTGCATCGCGACGTCCCGGGCGAGCGTCTCGTCGCCTCCGTCTAGGCCGAACAGGACGCCGATCTGCGGAGGCAGATCCGGGCTCGTCTTGTGCAGGTAGGCCACGACGGTGGGAGCCTCGATCCGGGCAACCCGCTTGATCTCGACCTTCTCACCGATCACGGCATTCGCTTCGTCGAGGAGTTCGCGCACGGTGGCGCCGTCCGTGGAGGCAGCCAGCAGGCTGGGCGCATCCGAGGCGCCGGTGGCCACTGCCGAGTCCAGGACCTTCGCCGCGAGTTCACCGAACCGTTCGCCCTTGGCGACGAAGTCGGTCTCGCAGAGGACCTCGACGAGGGTGCCGACACCGTCCTTGGCTACCGCCGCGACCAGTCCGTTGGATGTGGTGCGCCCCTCCCTCTTGGTCACGCCCTTAAGTCCCTTGACCCGCAGGATGTCCTCGGCCTTGGCCATGTCGCCATCAGCCTCGTCGAGGGCCTTCTTGACGTCCATCATTCCGGCCGCGGTCTTCTCCCGCAGGGTCTTGATGTCGGCGGTGGTGTAGTTCGCCATCTGTGCGTTCGCTCTTTCCTCAGGTTCGTTCGGGATGGTCAGGCCTGCTCGGCCGGCGCCTCGTCGGTCTCGGACACAGCCGGCTCTGTCGGCGCCTGGTCGGTCTCGGACAGGTCCTCGCTGGCCTCAGCGGTCTCCGCTGCGGCCTCGGCTGCGGCATCCGCTGCCGGCTCGGCTGCGGCATCCGCACCAAGGAGCTCACGCTCCCACTCCGCGAGTGGCTCCTCGGCCGTGCCGTCGCTCTCGTCGCCGGAGCGGGCACCGGAGCGGGCGACCAATCCTTCGGCGACGGCATCTGCGATCACCCGGGTGAGCAGGGTCACCGAGCGGATCGCGTCGTCGTTGCCGGGGATCTTGTAGTCGACCTCGTCCGGGTCGCAGTTCGTGTCGAGGATCGCGATGACCGGCAGGCCGAGCTTGCGGGCCTCGTCGACGGCGAGGTGCTCCTTCTTGGTGTCGACGATCCACACAGCTGAGGGAACCCGGGCCATGTCTCGGATGCCGCCGAGGGTCTTCTCCAGCTTGTCCTTCTCCCGCTGGAGGATGAGCAGCTCTTTCTTCGTCCGTCCCGAGCCGGCAACGTCGGCGAAGTCGATCTCCTCGAGCTCCTTCAGCCGGGTGAGCCGCTTGGAGATCGTCTGGAAGTTGGTGAGCATGCCACCGAGCCAGCGGTGGTTGACGTAGGGCATTCCCACCCGCGTCGCCTGGTCGGCCACCGGTTCCTGGGCCTGCTTCTTGGTGCCCACGAAGAGGATGGTGCCACCGTGGGCGACAGTCTCCTTGACGAACTCGTAGGCGTTGTTGATGTGGGTCACCGACTGCTGGAGGTCGATGATGTAGATGCCGTTGCGCTCAGTCATGATGAAGCGCTTCATCTTGGGGTTCCAGCGGCGGGTCTGGTGCCCGAAGTGCACGCCACTCTCGAGGAGCTGGCGCATGGTGACGACGGCCATGGTGGCGTCTCCCTCTGCGGTTGTTGTCAGTTGCGTCGGCGGGTCACGGGCGTGCCCACCTGCCTGGCGCCCCGACGCACCCCGCCGGCTGTACGACACAGCCGGACTGCCGTGGTGCGCCGCCGGTTCGTGGTGCTCCAGTCACCGGCGCGAGAGCGCGCGAATTCGACCGGCCAGAGACGGGTCGTAGGCCCATTCTATGGCGTGTCGAGCCGTGCTCACGACCACGGTGTGGACCATCGGGGGGCGCGCGGGTGGCTGGCCTGGCTGCCTCCAGCGCCCGAGCGCCCCGGCGCCAGTCCCTCCATCACCGAACCCGGGGCGATCGGCCCCCCCGGACACCCCTGAAGGGCCGATCGCCGCCATCTCGCTCTCCAGCCGCCATCTCGCTCTCCAGCCGCCACCTCGCTCTCCACCACGCTGGCCAGGATCGCTCGCTACCCTTGAAGCGATCCAACGCCAGCGCCTCGCCCGCCACTGGCATCCTCCGCGAGGCTCTGCGCGACGTCTGGCCGATGCCTGCTCATCTGGAGGCCCCATGTCTGCTCCGCGCACTGATACACCGGCCTACGCCGACGTCGTCGACCTCGACACCTACCCGATCCACGACCTGGACAGCGAACGTGGCCGGTCGCTGGTCGACCACTGTCGGGAGATGCTCGCCGCCGACGGCGTGTGCACCCTGCCCGGCTTCCTCGCCCCGGATGCCGTCGCCGAGATGGTTTCGATCGCCCGCCAGCTGGCCGACCGCGCGTGGGCCTCCGACCAGAGGCACACCGTCTACTTCGAGCCGGTCGCCACGGACGTGGCACCACACGACCCCAGGGCACGTACCGTTCGCTCGGCCAAGCACGGCATCGCCTACGACCTCATCCCCCCTCAGGCTCCGCTGCGCCGGCTCTACGAGTCTGACGACCTCACCGCATTCATCGCTGCCTCCCTGGGCAAGAACGCGCTTCACCGCAGCGCGGATCCCCTTGACGCTCTGCAGATTACGACCTTCCAGCCGGGACAGGAGCTGGGCTGGCACTTCGACCGCAGCGAGTTCTCGGTGACTGTCATGTACCAGCAGGCCAGCGTCGGCGGCGATTTCGTCTACGTGCCCGCGTTGCGATCCGCACAGGACCCCAACTATCCCGGTGTCCAGGCGGTGCTCGACGGGGATACCGCACTGCTTCAGACACTGCCCAGCGCGCCGGGGACACTGGCGTTCTTCCACGGCCACAACGCACTACACCGAGTGAGCGAAGTGCGGGGCGAGATCCCGCGGATCAACTCGGTGCTGACCTACGGCGAGGTCGCGGACATGCGGCTCAACGACCTCACCTCACTGTTGTTCTATGGGCGCACCTCGACTTGAGACCCGCCAGCACGCACGAGACGGCATACCCTGCACCCATGAGCCGACCCCCCGGGAATCCTGCCCTCGCCCCCTTCGGCACGACGATCTTCGCGACGATGTCGGCGCTCGCGCTCGAACACGACGCGATCAACCTCGGCCAGGGTTTCCCGGACACCGACGGCCCGTCGGAGGTGCTCGAGGCCGCCAAGGCAGCCATTGACGGCGGCCGCAACCAGTACCCGCCCGGGGCAGGTGTCCCGGAGCTCCTCGATGCTGTCGCGCACCACCAGAAGCGCTTCTACGGAGTGGGTCTGGACCCGGCATCCGAGGTGCTCGTGACCGTCGGCGCGACGGAGGCGATCTACGCCACGATCATGGCGCTGGTCCAGCCGGGTGACGAGGTGGTCACCTTCGAGCCGTACTACGACTCGTATGCCGCGTCGATCGCCCTCGCCGGTGGAGTGCGCCGGACGTCGGTGCTGCGCTTCCCGGACTTCGCGGTCGATGAGGAGTCGTTGCGAGCGGCGTTCTCGCCGCGCACTCGGATGGTGCTGCTCAACACGCCGCACAACCCGACCGGCAAGGTGTTCACCCGTGCCGAGATCGAGCTCGTCTGCGAGCTCGCGCGCGAATACGACGCGTGGGTGGTCACCGACGAGGTCTACGAGCACCTCGTCTTCGACGGGGTCGAGCACGTCGCGGTGAGCGCACTGCCCGGTATGTGGGAGCGCACCCTGACAATCTCCTCGGCCGGCAAGACGTTCTCGACGACCGGTTGGAAGGTCGGCTGGGTCAGCGGACCGGCGCCGGCCATCGCCGCCGTACGTGCGGTCAAGCAGTTCGTCACCTATGTCGGGTCCGGGCCGTTTCAGCCCGCGGTGGCGGCCGGCCTGGGTCTGGGGGACGCGGTGTACCGCTCGCTGTCGGATTCCTTGCAGGCCAAACGCGACCTGCTTGTCGGGGGCCTGCGCGAGGCAGGGCTGAACGTCTCGGTGCCACGGGGCACGTACTTCGTCATCGCCGATGCCGCCCCGCTCGGAGCGCTCGACGCACTCTCGTTCTGCCACGATCTGCCGGAGCGTTCCGGCGTCGTCGGGGTGCCGGTGTCGGTCTTCTGCGACGACAAGGATGCGGCCAGGACACTGGTGCGGTTCGCGTTCTGCAAGAAGGACGAGGTCCTGCAGGAGGCTTGCCGCCGACTGGCAGCCCTGACCTGAGCAGCGGGCTCGCTCCAGCGGGCTCGCTCCAGCGCATTCCGTGGCGTCGGTCGGTATCCACCTGTCGGTCTCCACCTGTCGGCCTCCACCTGTCGGCCTCCACCGGTCGGTCTCCACAGGTCGACTGGGCGCGCAGCCTCGTCCACAGGTTCACCATGAAGGGTCCCCCGGGTCGGATCGCGCTTGCAGTGTGTGTCCATGGACTACCTGCGCACCGTTCGCCTGTGGGGCCCTTTCGTCCTTGCCGGATCGCTCCTCGTGCTTGGCCCGGCGTGGGCACCTGCTGATGCCGCCAGTGCCCGCGCTGCAGCTCAACCCCGGTGGAGTTGGCCGCTGGATCCTCGGCCTCAGCTGGCCCGGCCCTTCGAGCAGCCGTCACGGGCGTGGTCCGCCGGCCATCGTGGCGTCGACCTTCGCCCGAGTGGGGGCCCAAAGGTGTATGCCGTCGAAGCCGGGGTGGTCAGTCATGTCGGGGTGATCGCGGGGCGGCCCACAATCAGCGTGCAGCACGCCGACGGGCTGCGCAGCACCTACGAACCGGTCGCCAGCGAGCTGCACCTCGGTGACACGGTCAGCGCAGGCCAAGACATCGGGACCCTCGTGGACCCGGGGTCACACTGCTCTCCGGCGGCATGCCTGCACCTGGGAGCCATCCGCAATGCGGCATACCTCGACCCGATGCTCTTGCTCCGCCCCATCCGGGTCATCCTCAAACCGTTGTCCAGCTGAGTGCAGCCGCGAGCCGGCAACGAACATCCCTCTCCCCCAGCGCCACCCCGGCCGGGGCTTAGGCCCGCGGGTGGGCCTGAGCGTACGTTGTTCGCAGCCGCTCGATCGAGACGTGCGTGTAGAGCTGTGTCGTCGCCAGTGAGGCATGCCCGAGTAATTCCTGGACCATGCGCAGGTCGGCGCCGCCTTCGAGCAGGTGCGTCGCCGCGCTGTGCCGCAACCCGTGAGGTCCGAGTTCGGGTGCATCGGGGACCTCGGCGAGAAGAGTGTGCACGACTGTGCGCACCTGCCTGGGATCGACCCGTCCACCACGCCTGCCGAGGAAGAGTGCCGGACCGGACCGCGCGTTCACGAGTCTGGGGCGCCCATTGTCGAGCCAGCGACGCACGGCTCGGCGGGCTGGAACCCCGAACGGGACTGCACGCTCCCTGTCCCCCTTTCCAACGACGCGGATCACGTCGACGGCGAAGTCGACGTCATCGATGTCGAGCCCGGTAAGCTCCCCGACCCGGATCCCGGTGGCATAGAGCAGCTCCAGCATGGCCGCGTCACGCACGTGCACCGGATCGTCATCATCAGAAGCGACCCCTGCCACCATGAGCAAGGAGTCGGCGTCGGAACGGGTGAGCACCGCAGGCAACGTCCGGTGCCGTTTCGGGGCGCTCAGCCGCAGAGCAGGGTCGTGCGCAACGAGTCCCCGGTGATGGGCCCAGGCGAAGAAGGTCCGCAGTGCGGCACTGCGACGGGCCAGAGTCGCCCGGGCTGCTCCAGCAGCCGCGAGGGCACCGAGCCAGGCCCGCAGGTCGGCCAGGGCGACCAGGCCGAGGTCAACCGACGGGTCGATCCAAGCCGACGGATCGATCCAGGTGAGGAACGCCCGCACGTCGCCGAGGTAGGCACGCACCGTGTGCGCGGATCGTCCGCGCTCGGCGCGCAGGTGGCGGGCGAACTCGCCGAGCACCTCTTCCACATCGAGATCCACGGACCCACCGTGACAAACCTCAGCCCCGGATGCAACGACCGTCACGGCTGGCTGACCTGAGGTCATTCGCCGTGAGGTGGATCTGGCCCCACCGACCGCACACCCGATGACCTGGAGCCAGGTAGACGGGGCGCCGACGCACGCCGCCACCCGTGCTCTGCACGCATGGCCAGCCCGAGCAGCTCGAGCCGGCCGAGCATGGGGATAAGGGAGCGAGGGTGCTCTCCACAGCGCACAGCCAGTTCGTCCACGCTCACCGGTGAACGCACCGGGAGTGCCGACCAGACGACGCGTTGTCGCGCGTCGAGCTCGGCGTCAACGGTGTCAGGAGCACGGCGCTCGGGGGCCAGGTCAAAGCCCATCCGACCCATGAGGTCGAGGACCTCGCCGGCGTCGGTGACCAGGCCCGCACCCTTGGCGCGGATCAGGTCGTGACAGCCCGCGGAGGTCATCGCGGTCACCGGTCCGGGGACTGCAGCGACGTGCCGGCCGTGGTCGCGCGCCTCCTTGGCAGTGCTTAGCGATCCCGAGCGCAGGCTCGCCTCGACAACGACCGTGCCCAGGCTCAGGGTTGCGATGAGCCGGTTGCGGGCCAGGAAGCGCGACCGGTAGGGCGCGCCACCGAGTGGGATCTCGCTGACAACTAGCCCCGTGGCGGCGATCCGGTCGATGAGTTCTGCGTGCGCCCTCGGGTAGGGACGATCCAAGCCGCACGCGAGGACCGCAATGGTCACCCCCTCGACCCCCAGTGCGCCTCGATGGGCCGCAGCATCGATCCCGAAGGCCGCCCCAGAGACCACGCTGACCCCTCGGCTAACCAGTCCCGCGCCGAGCTCCGTGGCCACGTGCAGCCCGTAGCTCGTCGCAGCCCGGGAGCCAACGACCGCGACGGCCCGCTCCGATGCCTCGGCGAGCGACAGCGGTCCCTTGACGAACAGGGCGAGCGGCGGCGCCTGGAGCACCTCGACTCCGACCGGCCAGTCGGCATCCCCTGGGATGACCAAACGGACCCCCGCCACCTCGAGGTTGTGAACCGCCCGGGGGAGGTCGAGACAACGCAACCGGGCGGCATAGGCACCCTCTGCGTCAAGTCGGCCGGACCGGAGCCGGGCCAGGACCTCAACGGCACCGAAGCGGGACATCCAGTCGAGCACTCTGGGAGTCTTGGGTTCGACGAGGTGGGTCAGCGCCAGCCGCGCTCGACGCTCGTGCGACCAGTGATCTGCGGCCGGGGTGACGGCGCCGTGTGCGACGGACATGGTGAGGACTCCTTAGTTGGATAGGCAACGGGGGTGGAGTGCACGATGAGGATGGAGTGGATGATGAGGCTGGGCGGGGCAATAGGGCTGGCACACCAGGCGCCAGGCACCAGGCGCCAGGCCATGCTCACGCCGCTCGGGTGGTGTGGGTGCGCAGCATGTGCGCCCACGTCACCTCCTCTGCTCCAGGAACGGTGAGACCGGCCAGGTCGGCGGCCGACCACGCGACCCGCAGCACTCGGTCGTAGCCGCGCAGAGTGAGCGCTCCGGAATCCAATGCGCGGTCGACCTCCATCGTGGCCCGACTCGGCAACCTCCACGGGTGGCGCCGCAGAACATGGCCTGGAACCTGACCGTTGATCTGCCAACCGTGCGGGCCCCAACGTTCGCCCTGGGCGAGCCGGGCTGCGCTGACCCGGGAGGCAACCTGCGCTGAGGACTCTCCAGGAGCCTCAGCCAGACTCGCCCGGGACACCGGTGGCACCGAAACCTGGATGTCGATCCGATCAATCAGCGGTCCGGAGAGGCGCCCGGTGTAACGGCGCACTTCACGGGCACTGCACAGGCAGTCCAGCCCCTTTCCCCACCCCCGGCCGCACGGGCACGGGTTCGATGCGAGCACGAGGAGGAATCGAGCCGGGAACATGGTCGCCTGCTTGGACCGGGAGATGACGACCTCGCCGGACTCGAGCGGCTGACGCAGGGTCTGCAGCACCCCCGGCCGGAACTCGGGCGCCTC
>JBDIAO010000035.1:0-27013 GCA_039812375.1 Phycicoccus sp. | reverse complement strand
GGTGGCCACCACTTCGGCGGCGGGAGCCGCTGAGCTGCTCGTCATCGGTCTGGGTCCGGGACCGAGCCAGTGGCTCACCCCGGAGGCTGCGGCGGCATTGGAGCAGGTGGACCACGTCGTCGGCTACGGGCCCTATGTCGATCGGGTTCCGCAGCGTCCCGGGCTGACCCGGCACGCGTCGGGCAACACCGTCGAGATCGACCGGGCCCGCACTGCCCTCGACTTGGCCTTGACCGGGCAGACCGTCGCCGTCGTCTCCGGCGGAGACGCCGGGATCTTCGGGATGGCCGCCGCCGTCTTCGAAGCCGCCCAGGACCCGAGGTATGCCGCGGTGCCGATCCGCGTCCTGCCGGGGGTGAGCGCGGTCCAGGCCGTCGCTGCGCGCGCCGGCGCGCCGATCGGCGCCGACTTCGCCGTGCTCTCCCTGTCCGACCGGCTCAAGCCGTGGGCCGTGGTCGAGAAGCGCCTACGGGCAGTGGCCGATGCCGACCTCGTCCTGGCGATCTATAACCCGGCATCGCGCTCGCGCACGCAGCAGATCGCCACTGCCCGCGAGATCCTCCTTGAGCATCGCCGGCCGGACACTGTCGTCGTCGTCGGCCGAGACGTCGGGCGGGCGAAGGAGTCCCTGACCGTGACCACACTGGCCGACCTCGACCCGGCGACGATCGACATGACGTGCCTGCTCATCGTCGGCGCCGACGCCACCCGCGCCGACCCAGCCGGGGTGTGGACCGCGCGATTCGTCGCCGACCAGCGCGGCTCACAGCCCCGATGAGCGTCCACTTCGTCGGTGCCGGACCAGGCGCGGCCGACCTGCTCACGGTGCGCGCGACCCGGCTGCTGGGCCAGGCGGATGTCGTGCTCTTTCCCGGCAGCTACCTCGACCCCCGGGTGCTCGCCCACGTCAGTCCGCATGCTGATCTCGTCGACACCCAGAACCTCGACCTCGACGAGATCACCGCACACCTGATCCGCGCCCACCGGCAGGGCAAGGAGGTCGTGCGGCTGGCCTCCGGCGACCTCTCACTCTATTCCGCGCTGGCCGAGCAGAGCGCTCGCCTCGATGATGCCGAGGTGCCGTGGGACGTCACCCCGGGAGTGCCGGCCTATGCCGCTGCCGCGGCAGCGGTCGGCCGGGAGCTCACCGTTCCGTTGCTCGCCCAGTCCGTGGTGCTCACCCGTACCCAGTCCCGGTCGAGCGCGATGCCGCACAGCGAGTCGTTGACGGCATACGCCTCCACCCGGGCGACGCTCGTCCTGCACCTCGCGATCACCCGGACCCGGGAACTCATGGCGCAGATCGAGCCCTGCTACGGCCCGCACTGCCCGGTCGTCGTGGTTCACCGGGCGAGCCAACCCGAGGAGCTCATCCTTCGCGGCACCGTGGCCACCATCGCCGCGATGGTCGAGCAGGCGGAGCTGCGCATGGCCGCCGTCGTCCTCGTCGGGTGGGCCCTGGACCCCGGGAGGGACGAACAGCCGTATGACCGCGGCGAATCCTTCCTGTACGACCCGGCCCGGGATCGGACCCTCAAACGCCGCGGGTGAAGGCCCACTGGGTGACGGTGCGAGACGGGGTCCACCCGGTGAACGACCCGATCGGAGCTGCGACCTCGACACCGATCCGGGTCAGCTCTCCGCCGTGGGCGGCATACAGCTCGCCCAGGAGCCGTTCGGTCTGCACGGTGACGGCGTGGATGACGAGCCGGCCGCCTGGCGGCAACGCCGCCAGGCAGCGATCCAGCACCCCGGGAGCCTGGGCTCCCCCGCCGATGAAGATCGCCGTGGGAACCGGCAAGCCGGCGAGGGCATCGGGCGCGGCGCCAGTGATCACCTGCAGCCCGGGCACGCCGAGCGCCGCGGCGTTGCGGACGATCCGCGCCGCCCGTCGCGGGTCGACCTCAACCGCGCTCGCCGTGCACGTGCGGTGGGCACGCATCCATTCGATGCCGATTGAGCCGGCCCCGGCGCCGACATCCCACAGGTGCCCCCCTGGGGTCGGGGCGAGCCGGGCCAGGGCGCTGGCACGCAGGTCCCGCTTGGTGAGCTGCCCGTCGTGCTCATAGGCGGTATCGGGCAGCCCGGCGACCCAGGAGGCCCCCGGACCCCCAGAAGCCGGCCCGCTCAGCGTTACCCCGAGGACGTGCAGTCGGGGCGCTGTCCCGGGCAGGTCGGCCCAGGCATCAGCTGTGGTGTCGATCTGGGTGAACTGCTCCGAGCCGAGGTCACCGAGGATGTGCAGGGCACTGGCGCCGTAGCCGGCCTCGCGAAGCAGCCGGGCGACCTCGTCCGGCGTGGTTTCATCGGCGGAGAGCACCAGCACCCGGCGTCCCGGGGCGAGCTCACGCAGCACCGGTGCGGCGCTGCCGGCACCGACCCGGACCACGGCGCAGGACTCCGCCGGCCAGCCGAGCGTGGCGCGGGCCAGGGCCAGAGACGACACGCCTGGGTGGATCCGGACCCGGTCGGCCCCGAGGAGGTCGATGAGGGTGGATCCGATCCCTGCGACGAGGGGGTCCCCGGAGGCCAGGACCACAACCGGGACCTGGGGCGATGCCGCGTCGCCCGCCGCACCCGATGACGGATCGGCTGACCCGTCGGCGAGGCCCGAGTCGAGGGAAGCGAGCAGGGCCGGCAGCCCGGCGCGCAGCGGCGAGGGCCACGGCTCGCGCCGCTGTCCCGGACACGGTGGGACGAGCGCGAGATGCCGGGGGCCGCCCAGCAGGATCGGGGCCGAGAGAACGAGCGAACGCAGCGACTGCGCAAGCCCGGACCAGCCGTCCGCGCCGATCCCGACGACATGGACCTGCAGGCCGGGTGGGACGCGAGGGGGCGAGGGCACGAGATGTCACGCTATCGTGGGCGCCAGGCACGAGGTGCCTCGCCCGAGCGGCCCAGCGGAAACGGTGGTGCCGACTCGTCGAGGAGAATCTGGGAAGCCGGTGAGATTCCGGCACAGGCCCGCTGCGGTGAATCAGGCCCCGAAGGACGGGGACCGGACAAGTCCGAAGACCGGCCTCGCGCCCGACCATGATCCATGGCGAACCGAGCGGGAGCCTCAGATGCCGGTGCACTATCCCTTCTCCGCAGTGCTTGGCTGCGCGGCCGATGCGCTGGACGACATGGGACTGGCCCTCATCCTGACCACGATCGCCCCGGAGATCGGCGGGGTCCTCGTCCGTGGCGAAAAAGGCACAGCCAAGTCGACGGCGGTGCGGGCGCTAGCTGCCGTGCTGCCGCCCATCCGGGTGTATGCCGCGGACCGGTTCGCCACCGACCCGGCCGACCCGGCCGCGACATCCCCGGACGGGCCCTTCGGGACCGATGCCGAGATCGTGCAACGCCCGGTGCGGCTCGTCGAGCTGCCTGTCGGAGCCACCGAGGACCGGGTACTCGGCTCCTTGCACCTGGAGCGGGCCCTCTCGCACGGCCGAGTCGAGTACGAGCCCGGACTGCTCGCCCGGGCGCATCGCGGTGTGCTGTATGTCGACGAGGTCAACCTCTTGCACGACCATCTCGTCGACCTCCTCCTCGACGCGGCCGCCATGGGCATGGTCAGCGTCGAACGCGACGCGGTGTCGATCGAACACGCCGCCCGGTTCGTCCTCATCGGCACGATGAACCCCGAGGAGGGTGAGCTGCGGCCGCAGCTGCTCGACCGATTCGGACTCACCGTGCAGGTCGCCGCGCCCAGGGACCCGGCCCTGCGGGTGGAGGTTATCCGCCGCCGGCTCGCCTACGACACCGACCCTGCGGGATTCTCGGCCGGCTACGCCGCCGCCGATGCTGCCCTGACCGCACGGATCGAGGCCGCCCGGGATCGGATCAGCCGGGTCGGGCTCGGCTCGGCCGCGCTGCACACCATTGCCCGGATCTGTGCTGCGTTCGACGTCGACGGTTTGCGGGCCGACATCGTCACCGCTCGCACCGCCATGGCACACGCCGCCTGGGCTGGCCGCGACGAGGTCACTCGCGAGGACATCCGCCGCGCCGCCCTGCTGGCGCTGCCGCACCGGCGGCGCCGCAACCCGTTCGACGCTCCCGGCCTGGACGAAGACCTGCTCGAGACGCTGCTTGGGGAGGAGGAACTGCCCCCAGACCCCCCCGAGGGTCCCGAGGGCCCCGAGGGCGCCGAGGGTTCTTCGCCGCAGGATCCGCCACCTCCCCCAGCCGGGCAGGAGTCCGAGGACCACACCGGTGCGGCCGGGAGCACCGAGCCAGGTGGCAGCGACACTGACGGAAGCAACGCTGACGGCACCGACCCGGCCAGCGCTCGCCCGACCACTGACACCCGCCAGGATGCAGTCCGTGCGGGGTTGCCTGGAGCACGCGGCGACGAATCCGTCGTCACCGCGGCTCCGCCCTACCGCCCTCGATTACTCACCGTGCCGGGCCTTGGCACTGGCGCGCCCGGCCGGCGCAGCCGTGCCTTGGCGACCAGTGGCCGACGAGTGGGGGCCGCACCCGGCGACACCGGCTCGTTGCACCTCGTCGAAACCCTCCTTGCCGCCGCTGGGAAGCAGCCAGCCCGGCAACTGACCGGACAGCCAGCCGGACAGCGGGTCGTCGTGCGCCCGGACGACCTGCGGGTCGCTGTGCGTGAGGGTCGGGAGGCCAATCTCATCCTCTTCTGCGTCGACGCCTCCGGGTCGATGGCAGCGCGCACCAGGATGACCCAGGTCAAGACGGCGATCCTGTCCTTGCTTCTCGATGCCTACCGTCGCCGCGACAAGGTCGGCCTGGTCACCTTCCGCGGGCAGCGCGCCGAGCTCGTGCTGCCACCAACGCACAGCGTCGAGGTGGCCGCCGCGCGGCTCGAGGACCTGCCTGCCGGCGGCCGAACCCCCCTGGCCGCGGGCCTGCTCGAAGCCGCCCGCGTTCTGCAGCGGGAGCGGGTTCGCGACCCCCGGCAGCGGCCCCTCCTCGTCGTTGTCACCGATGGCCGGGCCACCGACGGTCGGATCACCGATGGTCGGATCACCGATGGTCGGACCACCGATGGTCGGGCCACCGACGGCCGGGCCACCGACGCACCCGACGCCCTGGCCCGAGCTGCCATCGCCGCGCAGCACCTGGCCCACCTGGGCGTGAGCACCGTGGTCATCGACGTCGAGAACGGTCCGCTGCGGCTCGGGCTCGCCCGCACTCTGGCCAGGCACCTCCGCGCCGAGTACTTGTCCGTCACCGATGTCACCGCTGCGGCACTGAGCACCCCGGTGCACCGCCGCACTTCGAAAGGAGCAGCCTGATGCCTCAGGGCACCCCGACCACGATCCCCGACGACGGGCTGACGACGAACCAGCGGCGCAACCGGCCCCTGGTGATGGTGCACACCGGCCCCGGCAAGGGCAAGTCCACGGCCGCCTTCGGTCTGGCCCTGCGAGCCTGGAACCAAGGCTGGGACATCGGTGTCTTCCAGTTCGTCAAGTCCGCGAAGTGGCGCATCGGCGAGCAGTCCGTCCTCGAACGTCTCGGCGCTCTGCACGAACAGACCGGCGAGGGCGGCCCGGTGCAGTGGCACAAGATGGGCTCGGGCTGGTCCTGGTCCCGCAAGAAGGGTGACGCCCAGGACCACGCCGCCGCCGCAGCGGAGGGCTGGGCCGAGGTCAAGCAGCGGATCGCAGACCAGACCCACGACCTGCTCATCCTCGACGAGTTCACCTACCCGATCACGTGGGGCTGGGTCGACGTCGAGGACGTCGTGACCACCTTGGCAGGGCGCCCGGGCCGCCAGCACGTCGTCATCACCGGCCGCGCGGCCCACCCCCGGCTGGTCGAGAGCGCTGACCTCGTCACCGAGATGACGAAGGTCAAACACCCCATGGACGTCGGCCAGAAGGGCCAGAAGGGCATCGAGTGGTGAGGCTGTGGCACACCTGCCCCGCCTGGTGATCGCCGCCCCGGCCACCGGCCAGGGCAAGACGACGATCGCCGCCGGGCTCATGGCCGCCCTGCGAAGCCGTGGGCTGGCCGTCAGTGGCCACAAGGTGGGCCCGGACTACATCGACCCCGGCTATCACGCCCTGGCCACCGGCCGGCCCGGCCGCAACCTCGACCCGCACCTTGTCGGCGAGGACCGGATCGTCCCACTCTTGCTGCACGGTGCCGCCGGAGCCGACGTCGCGGTCATCGAAGGGGTCATGGGCCTGTATGACGGGCGCCTGGGCACCGACGGGTTCGCCTCGACCGCGCACGTGGCGAGTCTGACCTGCTCACCGGTCGTGCTCGTCCTCGACGTCGCCCGGGCCTCGCGCACCGCGGCCGCGGTCGCAGTGGGGATGGCGGCATACGACGCCCGGGTCACCATCGCCGGGGTGGTCCTCAACCGGACCGGCTCGGCGCGCAACGACACCGAGATCATCTCGGCACTCGAAAGGGCCGGCCTGCCCGTGCTCGGTGCGCTCCCCCGGGACACCGACCTCGCCACCCCCTCACGCCACCTCGGCCTCGTGCCCGCTGCGGAACGGGAAGGGTCAGCCGCGATGCTCACCCGTCTCGGTGAGCAGGTCGCGGCCCATCTCGACGTCCCCGGGCTGCTCTCGATCGCCCGGGCAGCGCCCGACCTGCCCGGTATGGCGTGGGATCCGCTTGTCGAGGTCCACCCCGCTGGGCATCCCACCCCGCCGGCCTCCCCGGCTGCCTCCCCGGCTGCCGCCCCGGTCGTCGCGATTGCCGGCGGCCGTGCGTTCACCTTCCGCTATCCCGAGACCGAGGAGCTGCTGCGCGCTGCCGGGTGCGCCCTCGTCACCTTCGACCCGCTCACCGACGACGCACTGCCCGAGGGCACCCGCGGCATCTACCTCGGCGGCGGTTTCCCGCAGGTGTATGCCGAGCAGCTCGCCGCCAACCGGACCCTGTTGGCGGATCTGCGGGCTGCGGTGGACGCCGGCATCCCCACCGTCGCCGAGTGCGCCGGACTGCTCTACCTCGCCGAGAGCCTCGACGGGACGCCGATGAGCGCTGCACTGCCCGTGCAGGCGGCCATGGCCCCCCGGCTCACGCTGCGCTACCCGGTCGCCGTCGCCGCCGGAGACAGCCTGCTCACCCGGACCGGGGAGCGCGTGAGCGGCCACGAGTTCCACCGCACCCGGTGCACCCCGCAGGCCGGGTCCCCTCCGGCCTGGATCATCGACGGGGCCGCCACCGGGTGGGCGAGCGCGACCACTCACGCGTCCTACCTGCACGTGCATTGGGCCGGGCACCCGCATCTTGCGCAACGATTCGCCGACGCGGCGCACGCCGCCTCACCTCGGGCACGGCCCGCACGGGCACGGCCCGCACCCGCACCGACTTCCCCCACGCTGAGGGCCGGCCCGCCGGCGCCGGCGGCCGACGAACCAGTCGCGGACCCGCTGCGCCACCACGGTGATGTCGAGACCGGCGATGGCCTGGCCGATTTTGCGGTCAACGTCCACGACAGTCCCAGACCCGGTTGGCTCGAGGCAGCCCTGGGTGCTGGCATCGAGGCGTCCTCCTCCTACCCGGACGCCACCCCTGCTGCCGCCGCCGTGGCCGCAGTGCACAGCCGAGACATCACCGAGGTGCTGCCCACTGCCGGCGCTGCCGAGGCGTTCACTCTCATCGCCCGGCTCCGGCCCTGGCGCCACCCGGTCGTCGTCCACCCCCAGTTCACCGAGCCGCACGCCGCCCTCGCTCGTGCCGGCTGCGACGTCCACGTCGTGATCTGTCGCCCAGAGACGGGGTTCACCCTCGAGCCGGGTGCGGTGCCCGCGCAGGCGGACCTCGTCGTCGTGGGCAACCCGACCAACCCGACGGGGGTGCTGCACTCCCGCGCGGTGATCGACCAGCTGCGCCGACCCGGCCGGCTCGTCGTCGTCGACGAGGCCTTCATGGACACCGTGCCCGGCCAGGGCGAGTCCCTGCTGCGGCCAGGGCGCCACAAGACTCCCCACCTCACCGGGGTGCTCGTCATTCGGAGCCTGACCAAACTCTGGTCCATCCCGGGCATCCGTGCTGGCTACGTAGTCGGCGACCCGGCGTGGATTGCCGCCATGGCGCAGCAGCAGACCCCATGGTCGCTGTCCGCGCCAGCAATCGCCGCCACGGTCGCCTGCTGCACCCCGGCAGCCACGACCGACCAGGGTGAGCGCGCAGCTGGTCTGGCCCGATGGCGGCAGGCCCTCGAGTCTGAGCTGACCCGGCGTGGCATCGAGCACGTGCCGTCGTCCGCCTCTTTCGTCTTGGCCCGACCGGGCGCGGGGATCCGCGCCGCACTCCGCAAGCACGGCATCGCTGTGCGCCGCGCGGACACCTTCCCCGGCCTGGACGAGACCTGGGTCCGCATCGCCGTCCGGGCCCCTGAGACGACGGCGCTGCTGGCGCGGGCCCTCGACGAAGTCCTCTCCGCACACCCCATCCACTGACAGGAGCCGATATGTCCCGGGTCACCGCCCCCTCCCCGATCGCCCGCGCCCACGCTGCCAAACGACTCGCCGCCCTGGCTACCCCGCCGGGAGCGCTCGGCCGGCTCGGCGAGTGCGCGGTGTGGCTTGCGGCCTGCCAGGGCCAGGTTCCGCCGCAGCCGGTGAACAGTGTCCGGCTGGTCATCTTCGCCGGTGACCACGGCGTGGCCAGCGCCGGCGTCTCGGCATTCTCGGCTGCCATCACCGGAGCGATGGTGCGTACCTTCCTGGCCGGCAAGGCCGGGGTCAACGCCCTCGCCTGCGCGAACGGGGTCGCGGTCCGGGTCCTCGACCTAGGCGTCGACGACGACTTCGCCGATCTCGACGAGGACACCCGGGCCGCGCTGACCGCCCACAAGATCCGGCGCGGCAGCGGACCCATCCACCTGCGCGACGCGCTGACCGACGCGCAGACCACCGCCGCCCTGGCGGCCGGGGCCGCCGTCGCCGAACAGGAGATCGCCGCCGGCGCACAGCTGCTGCTCTCCGGAGACATGGGCATCGGCAACACCACCCCGGCCGCAGCACTCATCGCCGCCGGACTCGGCCTGCCCGCTCACCTGGTCGCCGGGCGGGGCACCGGCATCGACGACGAGGCCCTGGCCCGCAAGGTGGAGGTCATCGACGCCGCCATCGCCCGGGTCGGGGGGCGGGTGGAGGACCCGGTGGCGACCCTGACCGCCCTCGGCAGCGCCGACCTCGCCGCAACGACCGGCTACCTCCTGGCCGCCGCTCGGGCCGGCATCCCGGTCCTGCTCGACGGGTTGATGAGCGTGGCTTGCGCCTTGACCGCTGACCGGATCGAGCCCGGTGCCGCGGCCTGGTTCGCCGCCGGGCACCGCTCCACCGAGCCAGCCCAGTCCCTGGCCCTGGACAAGCTCGGCCTGGACCCGCTGCTCGACCTGGGGATGCGGCTCGGTGAGGGCTCCGGTGCGGTGGCCGCGGTCCCGCTCGTGCGCAGCGCCGCCGCCCTGCTGCGCGACGTCGCGTTGCTCAGCGACCTGACCAGCTGATGCCCGCTGCCGGATTCACCGTGGTCATAGACGCCTGGCGACTGTCCGTGGGGACCTTGACCGCGCTCCCGGTTCAGGCTCCTGGCTCGGTGGACCGGCGGCGCGCCGGGATGGCGATGGTCCTGGCCCCTATGGCCGTCCTGCCCCTCGGGGTGGCGGTTGCGCTGGTCGGTGTGGCGGGCCATGTCCTTGATCTGCCCGTGCTGCTCACCGCGCTCCTCGCGCTGGGGGTGAGCGCACTGGGCACCCGCGGCCTGCACCTCGACGGGCTGTCCGACGTGGCCGACGCTCTGGCCGCCTCCTATGACCGGGAGCGGGCCCTAGCGGTGATGAAGTCCGGTGCTGCCGGGCCGGCCGGTGTCGTCACCGTCGTCCTGATGCTGGGAATCCAGGCCACCGCGCTGAGCGCCGTCCTGACTGGCGCGCGGGCGGACGGCTCGTGGTGGGGTGGAGCGATCCTGGCAGGTGTCGCCCTGTGCGCCTCCCGGGCAGCTCTCGTCGCGTGCTGCGCCCGCGGCATACCACCGGCGCGCCGAGACGGGCTCGGTCACGACATCGCGCAGTCGGTGCCGGTGATCCTCGGCGCCCTGGTGTGGCTGGTCGTCGCGTTGGCCCTGACCGGCTTCACGGTGTGGGCCTCGCTGGCCTGGTGGCGCGGGCCGGTCGCCGCTGCGGCCGCGCTCCTCGTCGTCCTGGTCATCCTCACCCGGGCCGTCCGACGGTTCGGCGGGGTCACCGGTGACGTCTTCGGGGCGTGCGTCGAGGCCGCATTCGCAACTCTGCTGGTGGCGTTGTCATGATCACGTCGCGACCCGGGGCGGCGGCGGGGCTGGCCGTGGGTTGGCTGGCGGACCGGTGGCTCGGGGACCCTGCCCGACTGCACCCGGTGGCCGGCTTCGGTGCGGTCGCGGCCCGGGTGGAGAAGTGGCTGTATGCCGATTCTCGCCTGCGCGGTGTCGCCCACGCGGCGCTGCTCGTTGGCGGGGTTGCCGCGCTGGGGATCCTCCTCGATCGGGGTACGCCACAGCCGATGGCCCGGTGCGCCGCCACGGCGGCCACGACCTGGGTCGTCCTCGGCGGTCGCTCACTGGAACGGGAAGCAACCGAGGTGGCACACCTGCTCACCGTCGGGGACCTGCCCGGCGCCCGGGAACGGGTCAGCGGCCTCGTCGGCCGCCACACCGCCACCTTGGATGCCGACGGGATCATCCGGGCCGTCGTCGAGTCGGTCGCGGAGAACACCTCCGATGCTGTGGTCGCGCCGCTGCTGTGGGGGGCGCTCGCCGGAATCCCCGGCCTGCTGGGCTATCGCGCGGTCAACACCCTCGACGCGATGGTGGGCCACCGCACCCCCAGGCACACGGCATACGGGTGGGCCAGCGCCCGGCTCGACGACGTGGTCAACCTGCCTGCCGCCCGCTTCACCGGACTCCTGGTCCTGCTCGTCGCTCCGCGGCAGGCGCGCGCCACTGCCCAGGCCTGGGCGCGAGATGCTGCTGGCCATCCCAGCCCGAACGCCGGTGTTGTCGAAGCCGCCTTCGCCGGCGCGCTCGGCATCCGTCTCGGAGGCACCAACCACTACCCCGGGGGACGCACCGAGCACCGCGCTGTCCTCGGCGACGGTCGAGCGCCCACGGCAGCGGACATCAGCCGGGCCACCCGGCTCTCCCGCCGCGTCGGAGCTGCCGCCGCACTGACGACCACCGCGCTCGCGATGTCACTCAGGAGGGCATGATGACCGGGCACGTCGTCCTCGTCGGTATGTCGGTCAGCGATGTCGACGCCCGGGATCAGTTGTGCGCCACCGCCACTTCTCTGGGCGCCAGCGTGGCCTTCGTGCAGATGGGTGACCCGTCCCTGTCCGCGGAGTTGACCCGGCTCGCCGATGCCGGGACGCCCACCGTCGTTCTCGTGGGGGTCGACACCGGGCCGATCAGCCCGGGCCACTCCTGGCTGCGCCGGATCGCCGGGCACTGGTGGCGCGAGCGATCCGGGCATCTCCCGCAGATCCTCGTCGCCACCGCCGCAGTGCGCTGCGTGCATGCTCTCGAGGAGGGAGTTGCCGAGGCGGTGGCCGACGTCCGGGAGCTCACCGGCGACGAGCCGGGCCTGACCTCCGCCGCCTGGGAGGACGTCAGTGCCCATCGCCACCAGGTCATGGTCTGCCGCGGCCCGAGGTGCACCGCCCAGGGCGCGGTGGACAATCTGCGCGCCATGGTGCTGGCGATGATCGAGCACGGCCTGGGCGACTCCGACGTGCTCCTGGTGCACACCGGGTGCCAGTTCCCGTGCAACCAGGCACCCGTGGTCAACGTCCAGCCGGATGACGTCTGGTATGGACGCCTCGACCCGGCCGCGGCTGCCTCGATCGTCGAGGAGCACCTCGTGCGCGACCAGCCGTTGGCCAGCCATCGATTGGATCGACACCCCCTGCGGTGACGGTTGTTCCGCTACGATGCGATTGGCAGCACAAGGAAGCCGGTGTGAGTCCGGCGCAGTCGCGCTACTGTGACACCTCTTCCGGGGAACCGGTCGTGGTGGAGCCAGACCCGAGTGCCTGCCACCCCTACGACCGGGGCGCAGGTACCCCACAGGAGGACTCCATGTCGCAGACCGCAGCAGCACCCGTTGCCGGCGCCGTCTCTGTTCCCAGCATTCCGCTTCGCGAACTCGTGCCGTGGGCACTGTTCTTCGGTGTCGTGGCGCTGCTGGTGATCTTCTTCGTCAGCGCTAACCAGGGCGCCATCTCGATTCCCTCGGGCACGATGATCCACGAGTGGGTCCACGACGGGCGTCACCTGCTCGGCTACCCCTGCCACTGACCCCGCACGCAGGACTGACCCCGCACGCAGGACTGACCCCGCACGCAGGACTGACTCCGCACGCAGGACGGGTGAGCTCTCCGACCTGTCCAGTGGTGTGCGCTCGCCCCGTCGTGGCGTGATGCCTCCTCCCCGCTGATCGCCGACGCCGTGCCTCGACCGGCGTGGGTCGCGCTCGCGCTCGCACTTGCTCTGAACGGACCCCTCATGAACGCTCGCTCCTTCCTCATCCTCGGCCTCATCGCCGGTCTCTTTGCCGGCCTGGTCACTTTCGTCGTCGCCCACCAGGTGGGTGAGCCTTCGGTCGAGGCCGCCATCGCCCTGGAGCAGGCCCACTCGGCGAGCCCGGCAGATCCGGTCACACCGGCCGAGCACGCTACCGATGCCGGAACCGGCGCTAGTGCGCCGGCCGGACACGAGCATGACGAGGGGGCTGCGGAGGTCTCCCGGGGTACCCAGCGGACGTGGGGTCTGCTCACCGGCACCGTGACCATGGGCTTCGCACTCGGCGGCGTCCTCGGCCTCGTCGCAGCGGCAGTAGCCGGTCGGCTGGGGACGATGGGCATCCGCCAGTCGACGACACTGGCGGGCCTGCTCGGTTTCGTCTCGTTCGCCTTCGTCCCCTTCCTGAAGTACCCGGCGACCCCACCGGCCGTCGGCAACGCGGACACCATCGGGTCCCGCACCGGGCTCTACTTCGGGTTCGTGCTCGTCTCCGTCGCCGCTGCCGTGTTGGGCACGTGGCTCGCGGTGCTCCTGAGCGCCCGGATGGGCAGCTTCGTCGGTGTCCTCGCCGGCGCCGGCAGCTACCTTGTCGTCATGGTCGTCGCCGGTGTGCTGTTCCCGACGGTCAACGAAATCGGTGACTTCCCCGCCGACACCTTGTGGTCCTTCCGGATGGCGTCGCTGACGACCCTCGCCACACTCTGGGGGGTAATGACCGTCACCCTTGCCGGGCTCCTCGGGCGGGCGCAGGACCGGGCCGCTGCCGCAGCGCCCGTGCCTCAGCCAGCACTGACCCGCTGACTGCCCCACACCCCACCACCGCTGACCGGCCACCTCACCGACCAGGACCCAACCGGATACCCCATCCGGCCCGGCCGGATCTCACACGATGAGTACCCGGCCTGCGACGACGAGGTGCACCTCATCGCAGGCCGTGGCCACCTCTTGGTTGACCAAGCCCAGGAGGTCGCGGAAGAGCCGTCCGGAGCGATGCGCCGGGACGACACCCAGACCGACCTCGTTGGTCACCAGGACCACGCCGTCACGGTCCTTGAGGACGACGAGCGCATCCTCGAGCAGGCCCTGCACCGTGTCGATGGCCGCATCCAGCGATGCCTGCCACAGCTGGTGCTCGTCCAGGACCGCGGTGAGCCAGGTGCCCAGGCAGTCGACGAGCACGGGCGTGTCGATTCGCAATGCCGCCGCGAGATCACTGGTCTCCACCGTCGACCACGAGGCGGGCCGTCGCTGGCGGTGTGCGGCGATCCGATGCGCCCAGTCCGGGTCGTCGTCCTGCGCCGTCGTGGGACCTGCAGCGACATACGTCACCGCCTCAGCGGCGGCCAGGAGCAGCTCCGCGTGCCGGGACTTGCCGGAGCGCACTCCCCCGGTGACCAGGACCTTCATGTCTGCTCCAGGACCCACGCGGCCGCCTCGTCGACTGTGTGCACCGTGGCTACCCCGCTCGGACCGGGGGCCCGCCGCACGACGACGACCGCCACCTCGAGCTCAGCGGCAGCACGCATCTTGGGCCACGTGTAGCCCCCGCCGGAGTCCTTCGTGACGAGCACGTCGCTGCCGTGACCGGCCATGATGCCCCGCTCACCGACGAGGCTATAGGGGCCCCGGCTGGTCAGGAGCGTCCACCGCTCCGGCAACGGCAGCTCTGGGGCCTGGACGACCCGGGCCAGGACAGGCAGGTCCGCCATGGCGGGGATGAACCGGAACAGCTCCTGGCGGCCGACGGTGACGAAGGGCCGGCGCCCGAGGCCCGCGGCGAGGACCGCGGCCTCCTCATGGGTGTCGGCATACCGCCAGGTAGGGTCCGGCTCCCACTCGGGCCGCTCCAGGCGCAGCAACGGGACGTCGCCGGCGGCGCAAGCCAAAGCGGCGTTGCTGCTCATCCCGTGCGCGAACGGGTGGGTCGCGTCCACGACGGCGTCATAGTCGGCCAGGGCCAGCCGCAGTCCGGAGACCCCGCCGAAGCCGCCGATGCGGACCTTCCCCACAGGCAGCCGGGGCTGCGCGACCCGGCCGGCGAGCGAGCTGGTGACATCGATGCCCCGCTCGACGAGGCTGGCGGCCAGCTCACGGGCCTCGCTCGTGCCACCAAGCAGGAGCAGTCTCACGGGGTACCTCCAGGGGGCAGGAGCGGCAGGTCGAGGGGCGCGCCACGGCGGGCCAGGTCGAGGAGGGCCCCGACGTCGAGATGCTCCTCGACGAGATCGGCGATCAGGTCGATCCGGCGTTGACGGGCGTGCCCGAACGACACGTCCGAGGGCGGCAGGTCCAGGGTGTGGGCGAGGAACGCGCGGCGCAACCGGTCTCCCTCGAGACTGCCATGCCACATAGTGCCGTGGACCAGCCCACGGCTGACCCCGCCGAGGAAGGGCTCTCCGGAGAAGGCAGTGAGCCTGCCGTGGTGGATCTCGTACCCATGCGCCGGCACCCCGAGAGTCTCCCCCACCGACAGCCGCAGTGTCTTTTCCGCGACGAAGTCGGTGCGCACGTCGAGCAGGCCCAGCCCATCGACCTCCCGGGGCGGGCCCTCGATGCCGTCCGGGTCGGCGATGACCTGCCCGAGCATCTGGAACCCGCCGCAGATCCCGAGCACCGCCCGCCCCCTGCGCGCGTGCCCGATGATCGCGGCATCCAGCCCCCGGGCCCGCAACCAGGCCAGGTCCGCGATCGTCGCCCGGGTGCCGGGGACGACGACGAGGTCGGCGTCGGCGAGGTCGGTCGGGCTCGCCGCGAAGACCACGTCGAGTCCGGGTTCGAGGCCGAGAGCGTCGACATCGGTGAAGTTGCTGATCCGCGGCAGCCGGACGACCGCGACCTTGCGGGCGCGCACTCCGCTCGCGCGCCGGGCCTCCAGGTCGAGGGCATCCTCGGAGTCCAGCCACAGCCCGCCGTGCCACGGGAGGACGCCATACACTCGCCGGCCGGTGAGGGCCTCCAGGGTGTCCAGCCCGGGAGCGAGCAGGCTCGCCTCGCCGCGGAACTTGTTGACCACGAACCCGGCGATCAGTCGCTGGTCGTGCGGATCGAGCAGCGCGAGCGTGCCGTACATGGCGGCGAGCACCCCACCGCGGTCGATGTCGCCGACGATGACCGTGGGCAGGTCAGCGTGCCGGGCCAGGCCCATGTTGACGTAGTCACCGGCGCGCAGGTTGATCTCCGTCGGGCTGCCGGCCCCCTCGGCGACGATGACGTCGAAGCGTCCGGCGAGGTCGTCGTATGCCGTGTGCGCCGCCAGCGCGAGGTGCGCCCGGCCAGCGGCCCAGTCCATCGAGGACACCTCCCCTGCGGGCTGCCCGAGCAGGACGACGTGGCTGCGGGAGTCGCTACCGGGTTTGAGCAGGACCGGATTCATCGCCGGCTCCGGCGGGACCCCGGCCGCCAGGGCCTGCACCCACTGGGCCCGGCCGATCTCCGCCGGGACACCGTCCCGGTCGGCGCACACCATGGAGTTGTTCGACATGTTCTGCGCCTTGTAGGGCGCGACGGCAATCCCTCTCCGGGCGAAGGCCCGGCACAGCCCAGTGGTGAGGACACTCTTGCCGGCATCCGAGGTCGTCCCCGCCACGAGCAGGCCGCTCACGGACCATCCCCCACGCGCCACGAGTGCAGCAACCGGCAGTCGTCGTTGGCCCACCACTGCAGGTCGACCCGATCGACGACGAAGGCCAGCGGGAGCAGGTGGGCGAGACGGGTGCGCACGGTGGCGGCGGTCACCGTCTCGCTGCGTCGGTCCACCGTCAGGTGCGGCACGGGGTCGGGGTACCTGCCGGCATACGGAGGGTGCTGCGGGAACGCCTGTGCCACCGCGAGGGTGAGTGCGCGCAGCGACTGCTCCGGTCTCGGACGCAGGTGGAGCACCCCGTCGGGAAACTCGCCCACCTCCTCGAGGGCGACCTCGAAGGGTGGATGGCGGCGCAGCAGGGACGCCACGAGGCCGAGGTCCACCGGGGTCGGGGAGGGGATCCAGGGGCTGAGGACGGTGATGTGCGCGTGGACGAAATCGGGGTCGGCCGAGACGAACGAGGAGTCGTAGTGCGCGGTGCGTTCCCGCACAACGTCATCGAGCGCGGGCACCGGGACGGCCAGGACAGTGTGTCCCATCACGGCGCCCGCAGCAGATAGAGGTCCATGACCCAGCCTGCGGCATCCCTGGCCCGGGCTCGGGCGCGTTCGATGTCACCGGCGACATCCCCGACGCGGCCGGCGACGAGTTCCTCACTGGCGTGGCCGAGGTTGGCACCCCACCAGATGAACCAGTCCGCCAGACCGGCCGGGTCCACGCCGGCCGGGCCCAGCCCCGCCGAGAGCATGACGAGCAGGTTGCGCTGCCCAGCAGCGACGTCCTCGCGAAGACGGCGGGCGGTGGTGACGTGTACCGGTTCACCAACGCGGTGCAGGACCATCCGGTGCCGGGCGGCGAGCAACTGTGGTGCGCTGATCCCGGGCAGGACGTCGACCCGGATCGGCATGCGCTGCCCGAGCTGCTCCACGATCCGCAGGGTCGAGTCATACAGCGAGGGGTCTCCCCAGACCAGGAATGCGGCGGTCCCGCCGCGTTCGCGCAGCACCTGTTCGTATGCCGCCACCCGCGCCTCGTGCCACTGTGCAACCGCCCGGGGGTAGTCGGCCGGGTGGTCCCGGTCCCGCTCCGGATCCTCGATGGCCACCAGCGGCACGCCATACGCCTCGGCGATGGCCCGCCGGACCGCGAGCAGCGGGTCGTCGGCGGCCTTCTGCGCGGCGATGACGTAGTCGGCGCCAGCCAGGGCGTTCCCGACCTCGGGGGTGACGTGCTGGGGGCCCATGCCGATCCCGAGGACCCGGACCGTGACCGGACCCGACGGCGCACTCACCGAGGGCTCACCCGTCCAGCTCACCGATCCAACTCCCCCTCAAGCTCACCCTCGACCTCGAGGTAGACCCGCTGCATGGCGGCCAGAGTGTCGGGGTCGGGCTCGGCCCACAGACCGCGCTCGGCGGCCTCGTGGAGCCGCTCGACGATCCCTCGCAGCGCCCACGGGTTCGCGGTGCGCAGGAACTCCTGGTTGGTCGCGTCGAGGACGTATTCGGCGGCGAGCTTCTCATACATCCAGTCGTGCACGACCCCGGCGGTGGCATCGAAACCGAAGAGGTAGTCCACCGTCGCGGCCAGCTCGAACGCTCCCTTGTAGCCGTGCCGCTGCATTGCCGCGATCCAGCGGGGGTTGACCACCCGGGCCCGGAAGACCCGTGCGGTCTCCTCACCGAGGGTGCGGGTGCGCACCGAGTCTGGGGAGGTGGAGTCTCCGACATAGGCCTTCGGGTCGGCTCCGGTCAGGGCACGGATCGTCGCGACCATCCCCCCGTGGTACTGGAAGTAGTCGTCGCTGTCGGCGATGTCGTGCTCGGCCGAGTCGACGTTCTTGGCGGCGATCTTGATCCGGCGGTAGTTGACCTCCATGTCCTGCGCGGCCGGTATGCCGTCGAGGTCGCGGCCATAGGCGAAACCACCCCATGCGGTGTAGACCCGCGCGAGATCGCCATCGTCACGCCAGGACCCGGACTCGATGAGGTCGAGGATGCCGGCGCCATACGACCCCGGCTTGGACCCGAAGATCCGAGTGCCGGCCCGCTGCATGTCGCCGTGCTGGCTCAGGTCGGCCAGGTAGTGCGCCCGCACGTGGTTGTCGCTCTCCGGCTCGTCGAGGTCGGCGACCATCCGGACCGCGTCGTCGAGCAGCGCGACGACATGGGGGAAGGCATCTCGGAAGAAGCCGGAGATCCGCACCGTGACGTCGATGCGGGGCCGGCGCAGTTCGGCCAGCGGGACGACCTGCAACCGGACCACCCGCCGGGAGGCCTCGTCCCACTCCGGGCGCACACCGAGCAGGGCGAGGACCTCGGCGACGTCGTCACCACTGGTGCGCATCGCGCTCGTTCCCCACACCGACAGACCCACCGAGCTCGGGTAGGACCCGGTCTCGGCGAGATAGCGGGCGATCAGGGAGTCCGCGAGGGCCTGCCCGGTCTGCCACGCCAGCCGGGAGGGCACCGCGCGCGGATCGACGGTGTAGAAGTTGCGCCCCGTCGGGAGCACGTTGACCAACCCGCGCAGCGGAGATCCGGACGGGCCGGGCGGCACGAAGCCGCCGGCCAGGGCGTGCAGGAGCGCGTCCACCTCGTCAGTGGTCCGCGCGAGCCGGGGGACGACCTGCTCGGCGGCAAAACCGAGCACGCGGCGCACCACCGGGTCCTCGTGCAGGCCGGCGACCGCCTGCGGCTCCCACCCGAGCGCCTCGGCGGCCTCGACCAGGGCCCGGGCGCGGGCCTCGACCTCGTCGACGACCCGCAGCGCCTCGCCGTCCTTGAGCCCGAGCGCCACACGCAGCCCCGGGACAGCACCCCCGACCCCGCCCCACACCTGCGCCGCGCGCAGGATGGACAGCACGAGGTTGACCCGGGCCGGGCCGGTGGGGGCAGCACCCAAGACGTGCAGCCCGTCCCGGATCTGGGCGTCCTTGATCTCGCACAGCCAGCCGTCGACGTGCAGCAGGAAGTCGTCGAAGGCGTCGTCTTCGGGACGTTCGTCGAGGCCGAGGTCGCGGTGCATCTCCGCTGAGCGCATGAGCTGCCAGATCTCACCGCGGATCGCCGGCAGCTTGCCCGGGTCCATCGCGGCGATGTTCGCATGCTCGTCCATGAGCTGCTCGAGGCGGGCGATGTCCCCGTAGCTCTCCGCGCGGGCCATCGGTGGCACGAGATGGTCGACGATGCTTGCGTGGGCTCGCCGCTTGGCCTGGGCCCCCTCCCCAGGGTCGTTGACCAGGAAGGGGTAGATGAGCGGGAGGTTCCCGATCGCCGCGTCCGGGCCGCACGAGGAGGACAGCGCAGCGTTCTTGCCGGGCAGCCACTCCATCGACCCGTGCTTGCCGAGGTGGACCACGGCATGGGCGCCGAAGCCGTGCTCGATCCACCGGTATGCCGCCAGGTAGTGGTGGGTTGGCGGCAGGTCAGGGTCGTGGTAGATGGCGATCGGGTTCTCCCCGAAGCCTCGCGGCGGCTGGATGAGCAGCACGATGTTGCCGGCGCGCAGCGTGGCCAGGACCAGCTCCCCGGTGTCGTTGACGAAGACCGATCCCGGGGCCGGCCCCCAGGCCGCAGTCATCGCGTCGCGCAGCGTGCCGGGCAGGTCGGCAGTCCAAGCGGCATACTCCGCCTCGCTGACCCGCACGTGCGCCGCACCGAGCTGGGCACTGGTCAGCCACTCCTCGTCCTGCCCTCCGGCGGCGATGAGCGCATGGATGAGCGCGTTCCCGGCGGCAGTGTCGTCGAGCCCGTCGCCGGCTGGGTGCTCGCGGCGCGGGTCGCTGCGCTCGAGCAGGTCGATGATCTCGTTGTCCTCGCCCAGGTCGTAGCCGTCGTCGCGCAGCCGGCGCAGCAGACGGATCGCCGAGACGGGGGTGTCCAACCCGACGGCGTTGCCGATCCGGGCATGTTTCGTCGGGTAGGCCGACAGGACCAGCGCCAGGCGCTTGTCCCGGTTCGGGATGGCGCGTAGCCGGGCATGGTTGACCGCGATCCTCGCCACCCGGGCGGTGCGTTCGGGGTCGGCGACGTAGCGGGGTAGGCCGTGCTCGTCGAGTTCCTTGAAGGAGAAGGGGGCGGTGATGATCCGGCCGTCGAACTCGGGGATGGCGATCTGGTTCGCCGCGTCCAGCGGAGAGGCACCCTCGGCGGAGGCGGCCCATTGTGCGCGGCTGGCGGTCAGGCACAGGCCCTGCAGGACCGGGATGTCCAAGGCGGCGATCCGCTCGACGTCCCAGGTTTCGTCCGTGCCACCGGCGCTGACGGTCGCCGGGGTGGAGCCGCCGGCGGCCAGGACGGTGACGACGAGGGCGTCGAGGGTGCCCAGCGCGGCATACAGGGCATCGGGGGCAGAACGCAACGATCCGGCGTAGATCGGGACCCCGACCGCGTGACCGGTGGCGTCGATGGCGTCGGCCAGTGCGTGCGCGAAGGCGGTGTTGCCGCTTGCCTCGTGCGCCCGGTAGTAGAGCACCCCGACCCGCGGGAGGGTCGGGTCGTGCGGGGCCGGGCGCTGCGCCCAGCCCCAGGTGGGGATCACCGTTGGGGGCTCGAAACCCTCACCGGTGAGCAGGACGGTGTCGGAGAGGAAGGAGTGCAGCTGGGTGAGGTTGGCCGGTCCGCCCTCGGCGAGGTAGCGGTTGGCCTGCGCGGCAACCCCCATCGGGACACTGGAGTGTTCCATGAGCTCGGCGTTGGGTTGGTGCTCACCGCCGAGGACAACCAGCGGGGTGCCGGCCTGGCGCACCGCAGCCAGCCCTGGCCACAGGTCCTGGGGGGAGCCGAGCAGCCGGACGAGGACGAGGTCGGCTCCGGCGACGAGCGCGGTGAGTTCGGCGTCGGTGGCGCGGCTGGGGTTGGCCCACACGTATGCCGCGCCGCTGGCGTGCGCGGAGAGCAGGTCCGTGTCCGAGGTGGACAGCAACGCGATGCGCGCCCGGGGCGAGGTCGGGTCGGCCATGGTGGCGGGTTCCTTCTCCGGGGTTCTCGCCCCGTGTCGCGGTCGGATCCATCCCGTACGCAGTGTCTGGCTCGGTCTCCTCGAAGACCTGACAGTGGCGGAACCGCCCCGGATTCACACCGGGTTCCTGCCGCGCGGGTGAGACCTGCAGCCTACGGGAGAATGGCCGGTGTGCGGCATCCGGTCTATCTCGTTCGGCACGGGCAGTCCCGGTGGAACGTCCTGCGCCTGACCCAGGGTCAGACGGCGCACCCGCCGCTGACTGCACTGGGCCGGGAGCAGGCCCGCTCGGCCGCCGAGCGGATCGCCGCCGACCTGGCGGACGGCTCGGGCAGCGCCGGCGGCAGACTCCCGGCACGGCTGGTCACCAGCGACCTGACCCGGGCAGTGCAGACCGCGCAGATCATCGCAGCCCGGATGCAGCTGCGGGTCGAGGTCGACCAGCGCTGGCGGGAGCAGCACCTGGGCCGGTTGCAGGGCCGGAGCTACGAGCACACCTGGGCCGCCGCCGAGCAGGTCGACTGGTCCGATCCGCATGCCCCGATCCACGGCGGGGAGTCCCTCATGCAGGTGCGTGAGCGGGTCACCGAGGCCTTCGAGCAGCTCGACCCCACCGGGGTGAGCATCGTCGTCTCGCACGGCGACTCGATCCGCGCGGTCATCGCGCACCTGCACGGCCTGCTGCCGACCGACGCACCCTGGGTCGAGGTGGGCAACGGGGCGGTCGCACGATATGACGGCCGGCTGCGCTGGCTGGACGATCCCGCGGTGGGTGCACCCCTGCCGGACGAGCCCACGGCAGGATGAGGCTCATGCTGTCGCCCGACCTGCCTGCGCGCGAGCTCACTCCGCTGGAGCCAGCCCCCCACGAGGGGTCCGCGCCGAGGCCATCCCGGCAGGCCCACACCTGCGTCGGCGAGGTGGTCCTCGTCGGTGGTGGGCCTGGGGATCCGGACCTGATCACCGTCGCCGGCCTCAAGGCGCTGCAGAGCGCCGACGTTGTCGTCGTCGACCATCTCGCGCCGGTGGACCTCATCGAGCAGCTCCCGCCGCAGGTCGAGATCGTCGATGCCGCCAAGCACCCGCGTAGTCGGTTCACCGCCCAGGAGGAGATCCACGCCCTGCTCATCGACCGGGCACGGGCCGGCCGGCGGGTCGTGCGGCTCAAGGGCGGCGACGGCTACGTCTTCGGCAGGGGCTTCGAGGAGGTCCTCGCCCTGCAGGAGGCGGGGATCGCTGTGCGAGTCATCCCCGGGCTGACCTCCCCGGTCGCGGTGCCTGCCCTGGCTGGGATCCCGCTGACACACCGCGGGGTCGTCCACGAGTTCACTGTCGTCTCCGGCCACATCCCGCCGGGGCATCCGGACTCCCTCGTCGACTGGACCGTCCTGGCCGGCCTGCGCGGCACTCTGGTGCTGCTCATGGCCGTGGAGAACGCCGGCCGGATCGCGCAGCGACTGCTCGGCGAGGGTCGACCGGGCGAAGATCTCGTCGCGGTCATCATGGACGGGTCCCTCCCCTCGCAACGGGTCGTGCGGACCACGCTGGGTCAGCTCGAGGGCGCCATCACCTCCGAGGGGATCGTGCCGCCGGCGATCATCGTCATTGGGGCCGTGGTCGGGCTCTCCGGCTGAGTCAGCGCTGTCCGCACCTGCGGCACCTCGACTCCCCACATTTCGAGAGCCGCGACCGCCTCGGCCAGCCGCCCCTGCCGGACCAGGTCCCGGATCTGTTGGGAGGGTCGGTGCAGCAGGGCCTGGCCGAGTCGCCGGCGGGTCAGCTCCAGATCAGCACCGGGGTGGCCGGTGTCCCCAGCAGCGGCCGTGCCCTCGAGGACGCTGAACACGTGGGTGCGCAGGGCGGTGACGAGTGGGCCGGCGGTCAGGCCGGTGAGGAAGTCGGCGGCGGCGCTGCGAACCAGACGCCGGGCATTGAGCTGCCCGCTGACCTGGACCGGCGACGCCTGCCTGCCGATGGTGGCCAAATTCAGCAGGTCCACGCCCACAAGCGCACCGACGGCTGGATCGACGTTGCGCGGCAAGCCCAGGTCGATGACCCGCAGAGGGTGGCCGCAGTCGAAGGGGTCGACACCGAGCGGTTCGCCGTGGGTGCAGGTGAGCACCACGCTGGCGTGGGTGATCGCGGCGGCCAGGTCATCGCGCGGCGTGAGCCCGTGCTTGGCGGCGAAGGCGTCGGCTCGCCCGGAGGGAGAGTGGACTGCGATGTCCTCGGCGCCGACGCGGCGCAGCGCCTGGACCGTCGCGGCGGCATACCGGCCGGTGCCGACGACGAGCACGGACGCGGTTGGCCACCTCGTGCCACGGACGGTGGCCAGGTCCAGCGCGAGGGTGACCAGAGAATGGCCGGCCCGGTTGATCGTCGTCGCGTTGCGCACCTGTCGGCTGGTGTGGATCGCGCTCTGGAAGAGCTGCTCCAGTTCCCCGCTGGTCGTGCCACGCTTCCGGGCCTGGACCAGCGCCCGGCGCACCTGGGTGCAGATCTCCTCCTCACCGATGACCACGGACTCCAGGCCGCTGGTGACCGCGAATAACTGCTCGGCCGCGGACTGATCGACGTGGATCCGGGTGCTGGCGAGCACCCGACCGATGTCGACACCGCTGGCCTGGGCGACCGCGCACAGCACGGCATCGACCGTGTCCGAGCCAACCCCGGTATGCGAGCCAACCCCGGTGGGCGAGCTACCCCCGGTGTCCGGGTCGACCTGCAGATAGACCTCGAAGCGGTGACAGGTGACCAGGAAGGCCACCCCGACGATCCCCGGCTCGCGGATGAGCACCTCGCCCAGGGTCGTGGTGCTCACCGAGCACAGCTGGTCCAACGTGGCCAGGTCGGCTGTGCGATGGTTCGAGGTGAGGCACACCAGCATGGGGTCATGTTAGGCACCCGTCCCAGACCCACTCGAGCACCACGGTGCGAGCATGACGACCCGAGCACGACGAGAGAGACGTGACGATGACGAGCAATGAGCAGGAGTTCGACCGCGCCCGGGCAGTCATGCCCGGTGGGGTGAGCTCCCCGGTGCGCGCCTACGGCTCGGTCGGTGGGACCCCACGGTTCTTCACCTCCGGGCGCGGCGCTTACCTCACCGACGTCGAGGGCCGGGAGTTTGTCGACCTCGTCGGCGCCTGGGGTCCGGCGATCCTCGGGCACGCGCATCCACGGGTCGTCGATGCCGTGCATCAGGCGGCGGCTCGCGGCCTGGGTTTCGGGGCGCCCGGGGTGGGCGAGAGCGAACTCGCGGAGCTGGTGCGGGAGCGGGTCACGCGCGGGGGCGTCCATCCGGTCGAGGCGCTCCGGCTGGTCTCAACCGGCACCGAGGCGACGATGACGGCCATCCGACTCGCCCGGGGACACACCGGCCGGAACCTGCTGGTGAAGTTCGCCGGTCACTATCACGGCCACTCCGACGGACTGCTCGCCCAGGCCGGATCCGGGGTGGCGACCCTTGCCCTGCCTGGATCGGCCGGCATTCCCGCCCAGGTGGCAGCCCAGACCATCGTCTTGCCATACAACGATGTCGATGCGGTGACCGAGGCTTTCACCCGGCACGGACAGGACATCGCGGCGGTCATCCTCGAGGCGGCCCCGGCGAACATGGGAGTACTCGCACCGGAGCGCGGGTTCAACGCGGCCGTCAGCGACGTCGCGCATGCCCACGGCGCCCTGCTCATCCTCGACGAGGTGCTCACCGGATTCCGGGTCGGGCCGGCGGGTTGGTGGGGGGTCGACGACGTCCCGTTCGCGGCGGACCTGTTCACCTACGGCAAGGTCATCGGTGGCGGCCTGCCCCTGGCTGCCCTCGGCGGACGCACCGAGGTCATGAACCTGCTCGCCCCGGTGGGGCCGGTCTACCAGGCGGGCACACTGAGCGGCAACCCGGTCGCCGTCGCGGCCGGGCTGGCCACGATGCGGTCCCTGACCGCGCCGGCGTACCAGCGGCTCGACGTAGCCGCAGCCGTGCTCGCCGACGCCGTGTCGGCGGCCCTGACCGGGGCCGGAGTGGCACACGTCGTCCAGCGAGCCGGGAACCTGTTCTCGGTGTGCTTCCGGCAGAGCGCGCCCCGTGACTACGCCCAGGTCCAGGACCAGGACGCGTATCGTTTCCCGCCGTTCTTCCACGCAATGCTCGATGCCGGGATCCACCTGCCGCCGTCGGTGTTCGAGTCCTGGTTCGTCTCCGCCGCACACGAGGATCGGGTGCTCGATCAGATCATCGAGGCACTGCCGGTTGCGGCCGCTGCTGCCGCTGCCGCGCGAGCGCCGAGGTCCCGCCCGGCTGCGGGACCTGGTCAGCCCAGCCAGCCGGCAGCCTCGAGCGCGTAGTAGCTGAGGATCATCGACGCCCCGGCTCGGCGAATGGACAGCAGGGTCTCCAGGGCCACTGCCCTCCGGTCGATCCACCCGTGGGCCGAGGCAGCCTCGATCATCGCGAACTCCCCGGAGACCTGGTATGCCGCGATCGGCACGCTGGTGCGTGCCGACGCTGCCGCGACAACGTCAAGATAGGACATGGCGGGTTTGACCATGATGATGTCCGCGCCCTGCGCAACGTCGAGGTCGATCTCCCGCAACGCTTCCCGAACGTTCGCGGGGTCCTGCTGATAGGTTCGCCGGTCGCCGGTCAGGCTCGACTGGACAGCATCGCGGAACGGTCCGTAGAACGCCGAGGCATACTTCGCGGCATACGCCAGGATGACCGTCTCGGTCAGGCCGGCACCATCGAGAACCGCTCGGATCGCCCCGACCTGGCCGTCCATCATCCCGGAGGGGGCGACGACGTGGGCCCCAGCGCGGGCCTGGGCGAGCGCCATCCGGCCGTAGATCTCCAGGGTCGCGTCGTTGTCGACTCGGCCATCCTCGTCGAGGACACCACAGTGCCCGTGGTCGGTGAACTCGTCGAGGCAGGTGTCGGCCATGACGAGGGTGCTGTCCCCGACGGCGTCTCGCACCTGGCGCAGGGCAGTGTTGAGGATGCCGCCAGGGTCGGTTCCGCCGCTCCCGCAGGCGTCCTTGGCCTGCGGGACACCGAAGATCATGATCCCGCCGAGCCCGGCTGCGGCGACGTGACGGGCCCGCTCAACGAGTGAAGGCAGGCTGTGCTGGACGACACCGGGCATGCTCGGGATCGGGCGCGGCTCGGTAGCGCCCTCGGCGACGAAGACGGGCAGGACGAGCTGGCTCGCATGCAGGTGGGTCTCGGCGACCAGGGCTCGCATGGTGGGCGACTGGCGAAGCCGCCGGGGGCGGTGGTTCATGGGAGCGGCCTCCGGGAGTCGACGTGACCTGGGCGCGCGGTACCCGAGGTCCTGCTGCGCAGGCAGCATACGGCGGGCTCGGTGCACGTCGGCTACGTCCTGGTGCACTCCGGTCCGGTCACGCCCGTCGAACGCTCGGTATGCGGCACCTGAGCCCAGGCTCCACTCAGGATCGGCCCCCAGTGTGGCTACTGGTCGGTTCCAGATTCGGTGTTGGCCGGGTTCTGCTCGGCGTGGGTCAGGTCGATATCTAGCGCCGCCCGGTATAGCGGCTCGTCGCACCATAGGCGCCTCGCGCGGCGCCCTGGGAGCCGTCGAGGCGGCGGCGGCTCCCAGGGAGGGCTGCTGTTCTGCCGAGAACTCGGTGACCCACCGCGATGGCGGGCACCCTTACGGCGAGCACGCCTGGGCGTGGGGTGTCGGACGCGCGTCACCGCCCCCGCTGGATCGGGCGGTGGCCACTCCCCGCAGCCGGTCTGGCGAGGGTCGGGCGTGTGCTCGGGGCGCATGCTCGACGAGGTGGGGTCGAGCGCACCTCAGCGGCGAAGTCTGGTCGCGTGTTCGAGTCGCTCAAGGGCATGTGCGGCGTTGTTCAAGGCCATGGCGGAGTCGTCGGCTCGGCAGTACCGGAGCATCTTCGCCAGTCGTTCCCGGTCCTTCCTCGCCAGTTCGGTCTCCCGGACGTCTCGGGCGGAGATGAGGCTGG
>JBDIAO010000034.1:0-27480 GCA_039812375.1 Phycicoccus sp. | reverse complement strand
CGCAACGATCGCGGAGCAGGCCCCGGCGACATCGGTGTGGGGTCGGCCGCGGAAGCCGGTGAGGAGAGGGTAGCCGCGCAGCGAGGCGACCATGGCCCTGGCTTTGTCGTGAGTCACCGGCGCGAGCGCGAGCGCGACGTCGCGGCTCAACTCGGCCTGCACCCCACCCATCCCGACCAGGATGATCGGGCCGAACGTCGGATCCCGACGAGCTCCGATGATCAGCTCCACGACTCCGGAGCGGTCGTCCATCTCTTCGAGGACGTAGCCCCCCTCGCCGAGGCGGCTGACCATGTCGTCGTATGCCGCCCGCGCGCTGTCGGCGCTCAGCCCGACCGCCACACCCCCAACCTCGGTCTTGTGCTCGAGCCAGCCCGCCTTGAGGACGAACGGACCGGCAAGGTCCTCCAGCGCGGCCTCCAGTGCTGGGCGAGTCGGCACTGCGCGGGCCTGCGGGTAGGCCAGCCCAGCGTCGCGCAGTCGTTCCCGACCCTGCAGATAGGGCTCGGTGACCGGTTCACCGTCAGCGGGTGCCGGGGCCACCTCGAGTGTGTGGGCAATATCGGCACCGGTGTACTGCGTGAGGTCGGCGGCGAGCGCGAGGGAGCGGGCCACGGCATCGATGGTGAACAGTGCCGGGACCCCGCCCTCGCGGAGTTCCTGCACCGCCGGTGCGTCTGGGCTCATGCTGTGCACCACGACCGGACGTCGGTGCTCGAGCACGGACGCACTGACCGCCCGGACGACGTCGAGCTCACGCTGGAGCAGGGTGGGGATGTCGCTGCCGTAGCTGCCGAGGTAGCCGGAAAGGACGACTGCGTCGACCTCGCCGCTGCCGGTGAGGACCTCCACGATCCGGGAGTAGGTGTCCATGTCCTGCTCGCCGGCTCCGGCGAGGTCCACCGGGTTGGCTACCCCTGCACCCTCGGGGAGCAGGGAAGCGACGGCGGCCATCGTCTCTGGCGAGAGGCGTGGAACCGTCAGCCGGTGCCGGGACATCGTGTCGGCGGCGATGGCGCCTTGTCCGCCGCTGTCGCTGACGATGGCGACCCGCCTGCCCGCGGGGAGCGGGCTGCCGTGCAACAGGTGGGCCAGGTCGATCGCCTGGGCCGGGGTGTCGACGAGCACCGCACCTGCGGCTCGGCAGGCGGCAGCCACGACGTCGGTGGCGGCGGTCAGTGCCCCGGTATGGGAACGGGCGGCGGCCCGGCTTGCGTCGCTGGCGCCGACGGTGAGGACGACGACGTGCTTGCCGGCGGCGCGCAGGGCTGCCATGACGGCGACGAGGTCGCGCCCGTCGCCGAAGCTCTCCAGATAGAGGATGACGGCCCGGGTCTGGTGGTGGTTGACGAGGTCCTCAAGGAGCTCGGAGGCACCGACGTCGATCTGGTTCCCGATCGAGACGAACCGGGACACCCCGAGCCCGGCGTGTGCGGCGAGACCGGCGAGCTCGAGCCCAAGCTGGCCGGACTGGGAGATGATCGCGATGCTGCCTGGGATGAACGAGCCCCAGGCGAGTTCGAGATCAGTCGCCGCGTCATAGAGACCGAGGCAGTTGGGGCCGACGATCCGTGCGCCGGCTGCCTGGATCGCCGTGGCGAGGCGCCGCTCCAGCCCGGGTTCGTCATTGGCGACGTCGATGTGTGCGGTGATCCCGAGGAATCCCTTGACCCCCAGGGCCAGGGCCTCGTCGACGACCGCGGGGATGCTGCGCGCCGGTGCGGTGAGAACGACCAGCTCGGGGGGGCTGGCGATGTCGGTCAGGGAGCGGACCGAGGGCACCCCCTCGATGACCGCGCCGTGGGCGTTGACGAGGTGCACTGTGCGGCGGTGGGCACCGCGCAGTGCACCGCGGGCGATCCAGTAGCCCCATTTGCCCGGGTTCGCGGAGGCGCCGACGACGGCGATCGAGGCGGGGTCGTGGAAAACCGACAGCCCGACGGCACCTCCGTAATCGGCGGCATGCCCGCGGCCGAGAGCGTGCCCGAAGTCGACGGCGTTCACTTGGTCAGCGCACGGGAGATGATGAGCCGCTGGATGTCCGAGGTGCCCTCCTCGATCTCCTCGAGCTTGGCGTCCCGAAGCCACTTCTCGACCAGGAACTCCCGGGAGTAGCCCCACCCGCCGTGGGTCATCAGACCGGCGTTGGCGACCCACGTCGTGTTCTCCGACGCGGTGAGCTTGGCGATGGCCGACTCCGTCGTGGTCTCCTGCCCGGCGTCGAAGAGCCGAGCAGCGCGCATCGTCGCCAGGTGCGAGATGTCGGTTCGTGCTGCCATGTCGGCGAGCCGGAACGCGACAGCTTGGTGCTCGATGATCGGCTTGCCGAACTGGACCCGCTCCTTGGCGTATTCCACGCTGGCATCGAGGATCGCCCGGGACAGGCCGGTGCAGGCAGCGCCGATCAGGATCCGCGAGGCATCGAAGGTGCGCATCAGCCCGTAGAAGCCTTTGCCTTCCTCACCGAGCCGGTTGGCCAGGGGAACTCGGACGTTCTCCAGGAACACTTCGGCGTTGAGGGTGCCGCGCTGACCGTACTTGCGCATCGGGGCACCGACGCTGACTCCCTCCCGCTCCCGCTCGACGAGGAAGGCGGTCACCCCGCGTGCCCGCAGGGAGGGGTTGATCGTGGCGAAGACGATGAAGTATTCCGAGAGCGGGGCGTTGGAGATCCAGGTCTTCTGACCGTTGAGGACGTAGTCGTCACCGTCACGGACCGCGCGGGTCTGCAGGCTGGCCGCGTCGGAGCCGACGCCGGGCTCGGTGACCGCGACGCTGGTGACCGGCGGGAGGCCGGTGGTGAGCATGGTGACCCACCGTTCCTTCTGCTCCGGCGACCCCAGCGCGAGCACCGGCTCGGCGAAGAAGGCGCTCGAGGTGAGGAAGTTGGCGATCCCGATGTCGCCGTGGCATAGCTCCTGCTGGACCAGGCATTGGGTCACGAGGTCGGTGACGCCGCCGCCACCGTGCTCTACCGGGAGCATGTAGGAGGTGAGCCCCACCTCGGCAGCCTTGGCCCACAGGTCCATCGGGGCCGTGGTGTCGGCCTCGTCGACCTCGCGGGCCCGGGGGCGGATCTCGTTGCGGGCGAATTCGCGAGCGAGCGCGACGAATTCGCGCTGCTCGTCGGTCAGCGGTATGCCGTCGGCGACGGGACGGTGCATGGCGGGCTCCTTCGCGGATCCAGTTCACGGCTCGGATAACTGACTGATCAGTCAGTTATCCGAATCTACCAGTGAATGGTGCCCGGTGACGCCTCCTGCCGGGGCGGACGCATCAGCCGGGGCGGACGCATCAGCCGGGGCGGACGCATCAGCCGGTGACGCCGACGCGCTCCAGGACGGCCTGCGCGTTGCGCGCAGACAGCGCGGCGGCGGCTTGGCGCAAAGTGACTCCTCGCGCGGCGGCATCGTCGAACACGGTGTCGATGAGACGGTCCATGACGGTGTCTATCTTGGCGAAGGAGGACTGCGGGGTCGGCTCGATATCCCCGAAGACCACCCACCACCACCAGGCATTGGTCATGACGTTGGCGAGGAAGTCGGGGACGACCGGGATGCCACGAGCAGCCAGGTCCGACTCCGCCTCGGGCAGGGTGGGCATGTTGGCACCCTCGACGAGGACCGCGGCCCGCACCCGGGGCAGTTCGGCCTCGCCGACGACGTAGGACATTGCGGCTGGGACGAGGATGTCGCACGGGACGTCCAGCCAGGCCGTGGTGTCCTCGAACTGGGTCCTCGAGGGGAGTGCCGTCCGGTCGATGATCCCGAGCCCGTCCCGGGCGCGCAGCAGCAGTTCGACGTCCAGCCCGTCGTCGTCGCGGACCAGCCCGTCCCGATCGGCGACGGCGACCACTCGGACCCCGCTGTTGGCCAGGTAGCGCGCCGCTGCCCCCCCGATCGACCCGAAACCCTGGACGACGGCGGTGGCGCCCGTGGGGTCGATGCCCAGCCGGGCGGCACTTCGCACGGCGGCCCGGGCGACGCCGTAGCCGCCCACGAGGTCCCCCAGGCCGACTCCCTCGACCTGTGCCGCGAACGCGGCAGCCAAGCGGGTGCGGGCGTCGTCGGCGTCAGGCAAGGTGGCGAAGACGGCCTCGACCGTTGAGGCGAGCCCGACATCGGCCGCGGCCGCGTCGATGGTCTCCTGACGCAGGCCGAAGTCCTCGCCGGTGTTCCACTGTTCCCGCACGATGGGCCGCACCGCAGCGAGGAAGCGACGCAGCACCTCGGGGGTTCGCGGGTCGTGTGGATCGAAGTCGATGCCACCCTTGCCGCCACCAAGCGGCACGTACTTGTCCACCGGGTCGTAGACCAGGGTCTCCTTGCGAGTCATTCCCTGGGCCAGGCCGCGCACCTCGGCGAGGGTGCACCCGGAGCGCACCCGGAGCCCGCCACTGGCGAGCCCGCGCAGCAGGAGGTCGATGACGACGAACCCGCGACACCCGGTGACCGGGTCGGTCCAGGTGACCTCGAGCAGCGGGTCGTGGACGGCGGGAAGCGCGGTGGGAAGCACGGTGGTCACTGATCGGCTCCTTCGGGTAGGACGATGGATAAGAGGTGCGACGGTCGGTGGTGAAGCGCCTGCTGGAGCACCTAGCAGAGTAGGGCAGCGACGGCGCCCCATCGGTCCTGGCAGCCGAGCGCGACGGCAGCGGCAGCGGGGTTTGGGCTTTGCCAGGTCATCGGGTGAACGAGATCACTGCGCTCGTGCATCGCGTTGCGGGCCTCACCGTAGCCCTGGTCGCCCGCCACGACACTCATCGAGGTTCTCCGCCGCCGGTGCCCTCGGATTCGTCGGGGTAGCCCAGGGGGTTGGCCGACTGCCAGCGCCAGGTATCGACGCACATCTCGTCGATGCCGAGTTCGGCGCGCCAGCCAAGCTCGATCTGGGCCAGGGAGGGGTCGGCATACGACTCCGCGATGTCCCCGGGCCGTCGAGCGACGATCCGGTGCGGGAGCTCCCGCCCGACCGCCCGGGAGAACGCGGCGAGCATCTCCAGAACCGACGTGCCGTGCCCGGTGCCCAGGTTCCACGTGCATACGCTCTGTGTGCTTTCGCCGAGAGCCTCGAGTGCGGCGACATGCCCTGCGGCGAGGTCCATGACGTGGATGTAGTCGCGTAGTGGCGTCCCGTCCGGGGTTGGGTAGTCGTTGCCGAAGACCGAGAGGTACTCTCGCCGACCCACGGCAACCTGGGCGATGAACGGGACGAGGTTGTTGGGGATCCCCTGCGGGTCCTCTCCGATCCGGCCGGACGGGTGCGCACCGACCGGGTTGAAGTAGCGCAGCAGCGCCACGCGCCAGGCCGGATCGGTGGCTGCGACGTCACGCAGGATCTGCTCGATCATCACCTTGGTCCAGCCGTAGGGGTTCGTCGCCGCGGTGGGCATCTTTTCGATGAACGGGGGCAGGGCACGGTCGCCGTAGACCGTCGCGGAACTGGAGAAGACAAAAGTGCGCACGCCGTGACCGGCCATCGCCTTGAGCAAGCTCAGCGTCGAGCCGATGTTGTTGGCGTAGTACTCGATCGGCTTCTGCACGCTTTCCCCGACAGCCTTGAGCCCGGCGAAGTGGATCACTGCGTCATAGCCACCGGCGGCGACGAGACCCTCCGTGGCTGACTCGTCGGTGAGGTCGATGCGATGCACCGGCATCTGCTGGCCGGTCAGCTCGACCAAGCGCGGGATGACGGTGGGCTTGGCGTTGACGAAGGAGTCGACGATCTCCACCTCATGGCCGGCCTGGGCCAGGAGCACGACGGTGTGGGAGCCGATGTAGCCGGCGCCGCCGGTGACGAGGACACGCATGGGTCTTCCTTCGTATGCCGTGATGGTGCAGGTCAGTGATGATGTAGGTCAGTGGTGGTGCAGGTCAGTGATGGTGCAGGTCAGTGGTGGTGCAGGTCAGTGGTGGTGCCCGCGCTCATCCTCGGGCAAGACCATGCTCAGGGCCCACGAGACGAGGGTCAGGACCACGGCGGCCAGGATCGCATCCCACCAGAACTGGTCGATGGCGAAGGGGAGCCCGAGAGGTTCGGCGAGCCAGGCGGTCACTTCGAGGAGGAACGCGTTGACGACGAAGGTGAACAAGCCCAGGGTGAGCACGACGAAGGGGAACGACAAGAATCTGGCCAGTGGCCCGATGATGGCGTTGACGACGCCAAAGACGAGAGAGACCAGGACGATCTGCAGCACCTGGCGCTGCCACTCCACCCCCTGGTTGCCCAGGTGGACCCCATGGACGATAGCGGCAGCGACCCACAGGCCGACGGCGTTGACGCCCACCCTGATGGCGAAGTGCTTCATACCCGGATTCTCCCATGCGCCAGGACGGCCAACCGGCGGCCGGACCGGCGACCGCACCGGCAGCCTGCTGGGGCAGCCGTCACCGGCGACCGCACCGGCAGCCAGCTGGGGCAGCCGTCAGTGGCGGCCTACAGTGGCGGCATGATCCATGCTCCCGGGCCTGTGCGACTGCGGGCCGTCCTGGACGACCTGCCGACCTACGTTCCCGGCGGAGCCGCGACGGGAGCGGGCCCGGGTGCGGCGACGGCATACAAGGTCTCCTCCAACGAGAACCCCTATCCGCCGTTGCCGTCCGTGCTCGGCGCGGTGCGGGAGGCGGCGACGACGATGAACCGCTACCCGGACATGGCCGTGGCACAGGCGAGCGAGGTGCTGGCTGCCCATCTGGGGGTTCCAGTGGCCCGGATCGTGACCGGCCCCGGTTCGGTCGGGGTGCTCCAGGGGATCCTCGCGGCCGCGTGCGAGCCAGGCGACGAGGTCATCTTCGCCTGGCGGTCCTTCGAGGCATACCCCATCCTCACCCGGCTCACCGGGGCCCACCCGGTGCAGGTCCCGCTCACGGCCGAAGCTCGGCACGACCTGCCGGCGATGCGTGCCGCGGTCACCGACGCGACCAAGGTGGTTCTCGTCTGCACCCCGAACAACCCGACTGGTCCGACGGTGCACCATAAGGAGCTCGCGACCTTCCTAGCCGATCTGCCCGGCAATGTCCTCGTCGTGCTCGACGAGGCATACCTGGAGTTCGTCACCGCCACCGATGCCCCCGACGGCCTGGCCCTGCACCACGCTCACCCCAACGTCGTGCTCCTGCGGACCTTCAGCAAGGCCTTCGGGTTGGCCGGGCTGCGTTTCGGGTATGCCGTCGCCCACGAGGCGATCGCCGGGGGCTTGCGGGCCACGGCCTTGCCCTTCGGAGTCAACACCCTCGCCCAGGTTGCCGCGATCGCCAGCCTCGGCGCCCAAGAGGAGTTGCACGTGCGGGTCAAGGAGCTCGTCGCCGAGCGCGAGCGGGTCACCTCTGCCTTGGCCGAGCAGGGCTTCCAGCTGCCGGACAGCCAAGGAAACTTCGTGTGGTTCGGGGTGGGGGAGGCCACTGCCGAACTTGCCGCGGCTTGTGCGACAGCCGGTCTGGCAGTGCGTGCCTACCGTGGTGACGGAGTGCGTGCCACGATCGCCGAACCAGCAGCCAACGATGCGCTGCTGTCGGTTATGGACGCATGGCGTCGGCGTGGGTGAGCCCGCCGTGGACCGCAGATTCGGGTCAGCGCCGCGCTTCGTGTGACCACAGACACATCCGGAGGTAGGTTGGCTGCATCGGCAGCGACGCCGGCCGGGCCGGAGAAACGGAGTGCGGTGTGAGCGAGCAGAAGGCGTCCTTCGGCGTCGACCATCACCTGTCTCGGGCGCCAGGCGCCATGCCCCACCGGGAGCCCCACGACGGTGGCCCCGACATGATCCAGATGCTTACTCCCGAGGGGGAGCGGGTGTTACGCGGCCAGGCATCGCACTACGAGCACCACCTCGAGGACCTGACCGACGACGACTTGCGCGGCATGTACCGGGACCTCGTGCTCATCCGCCGGCTCGACGTCGAGGCCACCGCCTTGCAACGCCAGGGAGAACTCGGCCTGTGGGTGGGGCTTTACGGCCAGGAGGCCTCACAGATCGGGTGTGGCCGGGCGCTGGCGCCGCAGGACCACTGTTTCCCCGGCTATCGGGAACACGGCATCGCGTGGTGCCGTGGGCTGGACCCGATGGCGCTCATCGCGATGTTCCGGGGGGTGGATCGCGGCTCGTGGGACCCCAAGGAGCACGGCTTCCACGGCTACACCATCGTCATCGGCAACCAGGTGCTGCTGGGCACCGGCTATGCCATGGGGGTGCAGCGGGACGGTGCTGTCGGCACCGGCGATCCGGCGCGGGACACCGCCGTCGTCGCCTTCCTCGGTGACGGCGCCACCGCGCAGGGTGACGTCAACGAAGGCTTCGTCTTTGCCAGCGTCAACGACTCCCCGATCGTCTTCTTCTGCCAAAACAACCAGTGGGCCATCTCCGAGCCCAACGAGCGGCAGACCCGGGTCCCGATCTATCGCCGGGCCGACGGGTTCGGCTTCCCCGGGGTGCGGGTTGACGGCAACGACGTCCTCGCGGTGTATGCCGTGACCAAGGCGATGCTCCAGCGAGCTCGCTCCGGGGAGGGTCCGTCGCTTATCGAGACGTTCACCTATCGGATGGCTGCGCACACGACGTCCGACGATCCCACCAAGTATCGGGTCTCTGCCGAGGTCGAGATGTGGAAGCTGCGCGACCCGATCGCGCGCTTCAAGGCGTGGCTGGCGCACGAGGGGATCGCCGACGGGGCGTTCTTCGACGCCGTCGAGGCCGACGCCGACGCGCTCGGGGAGCGGTTGCGCACCGAGACCGTCGCGATGCCGGACCCCGACATCGATGACATCTTCGACCACGTCTACGTCGAGCCGCACAGGCAGGTCGAGGATGACAAGGTGGCGCTGCACGCCTATCTCGCGTCGTTCGAGGACCAGGGGGTGGCGTGATGGCGACCCAGAAAATGACGATCGCCAAGGCGCTCAACGCGGGCCTGCGCAAGTCGATGGAGAAAGACCCCAAGGTCATCCTGCAGGGGGAGGACATTGGCAAGCTCGGCGGCGTCTTCCGGATCACCGAGCACCTGCAGAAGGACTTCGGCGAGGAGCGGGTCATCGACACGCCGCTTGCCGAGTCCGGCATCCTCGGAACGGGCATCGGTCTGGCCCTGCGGGGCTACCGTCCGGTCATCGAGATCCAGTTCGACGGCTTCGTCTATCCCGCCTTTGACCAGATCGTCAGTCAGCTTTCCAAGCTGCACTCTCGCTCCCGCGGCAAGATCAGGGTGCCGGTTGTGGTGCGCATTCCGATGGGCGGCGGGATCGGGGCCGTCGAGCACCACAGCGAGTCCAACGAGGCCTACTTCGCACACACCCTCGGACTCAAGGTGGTGTTCTGCTCCAACCCCACTGATGCCTACTGGATGATCCAGCAGGCCATCGAGTGTGACGACCCGGTGATCTTCTACGAGCCGAAGCGCCGCTACCACGAGAAGGGTGAGGTCGATCTGGACGCCGAACGTGCGCCACGCGACCTCTTCTCGGCCCACGTCGCGCGCGAGGGCACCGATGTCACCCTCGTCTGCTGGGGGCCCATGGTGCGCACCTGCCTGGATTCGGCAGCTGCGGCCGAGCAGGAGGGTCGCTCACTCGAGGTTATCGACCTGCGCTCAGTGTCCCCGCTCGACATCGACGTCGTGACCGCGTCGGTGCGCAAGACCGGCCGGCTCGTCATCGTCCACGAGGCCGTCTCGTTCGTCGGCTTCGGCGCGGAGATCGCCGCCCAGGTGACCCAGCGCTGCTTCTACTACCTCGAGGCCCCTCCGGTGCGGGTCACCGGTTACAACGCGCCCTACCCGCCTGCAAAGCTCGAAGAGCACTTCCTCCCCGACCTGGACCGTGTGCTCGACGGTGTCGACACCGTCCTGGCCCACTGAAGACGCCGGCACGGCATACCGAAAGGACCTGACGTGGCCATCCAGCAGTTCCGGCTCCCCGACCCCGGTGAGGGGCTCCTCGAGGCCGAGATCGTCGAGTGGAAGGTCGCCGTCGGCGACACCGTCGCAGTCAATGACGTCGTCGTCGAGGTGGAAACCGCCAAGTCACTCGTCGAGCTCCCGATCCCCTGGGCGGGCACGGTGACCGCATTGCTGGTATCGGTGGGAGACGAGGTCGCGGTGGGCACCCCGATCATCTCCATTGATGACGGACTCGGCGGCGTGAGCGCGCCGGCTGCGCCAGAGGAATCCGGCAGTGCGCCAGCAGCCCTCTCTGAGGGTGGTGACGAGGAGCCGGTCAAGACCCTCGTCGGCTACGGCCCCAAGGCCTCGGCGACGAGCCGCCGGGCACGCAAGGCCGGGCCGTCACCCGCGGCGACGTCCGCTCCTGCCGCGCCCGCAGTGGTGGTGCCCGCCACACCTGCTGTGCCCGCAGCGCCCGCAGTGGCGGAAGTGCCGGCCCCGCCGCCGGCCCCGCTCAGCGGTGAGCGGGTGCGCGCCCTGGCCAAGCCACCGGTCCGCAAGCTGGCGAAGGACCTGGGCGTCGATCTGGCCGAAGTCACCCCGACCGGTGAGGGTGGCATCGTCACCCGTGCCGACGTCGAAGCGGCCGCCGCAGCCAGCGCGACCGGAGGGACAGCGGTCGCGCCGTCCTCTGCCGGGCCCGCGGCATCCGGGGTCGGAGCCGGGCTCGCGGCATCCGGGGCCTTCGGCGAGGGCGAGCGGGAAGTGCGTATCCCGATCAAGGGGGTGCGCAAGATGACCGCAGCCGCCATGGTCGGATCGGCGTTCACCGCACCGCACGTCACCGAGTGGCTGACCTGCGACGTGTCCGCCACCATGGAACTGCTCGAGCGACTCAAGGGCGACCGCGAGTTCCGGGACGTCAAGGTGACCCCGCTGCTCGTCCTCGCCAAGGCCATGTGCCTCGCCGTACGACGCAACCCCGAGATCAATGCGACCTGGGACGAGGCGGCTCAGGAAATCGTCCTCAAGCGCTATGTCAACCTCGGCATCGCCGCAGCGACCCCACGCGGGCTGGTCGTGCCGAACGTCAAGGATGCCGACCGGATGACCCTTCACCAGCTCGCCGAGGCCATCGGCGAGCTCACCGCGACCGCGCGGGAGGGCCGCACTCAGCCGGCGCAGATGTCGGGTGGGACGTTGACCATCACCAACGTCGGGGTCTTCGGGATCGACGCGGGCACTCCGATCATCAACCCTGGCGAGTCGGCCATCCTCGCCTTCGGCACGATCAGCCGGCGGCCCTGGGTGCTCGGCACGGGAGCGGCGGAACGGATCGAGCCACGATGGGTGACCACGCTGGCTCTGTCCTTCGACCACCGACTCGTCGACGGTGAGCTCGGCTCGAAGTTCCTTGCCGACGTCGCCGCCATCTTGGCCGACCCGGCGCGCGCGCTCGTGTGGGGCTGACTGGCGCTTTTGTCCCGTATGGCGCAACAGGCTGCGCCATACGGGACAAACACTCGCGCGTGGGGGGTATGTGGTGCCAGACTCCTGCATGTGACCCCCACTGATGCGGGCGCCAGCACGCCCACCACGCCCTTCCCCACCGACCTCGAGATCGCCGAGGCGGCCAAGACCGTCCCGATCCTCACACTCGCCCAGGAGCGCTTCGGGATCGGCCCCGAGGACCTGGCCCCGTACGGGCACGACAAGGCCAAGGTCTCCTTGTCCTACATCGACACCCTCGAGAACCGTCCCGACGGGTCTCTGGTCCTCGTGACAGCGATGTCGCCAACGCCTGCGGGTGAGGGGAAGACCACCACCCTCGTCGGCCTGACCGACGCGCTGTCTCGTCTGGGCAAGAACGCCATGGTCGCGCTGCGGGAGCCGTCGATGGGGCCGGTCTTCGGGATGAAGGGGGGCGCGGCCGGTGGTGGCTATGCCCAGGTCGTCCCGATGATCGACATCAACCTCAACTTCACCGGTGACTTCGCTGCGATCGCGGAGGCCAACAACCTCCTGGCCGCGCTCATCGACAACCACATCCACCACGGCAACGTTCTGGGGATCGACCCGCGCACCATCACCTGGAAGCGGGTCCTGGACCTCAACGACCGGGCCTTGCGCCACATCGTCATCTCCCTCGGCGGTGTGGCCAACGGCTTCCCGCGCGAGGACGGCTTCGACATCGTCGTCGCCTCGGAGGTCATGGCCATCTTCTGCCTGTCGACGTCACTGGTCGACCTTAAGGAGCGGCTCGGCAACATCGTTATCGGTTACACCCGGGACAAGAAGCCGGTGACAGCGCGTGACCTCAAGGCCAACGCCGCCATGACCGTCATCCTCAGGGAGGCACTCGCGCCCAACCTCGTCCAGACCCTGGAGAACACCCCGGCGATGATCCACGGCGGGCCCTTCGCCAACATCGCCCATGGTTGCAACTCGGTCATGGCCACCCGGACCGCTCTCAAGCTCGCCGACTACGTGGTCACCGAGGCGGGCTTCGGTGCGGACCTGGGCGCGGAGAAGTTCATCGACATCAAGTGCCGGGCCTCGGGGCTGCGGCCGAGCGCAGTCGTCATCGTGGCGACTGTCCGGGCGCTGAAGTACCACGGTGGTGTCGCGGTGGCCGACCTCAAGACTGAGGACCTCGTTGCCCTCGAGGCAGGCATGACCAACCTGCGTCGGCACCTGGCCAACAGCCGGGACGTCTACGGGCTGACCCCTGTCGTGGCCATCAACCGCTTCCCCAGCGACACCGACGCCGAACTTGACACGCTCGTGAACCTGGTTCACGCCGAGGGTGTCCGCGCGTATGTCGCCTCGCACTTCAGCGACGGCGGTGCCGGGGCCGAGGACCTCGCTCACGGCGTCCTCGAGGCTATCGAAGAGGGCCAGGCCGACATGCAGTTCGTCTACGACGACTCGCTCTCACTCGCTGAGAAGGCCGAGGCTGTCGCGACCAGGGTCTACGGTGCTGCCGGGGTGACCTTCGACGCCAAGGCCCGAAAGCGTTTGGACCAGATCGAGGCTGACGGCTACTCCCACTTGCCGGTGTGCATGGCCAAGACGCAGTACTCGTTCTCCACCGACCCGGCACTACGCGGTGCGCCGAGCGGGCATACCGTCAACATTCGCGAGGTGCGTCTGGCCGCTGGCGCTGGGTTCGTCGTCATGGTCACCGGGGAGATCATGACGATGCCGGGCCTGCCACGAGTGCCGGCGAGCGACCGGATCGACATTGACGAGCACGGGGTCGTCGTCGGGCTGTCCTGACCTGCGGTCGCCGTCCCAGAACTCCCACCACCACAGTGACAGACCCCCGGGTCCCGGCCTGAGCCGGGATCCGGGGGTCTGTGGCTGAGTACCTGCGTCAGCTGGACGTAGCCAGCTCAGCGTGTCCAGCTCAGCCGAGCTCCTCGAGCAGCGCGGGGATGATCTCGTGCATGTCGCCGATGACGGCATAGTCCGCCTTGGTCATCATCGGTGCGTCGGGGTCGGTGTTGATCGCGATGATCGTCTTGCTCGAACTGCAGCCGGCCCAGTGCTGGATCGCCCCGCTGATCCCGCATGGGATGTAGACCTCCGGGGAGATCCGGGATCCGGTCTGGCCGACCTGCTCGTAGTGCGGACGCCAGCCGAGGGAGGTGACGACGCGAGAGACGCCGACGACTCCGCCGAGCCGAGCCGCCAGGGCATCCACCCCGGCGAACCCGTCCGGTCCCCCGGCACCCCGTCCGGCCCCGACGACCACCTTCGCCGAGGTCAGGCCTGAGGTGTCACCACCGGCCCGCTCCTCGACCCGGGCCACTCGGGCCCGCAGGTCCTCGGCCGCGAGCGGCGCTTCGAAGGAACGGACTTCCGCTGCGCCTGGTGTGTCCGCGTCGACCGGGGCCACAGCATGTCCGGCCATAGTGAAGAGCCGGATGCGGTCGGTCAGGACCATCGTCTCCAGGGCGTTGCCCTGGACGACTTGCCGCTCGACGACCAGAGGTTCTGCGGAGGCTACGGAGACGACGTTGGCCGCCATGGCAAGCCCGCGCCGGGCCCCGACATGGGCGAGGATCTCGTTGCCGCGGTTGGTCCCGCCTGCGACGACCGTCGTCGAACGGGTGGCCCGTCCGACAGCCTCGGCGGCTGCTGCCCAGGCGGCGGCGGCATACGCGGAGAGCTCCGGGTTGGTCGCCCGATGGACGGCGACCACGCCTTGGGCGGCGCAGTCGGCGACGACCTGCTCAGTGACCGGCCCGATGACAACCGCGTGCAACTCACCGAGCCCCATCGCCCGGGTGAAGGTCAGTGCCTCTCGGGAGACGAGCGAGGCTCGCCCCTCCTCGACTTCGACGACGACAACGGCGTTCACGACGGCACCACTCCCAGCTCACGCAACTTGGCGGCGATGGCCGAGGCGGCTCCTGGCCCTTCACCAAGGACAACGGAGTGGCTCGGCGGCGGCGGCGGCACTCGCAGCGTTTGCCGGCCCGGCCCTCGAGTCGCCCCGACTGCGGCGACCGTCTCCAACGGAGCCTTCTTGGCCTTCATCCGGCCGATCACCGAGGGGTAGCGCGGACTCACCCCACCCTCCATCACGGTGGCCACGCACGGCAGGTCGACGTCATAGACCTCGGTGCCATCCGGACCGTCACCGCGCATGGTGGCGACCGACCCGTTGACGGACACGGTCTGGATGCCTCCGGCTACCGGGCGCCGCAGGGCGTAGGCGAGCCGGATGCCCACCTGGAAGTCGCCGGTGTCCGCGGCGTCGTTGCCAAGCAGGACGAGGTCGTATGCCGTGCCCGCGGCCTCGCGGGCCTGCACCACGGTGGCGATCTCGGTGGCGACGTCCGCCGGGCCGTAGGTGCGGGTGTCGGCCTCGACGAGCACTGCGTCGGTGGCCCCGACGGCCAGAGCTGTGCGGAGTTGCTCGACGGCGTCCTGGGTGCCGACACTCAGCACCGTCACCGTGCCACCTGAGGGCTCGGCGACCTGAGTGGCGATCTCGACGGCAGCCTCCTCGTGGGCGCTCATGGTCCAGCCGGCATATCTGCCGTCGACTGCGTCGCCCGCCTCGGTGAGGACGACCTCGCCGGTGGGGTCGGGGACCCGCTTGATGCAGACGAGGACGTTGGTCATGCCAGCCCCCGGATCCTGGCGTTGTCCGGGTCGAGCAGCGGGGTCGCGTCGTTGGCGGCGACGACGACCGGATAGAGCTCCTCCATGTAGGACACCGCAAGCTCGTTGCCGACGACGGCCTCCTGCGGCGGCAGGAAGGCCATCAGGACATGCTTGCCCAGGCTCGGGGCGGACCCGGCAGTGGTGACGTAGGGGTGGTTGCCGTGCCCGTCGGTCAGCAGCGAGCCGTCCCGTCGGACGATGGGCTCACCGCCGAGCATGTAACGCTTCACCCCGCTCTTGGACGTGTGGTCCTCGACGGTCAGTGAGCACAGCACTGTCTTCGGCGGCTGGCCGGCCTGGGCCAGGACGGCAGCCTTGCCCTCGAAGTCCTGGTCCTTGATCCTCGGGCGCTCCATGCCGACCTCGCTGAGAGTCCGCTCGGAGTCGAGCTCGTAGCCGTAGGCCCGGTAGCCCTTCTCGATGCGACCGGTCGTGCCATAGACCCCGATGCCGACCGGGACCATGCCCTTGTCCTTACCGGCCTCAAGGAGCCGGTCCCACAGTGCCGCGCCGTACTCAATGGGGGCGTAGAGCTCCCAGCCGTACTCGCCGACGTAGGAGATCCGGGAGGCGAGCACCATGAGGTTGCCCACCTCGATGTCCCGGCAGGTGCCGAACGGGAACCCGGTGTGCGACATGTCCGCGCTGGTCACCGACGAGACGATGTCCCGAGCATTCGGGCCCCAGACCCCGATCGTCGTGTAGGACGAGGTGAGGTCGACGATGGATGCCGTGCCGTCGGCCGGGAGCCGGTCCTTGAACCACTTGAGGTCGGCCATGCCGTGCGCACCGCCGGTGACCACCCGGAAGCGGTCGTGGGCCAGGCGCATGACGGTCAGGTCGGAGCGGAAGCCGCCCCGAGAGTCGAGCACCGGGGTGTAGATAACCCGCCCGATCTTGACGTCGGCCTGGGCGACGATGGTCGACTGGACGGCCTGCAGCGCGCCGGGGCCGATGATGTCGAAGATGCAGAAGGCGGTCAGGTCGACGATCCCGGCGGTCTCGCGCATCTGGAGGTGCTCCGCGTTGATGATCGGGGACCACCAGCGCGAGTCCCACTCGTGCGCACGCGGCATACAGGCGTCGCCGAACTTCTCGACCAGGTGAGCGTTGCTCGCATACCACTGCGGGCGCTCCCAGCCGGCGGCTTCGAAGAAGACCGCACCGAGTTCCTTTTCCGAGGCGTGCATCGGGGCGAGTCGGACATTGCGGCTGCTGAGGTACTGCTCGGAGGGGTGGACGATGCCGTAGGTCTTGATGAAGGCCTCACCGGTGCGCGCCTTGACGTGCCCCCGGGTCTTCTGGTGCGGGTAGAAGCGGGCGATGTCGCTGTGCCCGAGGTCGATCTCGGGGTTGCCGTGGGTCATCCACTCGGCGACGGCCCGGGCCGTTCCCGGACCCTCCTTGATCCACACGGCGGCAGCCGACCACAGGCCCTTGACCTCGGGGGTCTCGCCGAGGATCGGGAAGCCGTCCGGGGTCAGGGAGAGCAGGCCGTTGATCGCGTAGCGGATCTCGGCGCCTTCAGCGCCGAGCAGCTCCGGCATGAGCTCGTAGGCCTGCTCGAGCTGGGTGTCGAAGTCGTCACTGGTGAACGGCAGTTCGGTGGGGGAGAGCTTGGACTGCTCGATGGTCGGGATGTCCTCGGGGTCCCACAGGATGGCCCGGTGCGCATACGAACCGACCTCCATGTCCGAGCCGTGCTGGCGCTCGTAGCACAGCGTGTCCATGTCGCGCACGATGGGGAAGGTGATCTCGCCGGGCTTCTCCGCGAGCTGCGGGCACGGGCCGACGGAGATCATCTGGTGCACGGCGGGCGAGAGCGGGATGTAGGCGCCGGCCATCCGGGCGAGCTTGGGGCTCCACACGCCGCAGGCGATGACGACCGTCTGTGCCTCGATGGTGCCCTGGTCGGTCTCGACGGCGGTGATCGCGCCATTCTCGACGACCATGCCGGTGACCTCGACGTTGGGCACGACGGTCAGGGCACCCTTCTCAATCGCCCGCTCGCGCATGATCGTGCCCGCGCGCAGCGAGTCGACGACCCCGACGGTGGGGAACCAGGCGGCGCCGATGATGACGTCCTTGTCGAGGAAGGGAACCCGCTCGACGACGTGGTCCGGGTCGACGATCTCGGCCGGGATACCCCACGCCTTGGCGCTCGACATCCGGCGGCGCAGCTCCTCCATGCGCTCTTGTGTGCGGGCGACCTCGTAGCCCCCCGACTCGGTGAAGACCCCGAGCTCCTTGTACTGCCGGATCGAGTCGGCGGTGATGTCGGCGAACTCGCGGGAGTGGTCGACCGGGTAGAGGAAGTTGCTCGCGTGGCCGGTGGAACCACCGGGGTTGGGTAGCGGGCCCTTGTCGATCTGGACGATGTCGGTCCAGCCGAGCTCGGCGAGGTGGTAGGCGAGGGAGTTGCCGACGATGCCGGCGCCGATGACGACGCACTTGGCGGAGGCGGGCAGGGTGGCCATGGGCCGTCCTTTCTAGATTTTGTTGCGTATGGCGAAACTCTGCGCGCCATACGCATCACAGTCTGACAGATTCCAGATGCCGTGTCACCGGCATCTGGCAGGGAGGCTCGGCGCAGGGCGCCAGTGGCCGCGAGACCCCGGAAACGACGCGGGAGGCCCCGGAAACGAGGCCAGACCCCGGAAACCTTCCGGGGTCTGGCCTCGATTTCGGGGTGACCCCCGAAATCGTGGGGCGTCGCCACGCGCCGTCGCCACGCGCCGTCGCCCCGGTGCATGGCGTGACGGTGCATGGCGTGACGGTGCCTGGCGCAGCGGGGCGGTCAGTTCTCCTGAGGGCCGGCCAGTGCGGAGCTCACCGCGCCCTCGGGGGCTTCGTCGTGCAGCACCTTGCGCAGGGGTGCGCGCAGGGTTGCCTCGAAGGACTCGTGCCGCAGCGAACGCCACAGCGAGACGCACAGGCCGATGATGACCGCCAGGAAGGGGAAGCCGACGATGATAACCCCGGTCTGTAGCGCCGACAGGCCGTTGGCGAAGAGCAGGACCGTCGCGATGGCGCCGGTGGCCACTCCCCAGAAGATGACCAGCCAGCGCTTGGGCTCTTCCTCCCCCTTCTGGCTGAGCATCCCCATGACGATCGAGGCCGAGTCGGCGCCGGTGACGAAAAAGATGGCGATGAGGAAGACAGCCAGGGCCACGAGCACTGTGGAGAGCGGGAAGGAGCGCAAGGTCCCGAACAGGGTCGTCTCTAATCCGGCGTCGAGCATCGCCTTCATGTCCTTGCCCTTGTTGAGCTGCAGGTCGAGAGCGGCTCCGCCAAGGATGGAGAACCAGAGGAAGGAGACCAGAGAGGGGATGGCGATGACGAAGATGACGAACTGTCGGATGGTCCGGCCCTTGGAGATCCGGGCGATGAACATGCCGACGAACGGGGTCCAGGACACCCACCACGCCCAGTAGAACAGTGTCCAACTGGTCATCCAGGCCGAGCCGCCGAAGACGCCAGTGCGAAAGCTCATCGAGGGTAGGTGGGTGAGGTAGCCGCCGAGGGACTCGGTGAAGGTGCCGAGGATGAAGACCGTCGGTCCCGCGACGAAGACGAAGAAGACGAGCAGGGCCGCAGCGACGGCATTGGCGTTGGACAACCACTTGATGCCCCGGTCGATCCCGGAAACGGCGGAGAGGACGAAGCACAGGGTCAGGAAGGCGATGACCAGTGCGGCGGCGGTCGTTCCGTACTTTGCCTTGCCGAAGACGTTAGCCAGCCCGCCGGTGATCTGCAGCGCGCCCAGGCCTAGGGAGGTCGCCGAGCCGAAGAGGGTGGCCAAGATGGCGATCATGTCGATGCCTTTGCCGGCGGGACCGTCCGCGCGGGTGCCCAGGAGCGGTCGGAATGCCGTGCTGATGAGGTTGCCGTACCCCTTGCGGTAGGCGAAGTAGGCCAGCGCAAGGCCGATAACGGCATACATGGCCCACGGGTGGAAGCCCCAGTGGAAGAAGGTGTATTCCATGGCCAGGTGGGCGGCGGCATCGGTGCCGGGCTGGGCCATTCCCATCGGTGGCGTGTTGAAGTGCGTGAGCGGCTCGGCCACCCCGTAGAACATCAGGCCGATACCCATCCCGGTAGCGAACATCATCGACACCCAGGAGAAGGTGGAGAACTCCGGCACTGAGTCGTCGGGACCGAGCTTGACGTTGCCGTAGCGGGTGACCGCCAGCACGCCGGCGAACAGGACGAACCCGCCGCTGGCTAGGACGAAGAACCAGCCGAAGTTGCCGGTGATCCAGGACAGGATGGCGCCGCCGGTGGTGGCGAAGCCGTCGCCGTCGAGGGCACCGTAGAGGACGAAGGCAATCGACAAGGTGGCGGCGAGGCCGAAGACGACCTTGTCGAGACTCTTGTGGGTGGAGGGGTCGGATCCGACCGTCGTGGTCGTATCCGTCGGGCTACGGTCGCTCACGGGGGACTCCTTTGTCCATCGCCGGGGTCCAACGCCTTTGTCCAACGCTGCGGAGTTGCCTTTCCGCAGTGTGCACGTTTGGGTCCGGCCTATGTTGCGCATGGCGGCACACTCGTTGCACATCACGCAATTCTGAGCGTGATGTGCAACGAGTGTGCCGCCCGCCACGGGTGCCGTCAAACGGGCGAGAGCGGGGTCCAGTGTGCGGACGGATACGTCGGTACTCCCGGTGGCCATGAAGTCCCGGCGGCTATGAAGTCCCGCGGCTATGAAGTCCCGGCGGCTATGAAGTCCCGGAACCCTGGCGACACCCCGGAAACCTTCCAGGGCGTCGCCACGTTTTCGGGGTCACCCCGAAAACGTGAGGCGGGTGGGGTTGGTCGCGCGGAGCCGAAACCTCACTTCAGCCAGGCGTTCACCTTGTCCGGGTTCGCCTCGACCCACTTCTTCGCAGCATCCTCGGGCTGCATGTTCTCGTTCGCGATCATCTCCGAGACAGCGTTCTGGTCGTCGTTGGTCCAGTGGAAGTTCTTGATCAGCGCCACCGCCGGTGAGCCAGAGTCGGCGAACTTGGTCGCGATGAGCTTGTTGAGTGCGTACGGCGGGTAGTCACAGGCGACTGTCTTCGGGTCGTCGTCACATCCGGGAGTCCACTTCGGCAGGTTCACCTTGACGAGCTTGACCTCGGAGAAGAACCACTGCGGCTCGTAGAAGTAGGCCAATAGCGGTGTCTTGTTCTTCTCGGCCTGGCGGAAGCTCGTGATCAGCGCCGCCTCCGAGCCACCAGTGACGACCTTGAAGTTGAGCTTCAGGTTCTGCACGAGTGCCTCGTCGTTGGTGACATAACTCGGGTCGCCGTCAAGGAGTTGTCCCTTGTCGCCGGACTCACTGGTCCGGAACAGGTCGGAGTACTTGTTGAGATTCTCCCAGTTGGTGATGTCCGGGTACTTCTCGACCATCCACGGCGGGACATACCAGCCGATGATCCCGTCGTTGCCGGTCAGCCCGGCATCCTGGACGGTCTTCTGCTCCTCGACGTACTTCTTCGTCAGGTCGGGGTGTCCCCAGTTCTCGACGACGGTGTCGATCGAGCCGGACGACATGCCCTGCCAGCTGACCTCCTCCTTGAGCTCGGGATAGGTGACGTTGCAGCCGAGCTTGGTCTTCGCAACGTATCCGATGACGTGGGCGTTGCTGACGTAGCCGGTCCAGGGGTTGATCGCAATCCGCAGGTTTCCGCACTTGGCGCCCGAACTGTTGCCCGAGCTTCCGCTGGCGGAGTTGTCGATGTTCCCGCCCCCACACGCCGCGACCCCGAGGGCCAGGGCAGCGGCGGCGACGGCCGGCAGGAGCCGGGTTTTGCGCAGTGTCATGTGGTGCCGATCCTTTCTGCTTCCCCGTCGCGCCGATGCGTGGGGGGTACTGATAAGTAGGTTGAGGAAGTCGAGTATGCCGCGTGAGCGGGCGCTCGCGGCCTCATCGTCCGTAACGATCCGCCGCATATCGAGCGATCCGGTCGAGCATGACGCCCAGCGCCGTGATCGCGATCCCCGCCGCCAGGCCCTTCCCGAAGAGCTGACCCTGCGAGAAGCCCTGGACGATGATGTAGCCGAGACTGCCGCCACCGACCATGCCACCGATGACGACCATGGACAGCACATAGAGCAGGCCCTGGTTGGTGGCCAGGACGAGCGCCTCACGCGACATCGGAAGCTGGACCTTGGTGATCATCTGCCAGGCGGTGCTGCCCGTCGAGCGCACCGCTTCGACCGTCGTCGGCGAGACCCCACGGATCCCGTCAGCCACGAGCTTGGTCGCAATGGGCACGGCATACGCCATGGCGGCAACGATCGCCGTGAAGCGGGTCGCTGCGAACAGAGCCAGAGCGGGCACGAGGTAGACGAAGGCAGGAATCGTCTGGAAGCCGTCGAGGAAGGGCCGGATGATGACGTCGACCCGTCGGCTGCGTCCCATCGCGACGCCCAGGACGACGGCCACGACCATGACCAGGACCGTCGCGACGAGAGTCATCGCCAGGGTCACCATCGTGTCGTTCCACAGGCCGGTGCCGAAGATGACGGCCTGGCAGACGATCGCGATGACCAGTGGCCGCACGCCACCGAGGATGTAGGCAGTGGCCAGGATGACGATCGACATCGTCCACCAGGGACAGTTCGCCACCAGCGACTGGAGCGGGTTGAGCAGCCCGTAGGTCACGATGTTCTTGAAACCCGTGGTCAGGCCGCTAATGGCATTGACCACGGCATTGGTCATGTCGTTGATGTGCTGCGCGAGCTGGCTGCCGGTGATCTCTTTGATCACCGGCACCCCGGAGAGGTCGGGGAACTGGGAGAGCTGGAGGTACTTCGTCGAATAGAAGGCACCGATCAGGACCGGCACGAAGAGGACTCCCAAGACCAGGCGCCGCCCTGCGGGAGTGAGCACAGCCACGCCCTGCCCCTGACCCGGCTCCTCGGTGGCCCACCGGGGGAGCCGTTCGAGCAGGGCCTTGGTCGACAGCCGGCGAGCTCCGGCAGCGCGAACCTGGCCCCGGCTGGCCTTTTCGGTCCGCTCACTCGCCGCGGTCGTCGTGCGGTCGAGCATGATCGCCAAGATGACGATGGCCAGGCCGGCGACTGAGGCCTGCCCGACGTTGAGCGTCTGCAGCGCGTCGACGACGTTGCGGCCGAGGCCGGGACCGTTGACGAGCGCCGCGATGGTCGCCATGGACAGGGCCGCCATCATGCACTGGTTGACCCCGACGACGATGGTGCGTTTGGCCATCGGGAGCTGGATCTGCCGGAGCAGTTGGCCGCGGGTGACGCCCAGGGAGCGTCCGGCCTCGATGGTGTTGGCCGAGACCGACCGGATGCCGAGCTCGGTAATCCGGATGAGTGGCGGCAGAGCATAGATGAGGGTGAGGACGACGGCCGTGGCCGGCCCGATGCCGAAGAACAGGGCCACCGGGGAGAGGTAGGCAAAGGCTGGCATCGTCTGCATGATGTCGAGCACCGGGGTGACCCCGGTGGAGACCCGGGAGCTGCGTGCCATGGCGATCCCGACGGGGACCCCGATGACGATGGAGACGATGACCGCGACGAAGGTGATGATGAGCGTGTCGATGCCCGGTGTCCACAGGCCGAAGAGCCCGACGAGGATCAAGGAAGCTCCGACGAGCAACGTCGAGCGGATCCCGGCGAGCGCATAGGTCACCCAGACGAAGAGGAGGAAGACCCCGAACCAGCCGATCCAGTCCCCCGGGGTGACGTTGGACAGGTGCGCCTGGAAGAAACCGACGACCTCGTTGAAGACCGTCCCGATCCCGCCGAGGACGCCGTGGAAGAACCAGTTGTCCTGCGCCATGAGCTGGAACTTGTCCCGGACCGAGTTGAGCCACTCGTGGAAGGCGTTGGTGTCGGCATTGGGCAGGGCGAGGGTCTGCTTGCCCTGCAGCGCCACCCAGCACACCAACCAGAAGACCAGGACGCCGAGCAGCTTGGGGCCGGTATGGCGCTTCTTCACCGGGTCGATATAGGGCTGCTCCTCCTTCGTCGCCGCCGGTGGTGAGGCCGGCGGCGACGGCGGCGACGCCTCGACGGTGGTGCTCATGAGGTGGCCACGGTCGTCGGATCCAGTTCTTCTTCGCCCGGCTCGTACTCGGCGACAACGACACGCAGGATGTCCTCGTCATCGACGACGCCGACGACATTTCCGTCCGCGTCAGCGACCCGGACCGCCCCCTGGTGGGCCAGGACCGCGCGGGCGGCCTCCCAGACGATCTGGGTGTCCTGCAGCACGGGGGACCCGGCGCCCTCGGTGTCGCTGGACAGCGGCCGCATGACCCATTTGAGGGTGAGCACGTGGCTCTTGGGCACCTCGGAGACGAAGTCCCGCACGTAGTCGTCGGCTGGGGCACCCACGACCTCGTCCGGCCGGCCGATCTGGACGATCTGCCCGTCGCGCATGATGAGAATGCGATCGCCGAGCTTGAGAGCCTCCTGCAGGTCGTGGGTGATGAAGACCATCGTCTTGCCGACTTCGCGGTGCAGCCGGATGACCTCGTGCTGCATGTCCCGGCGAATCAACGGGTCCAGCGCGGAGAACGGCTCGTCGAACATCAGGACCGCCGGGTCTGCCGCGAGGGCGCGAGCCAGGCCCACGCGCTGCTGCATGCCGCCGGAGAGCTGCTCGGGGTAGTTGTTCTCGTAGCCGGACAGGCCGACGAGGTCGACCATCTGCTGCGCCCGGTCTCGGCGGGCCTTCTTCTCCTCACCGCGCACCTCGAGGCCGAAGGCGATGTTGTCGATGACCTTGCGGTGGGGGAGCAGGCCGAAGTGTTGGAAGACCATGGAGACCTTGCGCCGCCGGATGTCCCGCAGGGCGTCGTCGTGCATCTTCGTGATGTCCTCCCCGTCGAGGATGACCGTGCCAGCGGTGGGCTCGATGAGCCGGGTGATCAGCCGCACGAGGGTCGACTTGCCGGAGCCGGACAGGCCCATGACGACGAACACCTCGCCGGGGGCGACGTCGAACGAGACGTCCTTGACCCCGATCACGTGCCCGCTCTTGGCCTGCAACTCCTTGCGGGACAGGTCCGCGTCGGGGGTCCCGATGAGTTGCTCGGCCTTCGGCCCGAAGATCTTCCACAGATGCTGGACGGACAGCGCGGCCTGACCGCTCGAGGCGCCGCTGCTTGGGACGCCGCTGCTTGGGACGCCGCTGCTTGGTGAGGTCGTGGTCGGGCTGCTCATGAGCGGGTCTCCGGTTCCTTAGAGGATCGAGCCGATGATGCCGGGCGCCGAGCATTGCGAGGGTCGTTCGGGGGCCACAGCGGGTCGTCCCGGCGGTGGTTGAACCACGGTGCCGGTGAGGCGGGCAGTGGGGTGTTCCCGGCGATGAGGTCCGCGGCCTTCTCCGCGAGCATGACGACCGGGGCATAGATGTTGCCGTTGGTCACGTAGGGCATCGACGAGGCGTCGACGACTCGCACGCCCTGGACTCCGTGCACGGCCATCGAGGTCGGGTCAAGGACCGAGTCCTGGTCCACACCCATACGCGCGGTGCAACTCGGGTGCAGTGCGGTCTCGGCGTCCCGGCGCACCCAGTCGAGGATCTCCTCGTCGGTCTCCACGCTCGGTCCGGGGGAGATCTCGCCATCGTCGTATGCCGCGAACGCTGGCTGGGCGAGGATGTTGCGGGACACCCGGATCGCCTCGATCCACTCGCGCCGGTCCTGGTCGGTGGACAGGTAGTTGAACCGCAGCGCCGGCTTGCGGTGCGGGTCTGCGCTGGTGATCAGACAGGTGCCCCGGGCATCGGAGTACATCGGGCCGATGTGGACCTGGTAGCCGTGGCCCTCGACCGGGGAGGACCCGTCGTAACGGATGGCGATCGGCAGGAAGTGGAACATCAGGTTGGGGTAGTCGACGTCGTCGTTACTGCGCACGAATCCCCCGCCTTCGAAGTGGTTCGTCGCGCCGAGCCCGGTGCGCCGGAAGAGCCAGTCGAAGGCCAGCTTGGGTCGGTTGTGCCACTGCAGCCCCGGTGCGATGGAGACCGGCAGCTTGCACGCGTGCTGGATATAGACCTCGAGGTGGTCCTGCAGATGCTGCCCGACGCCGGGCACTTCGGCGACGACATCGATCCCCAACGGGCGCAGGTGCTGGCCCGCGCCGACTCCGGAGAGCTGGAGCAACTGGGGGGAGTTGATTGCACCGCCGCAGAGGATGACCTCCCCGGCTCGCACACTGTGGCGCCGGCCCAGCGCCTCGTACTCCACCCCCACGGCCCGGGTGCCCTCGAAGAGGATCCTCGTCGTGTAGGCCAGGGTTCGTACGTGCAGATTGGGCCGGTCCATGACCGGGTGCAGGTAGGCGCGGGCCGCGGAGAGCCGCCGGCCGCGGTGGACGTTGCGGTCGAACGGGGCGAACCCTTCCTGCCGATAGCCGTTCACGTCGTCGGTGCGCGGGTACCCGGCTTCGACGGTGGCGGCGAAGAACGCGGTGAACAGCTCGTTCGTCGCCGGCCCGCGTTCGAGGACCAGCGGCCCGTCGCCGCCACGCCACTCGTCAGCTCCGGCCAGGCAGGTCTCCATCCGCTTGAAGTAGGGCAGGCAGTGGGCATAGTCCCAGGACTCCATCCCCGGGTCGGCCGCCCAGCGCTCGTAGTCCATCGGGTTGCCTCGTTGGAAGATCATCCCGTTGATCGAGCTGGAGCCGCCGAGGACTTTGCCGCGGGCGTGGTAGATCTTGCGGCCGAACATGTGCGGCTCAGGTTCGGACTCGTACCGCCAGTCATAGAACCGGCTGCCGATCGGAAACGGCAGCGCGGCGGGCATGTGGATCAGCGGGTCGATCTTGAAGTCGGCGCGCCCGGCTTCGAGGACGAGCACGCTCGTGCCACGATCCGCCGAGAGCCGGTTGGCCAGGACGCAGCCGGCGCTTCCGCCACCGACAATGACGATGTCGACACCCTCTGGCGCATCACCCAGTGTCGTGCGGGCCAGGGCGTGCTCCACCGACTCCGGCACCTGCGGCATACCACTCACGAGAACCATCCTGTCGGTGCGGGCGCGGTGTTGCGCCAGATGTGCTTGGTCTGCTGGTACTCCTCGAGGCCGAGTTCGCCGAGTTCGCGGCCGACGCCGGACTGCTTGTAGCCGCCCCACTCGGCCGGTGCGACATAGGGGTGGTAGTCGTTGATCCACACGGTACCCATCCGCAGCCGCGCCGCGACCCGATCGGCTCGAGCGTCGTCACTGGTCCACACCGCACCGGCCAGGCCGTAGATCGAGTCGTTGGCCAGCGCGACCGCCTCGTCCTCGGTGGTGAAGGTCTCGACGGTGAGCACCGGGCCGAAGGACTCCTCCTGGACGACATGCATCTGGGAACGGCACTGGTCGAACACGGTGGGCAGGTAGTAGTAGCCGTGCGCCAGGGCGGGGTCGTCCGGGCGGCTGCCGCCACAGCGCAGTCGGGCGCCCTCGGCCAAGCCCGCGGCGACATACGCCTCGACCTTGGCCAGGTGGGCTGCAGAGGTCAATGACCCGGTTTGGGCGGCCTCGTCGAAGGGCAGGCCAGGACGAATGCCGCGGGCTGCTTCGACCAGGTCGTCGACGAACCGGTCGGCGATGGAGGACTCGACGATGAGCCGGGCCCCGGCCGAGCACACCTGTCCGGAGTGCAGGAAGACCGCAGTGAGCGCGTTGTCCAGGGCAGCGTCGCGGTCTGCGTCGGCGAAGACGATGTTGGGGTTCTTGCCACCGAGTTCGAGCGCGACCCGTTTGACGGTGGGGGCCGCGGCCGCCATGAGATGCCGGCCCACCGCGAGGCTGCCGGTGAACGAGACCAGGGCCACCCTCGGGTCGGTGGACAGCGGCGCGCCGCAGCCCGGCCCGGTACCCAAGATGAGGTTGGCCGTCCCGGCGGGCAGCTCGGCCTCCTCGAGGGCCCGGACGAGGAGAATGGTCGAGTGCGGGGTGATCTCGCTCGGCTTGAGGACGAAGGTGTTGCCGGCGAGCAGGCAGGGCGCGACCTTCCAACTCGCCTGGAGCAGTGGGTAGTTCCACGGAGTGATCAGGGCGCAGACCCCGATCGGCTCCTTGACGACTCGGGACTCGATCCCCTCGCGTCCGGTGTCGACGCTGCGTCCGCTCGAGTGGGTGGCCCCGACGCGGGCATAGTGCTCGAAGACCGAGACGACGTCGTCGACGTCGTACTCAGCCTCGACGTATCGCTTGCCGGTGTCGAGGGCCTCGGCGCGAGCGATGCTCTCCTTATCCCGTTTGAGGATCTCCGCGACCCGCTCGAGCAGTGCGGCACGTTCACCCGTCGGGGTCCTCGGCCAGGCCCCGGCGCCGTCGGCGAAGGCCCGGTCCGCTGCGGCAATGGCCGACAAGGTGTCGGCCTCGTCGGCCTCCGGAACAGCTCCGACGACTTCACCGGTCGCCGGGCAGAGGATGGTCCGTTGGCCGCCGGCGACGGCATCGACCCACTG
>JBDIAO010000033.1:0-28198 GCA_039812375.1 Phycicoccus sp. | reverse complement strand
AGTCGGAGCTGTTGGCGTGGTCCGCCGTGACCCCATGGCCATGCTGCCGTTCATCGGCTACAACGCCGGCGACTACGTCAACCACTGGCTGGAGATCGGCAAGCAGGCCGACGCAGACAAGCTGCCGCGGATCTATCAGGTCAACTGGTTCCGGCGGGACGAGGACGGCTCTTTCCTCTGGCCGGGATTCGGTGACAACGCCCGCGTGCTGAAGTGGATCGTCGAGCGCCTTGAGGGCGAGGCCGACGCGATCGAGACCCCCGTGGGGCTCGTCCCCAGGGCCGACGCGCTCGATCTCACCGGCCTGGACATGACCACCGAGCAGGTCGAGAAGGCTCTCGCGGTCAACCCCGACGAGTGGGGCCGAGAGGCTGACCTCATCGGCGAGTGGCTGGAGAAGTTCGGCGACCGGCTGCCCTCCCAGATGCGCGACGAATACAACACTCTCCGGGCCAACCTGGAGGTCACCTCCTGAGGCTGCCCTGACGGCATACGGCGAAGGCTCGGCACCACACTGGTGCCGAGCCTTCCCCATGCGCCTACCCAGATTCACAGGACCTTCACAGGCCGTCGAGGGTAGCTACAGGGTCCCCGAGAGGCAGACTGATCAAGTGAACAGTACGACTCTTTCCACGATCAGACTGACTCGCGCCGACGGGAGCCCGGTGCGGGTTCTCGTCGTGGACGACGAGACCAACCTCACCGAGTTGCTCTCGATGGCACTTCGCTACGAGGGATGGGCCGTGCGCACCGCCGAGACCGGGGGGCAGGCGGTCCGGGTTGCCCACGAGTTTGAGCCCGATGCGGTCGTCCTCGACATGATGCTCCCCGACTTCGACGGACTCGAGGTGCTGCGACGCGTGCGCGCCGATCTGCCGACCGTGCCGGTCCTCTTCCTCACCGCCCGGGACGCGGTGGAGGACAGGATCCACGGGCTGACCGCCGGGGGCGACGACTATGTAACCAAGCCGTTCTCTCTCGAGGAGGTTGTCGCCAGGCTGCGGGCCTTGATGCGCCGCACCGCTGTGGTCGCCGACGGCCCCTCGAACCTGCTCATCGTCGGGGACCTCACCATGGACGAGGACAGCCATGACGTGACTCGGGGCGACACCGAAATCAACCTCACCGCGACCGAGTTCGAACTCCTGCGCTACCTCATGCGCAACCCCAAGCGAGTGCTCTCCAAGGCGCAGATCCTCGACCGAGTGTGGAACTACGACTTCGGGGGACAAGCCAACGTCGTCGAGCTCTACATCTCTTACCTGCGCAAGAAGATCGACGTCGGCCGGGCCCCCATGATCCACACCGTGCGGGGCGTCGGCTATGTACTCAAACCGGCACCCTGACCGATCGGACCCTACGGACGGCGCGCCCGCCACGGTCGTTCACATGCGGGCGCCGTGACGCGGTCGGGCACGGTGACACGGTCGGGCACGGTGAATCCCAGGGGCTGGACCCTGCACACGCAGTTGCTTGCCGGCATGATCGTCCTCTACTCCATCGTCATGCTCGGTGCCGGAGTCTTCACGGTGCTCCAGACGCGCAGCCACCTCACTCAACAACTCGAGACCGAACTGGCCCGGGCTGTCGACCGGGGTGACAGCGTTATCGCCGGCCCAGGAACCATGCAGGGCAGCACCTCAGGGATGTCATCCGGGGGGACGGTGGTCCTGCGGCTGGCTTTGCGAGACGGGATGGTTGTCAACGATTCCCGAGGTGATCCCATCAACCGGGTGGTCGACCGGCACAACAACCGAACATCCCTGAGCCCCAGCGACATCGCCACGCTCGAGCGGGCCGATCTCGGCGGAACTCCCCGCGAGGTCGACCTCAGCGAGCACATCGGGGAGTTCCTGCTCGTCGCCACTCCGTTTGACACCGGTGCCGTGCTGATCACCGGAGTGCCGATCGACCCGCTCGAGGACACCCTCCAGGAGCTCGTCAACATCGTCACTATCGGGACCATCCTCGGCCTCCTCGTCGTGGGGGTTGGCGGAAGCCACCTCATCCGTCGCAACCTGCACCCCTTGGAGCAGGTCGCCGCGACCGCACGGCAGGTCTCCGGGCTCCAGCTCGACACCGGCGACGTCACCCTCCCGGCTCGGGTCCGCATCCAGGACGTGACCGCACACAACGAGGTCGGCCAGGTCGGGCTTGCCCTCAACAGCCTCCTCGACCACGTCGAGAGTGCGCTTCAAGTCCGGCAGGAGAGTGAGACGCGGGTGCGGCAGTTCGTCGCCGACGCCTCCCACGAGTTGCGCACCCCCCTGGCGTCCATCCGTGGGTATGCCGAGCTGGCCCACCGTGAGCATGAGCCGGTCCCTGCCACCATCACCTACGCACTGGGCCGCATCGAGTCCGAGGCGCTGCGGATGTCCTCCCTCGTCGACGACCTCCTCCTCCTCGCGCGCCTCGACGAGGGTCGCCCACTGGCCTACGAGGAGGTCGATGTGTCCCGGCTCGCGATCGACGCGGTCAGCGATGCCCGGGCGGCATCGCCAGGGCACCGCTGGGAGGTCGTCCTCCCGGCACAGCCGGTCACGATCATGGGTGACCCTGCCCGGTTGCACCAAGTCGTCGCGAACCTGCTCGCTAACGCGCGGATCCATACCCCGGAGGGGACGCGTGTGGTCACCCGGCTCGAGCAAGCGGGCGACACGGTTCGTCTGTCCGTCACCGACGACGGCCCGGGGATCCCGAAGGGTCTGCAGGCCACCGTGTTGGAGCGGTTCACCCGAGGCGATGACGCCCGCAACCGGGCACGCGGCTCGACCGGCCTCGGGCTGTCCATCGTCGCAGCGGTCACTCAGGCTCATGGCGGGCAGGTCCAGGTGGAGAGCGCGCCGGGGCGCACCCGCGTCACCATCATCCTGCCCGCTTATCGGGCCACTTTGCCTGCGGCCCGGGATGGCCGCTACCCTGACGGAGCCACTGGAGGTGTCGCCTAGTCCGGTCTATGGCGCCGCACTGCTAATGCGGTTTGGGTCAACGCCCATCGAGGGTTCAAATCCCTCCACCTCCGCCACGTGATGAACGGCCCCGGTCGACCGCTTCGAGTCAGGATTCGAGTCAGGAGCAGATGTCCTGGTCGGCCGTTCGCGGCGTGATGGCATCCCACGAGCCGACCGAGGGAGAGGGGAGAGGCGCGGACGAGGCGTGCACCGTCGGCGTCGGGAGCGGGGCGGTGCCCAGACGGTTGGGGATCTCCACCACGTCCGGGCTGTTTCGGCCCAGGACGACCTGGATGACCTCGCCGAGCCCCTCCTGCTCGATCATCGTCGCCCCGGGGAACGCCGCCGCGACCGTCCGGGCAGCCTCGGCCTGGCCCTGGGAATAGAAGACCTTCGCCCCGTCGGTGACAGCGGCATCACCGACGGTGACGCTCTTGAAACCCTGCACGGTCAGCGCCGCGCTGACCTGGCCGGCCAGGCCGCGCACCCCGGAGGCGTTGAGGACCTGGACGGCGATGTCCTGGGGCGAGACGGTCAGCGGACCCATGGACGAGGCCGCTGCGCTCGGCGAGGGCGTCGTGCTGGAACCCAGTCGCCGGTCCGCCTTGATCTCCTCCCAGATCTGGTCTGCCGCCGGAGCCCACTCGACCCGGTTCGGGTCGGCCGGGTACTCCTGGATCGGGACCGTGACGAACGTCACGTCCTTAGCCTGGAGCTTGCGCAAGGACAACGCGATGTCCTTCATCTCCCCGGTGTCCAATGCGGGGTCGGTGGTCAAGGACTTCGTCGCGGCGTCGAGGAAGGCGTAGAGCCGGTCCGGGCGAAGCAGGATCGAGGTGGCTGTCGCCTTCTGGACGACCGAGGACATGAACGCCTGCTGCCGGTGGATCCGACCGATATCCGAACCGTCGCCGAGGGTCTTGCGTGCGCGCACGTAGGCCAGGGCGTCCTTGCCGTCGAGGGTGTGGCGACCCGGCGTCAGGGACAGCCCACTCGCGGGGTCCTCGATGGCCTGCTTCGTGCAGACCTCGATGCCGCCCAGAGCGTCGACCATGCTGGCGAATCCGGTGAAGTTGACTGCCGCGTAGTGGTCGACGAAGACCCCGGTGTTGCCCTCCAGCGTGCGGATGGTGCATCCGGCGCCGCCTTGACGGTAGTTGTAGTTCCACTGCCGCACCGTCCACTGCTCGAAGGGGACGTCGGGCGAGCAGTCCGGTGGCGCGGGGGTCATCGAGTCGCGAGGGATCGACACCACAGTCGCCCAGGTCCGGTCTCCGGAAAGGTGCACGAGCAGGTTGGTGTCGGAGTGGTCGCCACCCTCGATCGTGTCGTCACCGTAGGCGTCCGTCCCCAGGCCTTTGCGGGTGTCCGAGCCGAGAATCAGGATGTTGACCGGCTCGGTTGCAGCACTGGCTGCGGTCTTTCCGGGGTCCGACGGCCGGATCCCGAGCTGCTTGGAGACGTCGACCCTGGTGATGTTGCTGTTCAGCTTGAAGTAGGCAGCGCCCGTGAGAACCACGAGCAGCACCGCCAGCCCCGCAGCGACCCAGCTCAGCCGCCGCAGGATCGGGTGACGGTGACGCCGCCGACGCTCCCGACGCAGCTCCGAGCGCGAGGGCAGGGGCTCATCAGGTGCATACAGCGGAGGCGGCGGGGGGACGGGGGTGGCAGGGGAGCTCGCGGCAGGGCGTCGTCCGCCCGGGCGACCGTCATCGCGGGAAGCCACGTACGGGAGGTCCTTCCGTCAGTTCGCGCCGCCCCTGATCGGCACAGTTCCTCAGCGGAGTGTACGGGCTCAACCTGCAGGGGCCCTGTACATCCGTCCACATCACCCCGACCCTCGTGAGCGGCACACGACATCGGCTCTCCACCCGCAGGGGGTGGAGAGCCGATGTCGGACGCTGTGGGTGCGTCGGTCAGAGCGGGCGGACCTGGTCTGCCTGCGGCCCCTTGGGGCTCTGGGTGACCTCGAACTCGACGCGCTGCGCCTCCTCGAGGGTGCGGTAGCCCTGGGTCTCGATGGCGGAGTAGTGGACGAACACGTCCGGCCCGCCACCGTCCTGGGCGATGAACCCGTAGCCCTTCTCGGAGTTGAACCACTTCACGGTGCCCTGTGCCATGGGGTAGATCTTCCTTCGTGTAGCACCTGAACGCCGCAGACTTGCGACGCCCCTGATTGCACGGCACCCCAAGCCGCGGCGAAAGGTTCGCCTCGGACACATCGACGCCCGTCTGGTATGACACAGACGGGCGTGTACTGCGACCTGCAAGAACTGCTGTTGTGCAACCGGTGAAGAACCTACCAGTGATGGCGCACTTGTGCCCATCGAGCACCCATCCCGCGCTTGTTGCTTGCGCTTGGTGAGCACCGAGGCCTCCTCGGCGCGGGTCATCCACGAGGCGGAGGGCGTGGGATTCGAACCCACGATGACGTTGCCGCCATAGCGGTTTTCAAGACCGCCGCACTAGGCCACTATGCGAGCCCTCCTTCGCCGGGCAGTCGCGCGAGCACCTGACCGGGCACTGACCAGCGTAGAGGGCGTCGCCGGCGGCGCCTGCCACGCACGGCACCGACGATGCATCGGCGATGTATCAGGGGCCGTTGTCGACGCTCCTGACTACCGGGAAGTACCGCACTACCCTGGCGCTAAGCGACACAGTCCTGCGTCGGCACAGCCGAACTCGAAGGAGAACCCGCCATGCCGAACCCGCCTGACGACCCGGTCCCGGACGAGCCGGCGGGGGAGTTCGCGCCGCCCGTGGGGTCTCGGCGCGCCGGGGTGCTTCTGCCGGGGACCGCTGCGCGACGCCTGCACGCCCGGGTGCTCGACCCCGCGCTCACCGTGCAGGTGGGTGTCGACGGCAGCGACACCGCGCCCCATCATCCGGTCGAGGTCCATTCGACCGCTTACGTGTCGGACCAGCTTCTCGTACGCGGCCTCCCCTCTGGCCGAGCCGCAGCGTGGCGGGAGCGGTTCCAGGGGGCCATCGAGCGATCGGGCATTCCGTGGACAGCCACCTTCCCCGAGTCCACCACCATCGAACGCATCGCCCGCTCCCTCGACGTGGTCGAGTTCGCCGATGAGTTGGCGCTCACCCCGGTGCGGATCCAGGTCACTCCTGGACAGGTCGGTCCGGCACCCGACGCGTGGACCCTCCTCCAACACCTCCGAGCTGCCGCCGGCGGGCCGGTGCCCGAGGTCACCCTGCGACACGCCGTGATCACCTGCGGGCACGCCGACGGGATCGGGCACGCCGACGGCATCGGGCACGCCGACGGCATCGGTCACGCCGACGGCATCGGTCACGCCGACGGCATCGGGCACGCCGACGGGATCAGCGACCCGTACGCCATCGGCGGGGGTCGGGAGCCGGTCACCTGGGCTGGCGCCAGCGGACGTGTTCCTGGAGCGCCGGGCCCCCGGGTTGCCATCCTGGACACCGGCGTCGGCGCTCATGACTGGTTCCCCGAAGGTGACGGCATCACCCGGGACGTGCGTATCGCCGGACACCGGGTCGGATTGCGCTTCGCCCCCCAGGACGACCCTGAGCGGACCGGCGTGACGATCGACACCGTCAACGGTCGGCTCGATCCGCTCGCCGGGCACGGCACGTTCATCGCGGGGATCATCCGGCAACGGTGCCCCCAGGCCGAGATCCTCTCCGTCCCCGTCATGTACGGCGACGGCGTCGCCGACGAGGGGGACATCATGGACGCTCTCGTCGCGCTGACCCTGTTGACGAAGCATGCCCTCACCCACGGCACCGGAGCGGAGATCGACGTCGTCTCGCTGTCTTTCGGCTACTACCACGAGACACCCGCAGCCTTCGACGACGAGTCCGCTTTCCTTCGGGTCCTGCGGGCACTGTCGGATCTGGGCGTCACCGTGGTGGCTGGCGCGGGCAACGACGCGACGACCACCGAGTTCTATCCGGCGGCCTTCGCCAGGAGTGGTATGCCGGGCGCGCCGCTGGTCAGCGTCGGCGCGACCAACCCGGGCGGCCGCAGCGTGGCGGCATACTCCAACACCGGGCAGTGGGTCACTGCCTACCGAGCGGGGACATCAGTGGTCAGCACCATGCCGACCACCCTCAACGGCTCGTGGCAGCCGGCCCTGGCCACCGGTGCGAAGGGTATCCCGCAGCGGCGCAGCACCATCGACCCGGACGACTTCAGCAGCGGGTTCGGCGTGTGGAGCGGAACATCCTTCGCCGCTCCCGCGTTGGCGGGCGAGATCGCTGCTGGGCTGGCCGAGATCGCTGCTGGGCTGGCCGCAGCCGCGCGCAGTCCCGCCGACCGGGTCCAGCAGGCGCGCCAGTGTGTCGCCCAGGTCATGAGCGGGTGCTGACGATGCCGACCACAACCGACCTCGCCGGCCGCGTGGCCGCAGCCTTGACGGCATACCGTGACGGACACACCGACCTGCTACCGGCCCTGGTCACCGAACTCACCCCCCTGCTTTGGCGGCTTGCGCGAAGCCAAGGCGTCGACGCAGCCACGGCCGAGGATGTGGTCCAGACGGCCTGGGTGCGGCTCCTGGAGCACGCCGACCGCATCGAGGACCCCACGGCAACCCTGAAATGGCTACTCACGACTGTCCGTCGAGGAGCTTGGCAGCAACGGCGGGCACTCGACCGAGGCTCGGTCACCGACCCCGGTCAGCTCCCAGAGACCGCAACCAGGGACGTGCCCGAGGACATCGTGCTGCGGACGGCGAGTCAGGAGGTGCTCTGGCGTCACGTGCAGGCCCTGTCCAGTCGCTGTCGCCACCTGCTCCTGCTCATCGCCTATGTGGACCGGCCCAACTACCACATGGTCAGCGAAGCGCTCGGTATGCCGGTGGGCAGCATCGGCCCGACGCGAGGACGATGCCTGGCCAAGCTCCGACTGTCGTTGCAGAGGGACTCGGCATGGGGGGTGGCCCGGTGAGCGAGGACGTCGAAAGGGTGCTCGCCGCGGGCCAGCTCGACACCGTGGACACCGACACGCTCGCCGAACTGCGAACCATCCTGGAGCAGAGCGATCCGGTCCCGACCGGGCTGGTCGATCGCATCCAGTTCGCGATGACCGTCGCGGCGCTCGAGGCCGAAGTTGCCCGGATCGCCGATCAGCCGGTGGGCAGCACCCGGGGCACCGCCTACCAGCGCGCGACGACGATGTCGTTCGAGAGCGAGGGCTTCGCCGCGATGGTGACCATCGAGGAGCGGCGCGGCAACTTGGCCGGCCTGCACGGCTGGACCAGCCCGGACACCGAGATCGAGCTGAGCTGCCGAGGACAGTCCGCCTCGACCACCAGTGACGAGGAAGGGCGCTTCGACTTCGCCCTCGTCGAGCGCGGACTGACTCACCTGGTCTTCCATCGCCCTGGCAGCACACCGATCATTACCCCGGCCTTCGAGATCTGAGCCGCCGGGAACACACGTCCACAGGCCACGAAGGAGGAGCTGGATCGCCGCCGCGACCGTCGCCGACCTTCAACGAGCAGCCGTGCGGGCCAACTCGATGGGGCACTACCGGTATGCCGCCCGCCTGGAGAAGCAGGCGCTGCGCCGGCTGGATGCGAGTGCGCCGGGCGAGGACGACACCCGGGGACGGATCCTGATCACCTCGGCCCTGACCGTCCTGGCGCTGCAGGGGCACGATGCCGCGCTGGCGGTCCTCGACGAGGCCCGGGCGCTGGCCGACGGGTCGAACTCGCCGTTGCTGGCAGCCCGATGCGACCTGCAAGAGGCGGCGATCCATGCAACCACCGGCAGCTGGACGCAGGCCTTGGACCGCCTCGACGATGTCCTGCCCTCCCTGGATCTGCTGCCAGTGAGCGAGCAGTGCGCGGCGCTGCTCAACGCCGGGCTGGCCCACTTGTCGATGGGGGCGTTCGGCTCGGCACGCCGGTCACTGGAGGATGCCCTCGCCCGGGCTCGTGCCGGTGGCCTGGATCACCAGGTCTTCAAGGCGACCCACAACCTCGGTTGTCTGCTGCACGTGCAGGGCGATCTGCCCGGTGCGCTGGCCGTGCTCCGCCAGGCTCGGGAGATCGACCCCGGGGTGAACTCGGCCCGCAGCGACCTCGACCTCGCCCAGGCGCTGATGGATGCCGGTCTCGTCGACGAGGCCGAGCAACGGCTGCAGGACGCGCTGTCCACGGCCCGCCGGAACGCCCAGCGCGTGGAGATCGGTGAGGTCGAACTCCATCTTGCCCTGTGCGCACTGCTGCGGGACGACCCAGCTCAGGCGCGGCGGTATGCCGGACGAGCCACCTCGGCCTTCCGGGCCCGGGGGGCGGTAGTGCGGGCCGAACACGCCGACCTCGTCCGCGCACTGGTCGACCTCGTCCGTGGCCGATTGCCCCCAGCGGCCCAGCGCGCCGCCCTCCTGCCGGAGTCCGTCGCCGATCCCAACCGGGAACTCGCTGATCGGGTCGCCCTGGAAGCGGCGCTCGTCACCGGCCAGAGCGAGCTCGCACAATCCCTTCTCGTGCGTGCCTCTCGGCAGCGCACCCGCAGCCTGCCGGCACAGCTTCACCTGGACTACCTGACCGTGCGCTTGCATGTGGCCACCGGCGACCCCGCCCGAGCACAGCGGGTCCTCACCTCGGCGGCGCGGACCGCCGCGAGTCAGCAAGGGACCTCCGGAAGCCTGGAGCTGCGGGCAGCCCTGGCAGTACACAGCCGGCGGCTGCGTGCCCTCGACCTTGATCGGGCCCATGGACGGTCCTCAGCAGTGGCGATCTTCACCGCCGCCGAGCGCTGGCGGGCGACCTCCTTGCGGGCGGTCCCGCTGCAGGTCGAAGACCCCACCGACCGCGAATTGCTGTCCGAGTACCGGCGGGTACGGCACGAGCTGGGGCTCCTCGCCGACAACGCCCCCCGATCCTTGCAGGACCGATGCGCCACGCTCGAGCGAGCCGTCGTCGAGCGCGAGCGGGAGCGGTCCGGCGCTGGCGCTGGACCTGCTTCGCGGGCAGCCAGCGGCTCGTCGGTGCAGGCAGCGCTCTCCAGAACCCAGACGGCCGTCGTCGCCTTCCACATCCACGACGCCCACCTGCACCGGATCGACCTGACCGGGCACAGTGCCCGCAGGCACGACCTCGGGCCCGCGGCGCAGATCCAGGAGCTGGTGCGGTCACTGACCCTGGCCCACCACGACCTCGCGCACGCTCGGCACGTCCCGGCTCTGCGCCGGATCGTCGGGGCTGCGGTCGACACCCGGTTGCGTCGAGCCGACCAGAGCCTGCTTCAGGGCATCCCGGACGCCTCGACGGTCGTCGTCGTCCCGACCCGGGAGCTGTTGTCCCTGCCATGGCTGCGATTGGGCACGCTGGCCGGGCGAGGCGTCATCGTCAGTCCGTCGGCAACTCACTGGCTGGCGCACCGGGAGTCCTCCGGGACCGGTGCTGTCCACGTCCTCGCCGGCCCGGGACCGACCCTGGGTGGCGAAGAAGTCCGCCGCGTGGCGCAGACGTGGGCTGCGGGCGGAGTGCCCGTGCACCACCACGACGGTGCGACGACGCGGGACATCATGAACGGTCTGCGCGACGTTGTCGTGCACATCGTCGCGCACGGCGAGCACAAGCAGGAGAACCCACTGCTGTCCTCGATCCTGACCTATGACGGTCCGCTCTTCGGCCACGAGATCCCCAGCAACCCCGGCGCCCAGCACGTCGTCCTCTCCGCCTGTGAGGTGGGTCGCGCCGAAGTCCGCCCTGGGGACGAGCCACTGGGCTTCGCCGCCGCGCTCCTGGCGCGCGGCGTCCCCAGCGTCGTAGCCGCAGTGGCACCACTGCCCGACGACGCCGCAGCCGAGGCGATGGTCGCGTACCACGCGCTGCTGGCTCGCCGGACACCAGCGGCCCAGGCGCTGAGCCAAGCGGTGGCGCAGGTCCCGCAGGCGGGAGCCTTCTGCCTTTTCGGCGCCAACTGGGTGCTCAGATGAACAGCGCGGGGTCCCGGAATAAGGCCTCATACGGGTCTTCCCCGTGCTCGGGGAAACGCACCCGCGCCGGAATCCCGGTCGCGACCGCCCCGGCCGGGACGTCCTTGACGACGACCGAGTTTGCCCCGATCTGCACCCCGGCGCCGATCTCGATGTCGCCGAGCACTCGGGCGCCAGTACCGATGGTCACCCCGTCACCGACAGTCGGGTGCCGTTTGTGGCCACGCGCGAGGGTGCGCCCACCGAGGGTGACCCCGTGATAGAGCATGACGTCGTCCCCGACCACTGCGGTCTCCCCGATGACCACGCCCATTCCGTGGTCGATGAAGAATCGTCGTCCGATCTGCGCCCCAGGGTGGATCTCCACTCCGGTGACCGCGCGGGTGAGCGTGGACAGGATTCGTGCCGCTGGCTTGGTCGCCGAGTGCTGCCACAGTCCATGGGCCAGCCGATGCGACCAGATCGCGTGCAGCCCCGGCGAGTTGACGATGACGTCACCTCGGGTGGCCGCAGCCGGATCCCGGGCGATCGCGGCGTCGACGTCCTCACGGAAGGCTTCCCGGGCGCGGGTCAGGGCAGCCAGCGCGCGGCGCCGCGAGCGGGCCGGTGCCTGCTCCAGTGCTGCCATGAGTTCCTCCTCGTTCCTCCTTGTTCCTCCCGCCCAGGGCGGCTCAGTCGACGAGACCCTCGAAGAGGATCGTCGAGAGGTAGCGCTCGCCGAAGTCCGGGAGCACCGCGACGATCGTCTTGCCGGCAAACTCGGGTCGGGCGGCGACCTGGGCGGCGGCGGCGAGGGCGGCACCGGAGGAGATGCCGACGAGCAGGCCCTCCTGAGTCGCGGCCTTGCGGGCCCACTCCACCGAGGTCGGTGCGTCGACGGTGATGATCTCGTCAAAGACATCGGTGTCGAGGATGTCGGGGACGAAGTTCGCCCCGAGCCCCTGGATCTTGTGCGGTCCGGGGGCGCCGCCGGAGAGGATCGGGGACTCGGCCGGCTCGACGGCGACGATCCGCACCCCGGGCTTGCGTGCCTTGAGCACCTGTCCGACACCGGTAATCGTGCCGCCGGTGCCGATCCCCGCGACGACGACGTCGACGGCGCCGTCGGTGTCCTCCCAGATCTCCTCGGCGGTGGTCCGGCGATGGATCTCGACGTTGGCCGGGTTGGCAAACTGACGAGCCAGGACGGCACCGGGCCGCTCCGCAGCGAGGGAGTTCGCCCGGTCGACGGCGCCGCGCATCCCCTCGGAGCCGGGGGTCAGGACAAGCTCAGCGCCATACGCCCGCAGCAGCGCCCGGCGTTCCCGGCTCATCGTCTCCGGCATGGCCAGGACGACCTGATAGCCGCGAGCGGCGCCGACCATGGCCAGCGCAATCCCGGTGTTGCCCGAGGTCGCCTCGACGATCGTTCCCCCCGGGAGCAACTCCCCGGAGGCCTCCGCGGCATCGACGATCGCCACCCCGATCCGGTCCTTCACCGAGTTCGCGGGGTTGCCCGACTCGAGCTTGACCGCCACAGTGGCCTCGCTGTCGATGATCCGGTTGATCCGCACGAGCGGGGTGTTGCCGACGATCTGGGTGACATCGGAGTGGATGGGCATGGTGGTGTGCTCCCGAGGCTGGTTCCGGGTCGAGTTTCGCACCCGACGGTGACAGGTCGATGACGGCCAATTCAGACCGAACATCGTGTTATGCGCATTCCAACATCAAGTTATTCCCAGCTGTCTGGCCGTCTCACGTTCCGACCCCTCTGCGTGCGCCGTCACAACCAATAGGGCCGGGAGCGCACGGTCACTAGACTCCCGGGCATGTCCGCCCTCATGCTCCCGCCGGTCGTGGCGAGCTCGTATGCCGTGCCCGACGTCGACATCGTGCCGCGTCCGGATGCCGCGTTCGGTGGCCTGGGGCCGATCCAGGTGATCGCACTCGTGCTCTGCTTCGTCATCCCGCTGATCGGCTGGGCGCTGCTTGCTCGCCAGGTCGGCCGCTTCGTGTCCACCTACCGGCTGGGGCAGGCCGACCCCTCCCGGACGGGCAGCCCTGGGGCCCGGACGATGACCGTGGTGCGGGAGTTCTTCGGACACACCCGGATGTCACGGCTGCCGGTGGTCGCCGTGGCGCACTGGTTCACCGCGCTGTCCTTCTTCATCCTCTTCGCCACCCTCGTCAACGCCTTCTTCCAGCTCGTCCAGCCGGATTACCGACTGCCGGTGATCGGGCACTTCCCCCCCTTCGAGTGGGTCATCGAGCTCTTCGCATGGACCGGGCTGGTCGGCATCATCGTCCTGATCACCATCCGGCAACGGAACCACCCGCGCTCGGCCGAGGGGGTCGGTGGGCGACGCTCACGGTTCTTCGGGTCCGTGTGGTGGCAGGCGTACTACGTCGAGTTCACCATCTTCATGGTCTGCCTGTGCATCATCGCGTTGCGCACCCTCGAGGCAGCCATGGTCGGCCAGCGAGAACCGGGAACCACACTCGCCCTGCACTTCCCGCTCACCGGCTGGGCCGCCGGGATGTGGTCCGGGTTGTCCCTGCCGGGCATCGCCAACGTCGTCTATCTCGTCGCCATGGTCAAGATCCTGGTGTCGTTCGCGTGGATGATCACCATCTCGGTGCAGCCGGACATGGGGGTGGCCTGGCACCGCTTCCTCGCCTTCCCGAACATCTGGTTCAAGCGGGAGCCCTCCGGGCGCACCGCGCTGGGAACCCTCAAGCCGATGCTCATGGGCGGTGGGCGGACATTCTCGATGGAGGCGATGGAGGCCGCCGCCGAGGAGGACAGCGACGCCGAGCCGGTCCTCGGTGTCGGCCACATCGAGGACTTCACCTGGAAAGGGCTGCTCGACTTCTCCACGTGCACCGAGTGTGGCCGCTGCCAGTCGCAGTGCCCGGCCTGGAACACCGACAAGCCGCTCTCCCCCAAGCTGCTGATGATGACCATGCGCTGGCACGCCAGCGCCAAGGCGCCCTATCTGCGGGCCCTGCGCGACAGCGGCGGGGACGTCGAGAAGGCACTTGCCGCGGCCGCCGCTCCCCCGCACAGCGTCGACTACTGGAAACGCATGGGAGGACCGAGCGCCGCTGCAGACCAGGCCCCTGCCTCTGGACCGGTGAACTGGGCCGAGCTCGCCCTCGTCGGAGACACCGGCTACGACCCACAGGCGCCGCTGACGGCATACAACCCGCACGGGCCGGACGCGGTGATCGACGCCGACGTGCTGTGGTCCTGCACCGCCTGCGGCGCCTGTGTCGAGCAGTGCCCCGTCGACATCGAACACGTCGACCACATCATCGATATGCGCCGCTACCAGGTCCTCATCGAGTCCGCGTTCCCGTCCGAGCTCGGCGGGCTGTTCAAGAACATGGAGAGCAAAGGCAACCCCTGGGGGATGGGGGCTCGGGCCCGCCTGGACTGGGCCAAGGACCTGCCGTTCCCGGTGCGGGTCCTCGGTGAGGACGTCGAGTCTGCGGCGGATGTGGACTGGCTGTTCTGGGTCGGATGCGCCGGCGCCTACGAGGATCGTGCGAAGAAGACCACCCGGGCTGTTGCCGAACTGCTCGACACTGCTGGCGTCTCCTTCGCGGTCCTTGGTGCTGGCGAGACCTGCACCGGCGACTCCGCCCGCCGTGCCGGCAACGAGTTGCTCTTCCAGAGCCTGGCCGCGCAGAACATCGAGACTTTCGCCGAGCACAAGGTGACCAAGATCGTCGTCACCTGTGCCCACTGCTTCAACACGCTGAAGAACGAGTACCTCCAGATCGACGACGCGGCCCGCTATGAGGTGCTGCACCACACCCAGTTGCTCAACCGGCTCGTGCGGGACAAGAGGCTCGTGCCGGTCTCCCGGCCCGCGGATACTCCCGGCATGTCGTCGGCGAGGAATGCCGCGTCGACGGCTGCGACAGTGACCTACCACGACCCGTGTTACCTCGGGCGGCACAACCACGTCTATGCCCCACCACGTGAGCTCATCGGCTCACTGCCGGGTGTGGAATTGCGGGAGATGGACCGCGCACGGGAGAAGTCGTTCTGCTGCGGCGCGGGCGGTGCTCGCATGTGGATGGAGGAGAAGCTCGGGACGCGGATCAACATGAACCGCACCGAGGAGGCGCTCGCCACCGGCGCCGAACGGATCGCCATCGGCTGCCCGTTCTGCCGGGTGATGATGTCCGACGGCCTCACCGCGAAGCAGTCCCAGGGGATCGGTGAGAACGTCGAGGTTGTCGATGTGGCCCAGATGCTCCTGGCCGCCGTGCGGCGGGGAGGCCAGGAACCGGAGGGGGGAACCGCAGTGTCGTCAACAGCTGAGGCTGCCCCGCCCGCCGTGGCACCGGCGCCGGCTCCGGTGCCACCCACGGCGCCTGTGCCAGCTGCCGTGGCTTCAGTCGCCGCTCCTGCGACCGAAGCTGACCCCTGGGACGAACCAGCCCCAGCCCCAGCACCGACACCAGCACCAGCACCAGCACCGGCCGCCGAAGCCGACCCCTGGGACGAACCAGCACCCGCCCCGACCCCAGCCGCAGCACCGGTCGCCGAAGCCGACCCCTGGGACGAACCAGCACCCGCCCCGACCCCAGCCCCAGCACCGGCCGCCGAAGCCGACCCCTGGGACGAACCAGCACCCGCCCCAGCCCCAGCTCCGACCCCAGCCCCAGCGCCGGCCGCCGAAGCCGACCCCTGGGACGAACCCGATCCCTGGGACTGACCAGCACCTCCCCGCGGCAGGCCACTGAAGGGCCGCCGGCGCCCCCCGACGCCGTCGTCAGTTCCCGCCTGTGGGCGACTAGCCGAGGTTGTTCGAGGTGAGGAACTCCGCAGCCACCGCGGCCGGGTCCTTCTTGTCGATGTCGGTCTCCTTGAGCATCGCGGTGAGCTTCTCCGTCGTCAGCGCCGCGGACACCGGATCGAGAATCGGGGCGAGTCGGGCCGCCTCCGACTTCACGACGAGCGGCACGACATTCTGCGAGCCGAACAGCTTCTTGGTGTCGGTCAGGGTGACGAAGCCGTTGACGAGGATCGCCGGGTCGGTCGAGAAGATGTTGGCAACCTGAACCTGGTCATTGGCCAGCGCCTGCACCAGCGCCTGGCCCTTGAGCTCGCGGAACGTCCCGAAGGTCAGCCCATAGGTCTTCTCCAGTCCGGGCAAGCCCTGGGCCCTGGTCTTGAACTCGGGCGGGGCGCCCAGGGTCAGACTTTCGCTCTTGCCCGCAAGGTCCTCGATCGTCGTGGCGCCCAGACGATCTGCAGTCGCCTTGGTGACGACCATCGAGTCGTTGTCCTCAGCGGTGGACTTGGCGAGCACCACCAAGTTGTCCGGCAGCACCTTCTGCAGGGCGGCATACACCTTCTCAGGGTCGGTCTCGTTGAAGTTCTTGTCGAAGTAGAGGGCGAGCGCCCCGGTGTACTCCGGGACCACCTGGATGGAGCCGTCCTGCAGCGCCTTGAGATAGATCTCCCGCGAGCCGATGTTCGTCTTCGTCGACGCGTTGATCCCCTTGGCCTTCAGCGCGCCGGCATAGATCTCGGCCAGCAGCACCGACTCGGAGAAGTCCGCGGAGCCGACGACGACGGGAGCGCCGCTGGCGCTTGTCCCACCGGTCGGCGACTCCGCCGACAACGGGTTGGAACTCCCGCTCCCGCACGCGGCGAGGATGAGGGCTGAGCAGGCCGCGAGAGCTACTGCCAGGGACGTGCGCTTCATGAGTTGGTTCACCTTCCGGATCGGCGCGACGCCCGAGGACACGGGCGCCCAGATGTCAGGCTGCAACATCCACCCGCCGCGAGACCTTCCCACGGCGGCTCCTTCGTGCCGCCCGCCCGTCGACTCCGGGCGAGACCACGAGCCGCTGGACCACGGCGAGCACGCCGTCGAGGATCAGCGCGAGGAGCGCCACCAACAGGGCGCCACCAGCGGTCTGCGGGTAGTCGGCGGAGGCGAGCCCGTCGATGAGGAAGCGGCCGAGACCACCCAGACCGATGTATGCCGCAATGGTCGCCGTCGCGATCACCTGGAGCACTGCCGAACGCAGTCCGGAGAGGATGAGCGGCAACGCGTTGGGCACCTCGACGTGCCACACGACGGCCTGTGGCGGCATACCCATCGCCTCGGCGGCGTCGCGCACCGCCGGGTCGACGGCCTCCACCCCGGCGAAGGCGCCGGCGAGGATCGGTGGCACCGCAAGCAGGACGAGAGCGGTGATGCTCGGCACACTGAAGGCGAGTGCCCCACGGATGTGCGGCCCGAGCCACAGGGCCAGGGCGAAGAGCAACCCGAGCGTCGGCACGGCCCGAGCGGCGTTTGCGGCAGCGATGAGCCAGCGGGCCCGTCCGGTGTGCCCGACATACAGGCCAGTGGGGATCGCGATGAGCGCGGCGATGACGACGACGACGAAGGAATACCAGAGGTGCTCCCCCACCCGAACGGGTATGCCGTCGGTCCCGGTCCACGACGACGATGCGGTCAGCCACTGCCAGATCTGTGCGATCACGCCGCCCCTTGTCGCACCCGCAGCCACGGCGTCAGCGCTCGCCCGGCACCCTGGATGACGAGGTCGAAGATCAGCGCGAGGAGCAGGCAGGCGATGATGCCGGTCACCAGTTCACCGGCGATGGCCCGGTTGAACCCGTCCGTGAGCAGGTTGCCGAGCTGGGCTACGCCGATGAGTGAGGCGACGCTGACGATGCTCACGTTGCTCACCGCCGCCACTCGCAGCCCCGCCGTGATCACCGGGACGGCGAGCGGCAGGTCGACCGTGACGAACCGCCTGATCCCCCGGTAGCCCATCGCGATCGCCGCAGAGCGCACCTCGTCGGGCACCGACCCCAGCCCGTCGGCGACGGTGCGCGCGAGTAGGGCCACGGTGTAGACCGTCATCGCGGCGACGACGTTGACCGGGTCGAGGATCCGGGTCTGCAGGATCATCGGCATAAGGATGAACAAGGCCAGCGAGGGGATCGTATAGAGCAGGCCGGTGCTGGTAACCACGATGGGGTATGCCGCGGACCAGCGCCGGGCGAGCCACCCTAGCGGCAGGGCGAGTGCGAAACCGAACAGTAGCGGGAGCGCGGACAAGATGACGTGGGCCCGGGTGAGGTCCAGGATGTCCTGCCAATGCTCCAGGGTCCAGTTCACGGCCGCCCAGCCCGGTCCGCGTCGTCGGCTGGATGTGTGTTGTCGAGGAGGGCGATCACCTCGGCGGCTGTGACTGTCCCGGCGAACGCCCCGGCGTCGTCGACGATGACGCCGCGCCGGCTCGGTGAGGACAGGGCCGCGTCCAGGGCGGCCCGCAGCGAGCCGCCGAGCGCGGCGATGGTCCCGCCCCGGTGCAGGTCGGTGCGCTGGACCGGACCGCCGAGCTGCTCCGGGCGCACCCAACCCAGTGGGCGCCGCTCATCGTCGAGGACGAGCGCCCACTCCGCCAGGCCCGCCCCCGGGGCCTCGCCGAGGAGCAGGGTGTTCTCGGGGTGCAGCGGCAGCCGGGGCGCCGCCCGGAACCCCAGAGCGCGATATCCCCGGTCCCGCCCGAGGAAGTCCGCGACGAAGTCGTTGACCGGGTGCTCCAGGAGTGTGGCGGGATCGGCGAGCTGGGCCAGACGACCCCCGACCTGCATGACCGCGACGAGGTCACCGAGCTTGATCGCTTCGTCGATGTCGTGGGTGACGAGGATGATCGTCTTGCCCAGTTCACCCTGAAGCCGGAGGAACTCATCCTGGAGTTGCTCGCGCACGACGGGGTCGACCGCTGAGAACGGTTCGTCCATGAGCATCACCGGCGGGTCGGCTGCCAGGGCCCGGGCCACCCCGACGCGCTGCTGCTGCCCTCCCGAGAGCTGGCTCGGGTAGCGATGCGCGAGCGAGGGGTCGAGTCCGACCCGCTCCATGAGCTCCATCGAGACGTCCCGGATCGCTCGCCGGTCCCACCCGAGGAGCCGTGGGACGGTCCCGATGTTGTCCAGGATGCTCAGATGCGGGAAGAGTCCGCCGTGCTGGATGACGTAGCCGATCCCCTGCCGCAACTCACTGGCCCGCACGCTGGCGGTATCCACCCCGTCCAGGCTGATCGTGCCCCGAGTCGGTTCGATCATCCGGTTGACCATCCGCAGCGACGTGGTCTTGCCGCACCCGCTCGGTCCGACCAGGACGGTGGTCTTCCCGGTGGGCGCGGTGAGGGTGAGCTGATCGACGGCGAGTGTGCCTCCGGCATACTCCTTGCTCACGCCCTCGAATCGGATCATCGAAGCCCCTCGCGCGGTGGATCGGTGAAGCCAACCTAACCTGTCTGGCGTGGGCGAGACGGCATTCCTCATCCGATCCTCGAGGCGAGGGCGGGTCACTCTCGCGGCGCTGACGCTCGGATCGGGCATCGCGATCCTGGACGGCAGTGTCGTCAACGTCGCGCTACGGCACATCGGCACCGACCTCGGCGCGTCGATCGGGCAGCTGCAGTGGGTCGTCACGGGATACCTCCTGGCCCTGGCCGCACTCGTACTCGCTGGCGGCGGGCTCGGGGACCGGTTCGGCAGGCGACGGATCTATCTGCTCGGGATGACCATCTTCCTGCTCGCCTCGATCGGCTGCGCGCTCGCTCCAACGATCGGCCTGCTCATCACCATTCGGGTCGTCCAAGGGGTCGGTGGGGCGCTGCTCACCCCCGGGGCGCTGGCGATTATCCAGTCCTCGTTCGCCCCAACGGACCGTGCGCCAGCGATTGGGACCTGGGCCGGGGTCTCCGGGCTCGCTGGGGCTGCTGGGCCGTTCATCGGCGGATGGCTCGTCGACCACGCATCGTGGCGGTGGGTGTTCGGGATCAATGTGCCGCTGTGTGTGCTCGTCATCGCCCTCGCCCGGTGGGCCGCCCCGGAGAGCCGGGCGCCTCGCTCTCAAAGCCAGGAGGGTGGCAGCCAGGAGGGTGGCAGCCAGGAGGGTGGCAGCCAGGAGGGTGGCAGCGAGGAGGGTGGCTTCGACGTCGCCGGGGCGAGCCTGACCGCACTGGCACTGGGTGCCCTGACCTTCGCGTTCACCGGGGCCCGCGAGTTCAGTCCGATGCTCACCGCGGCGACTATCCTCCTCGCCGTCGGCGCGCTGACGGCATACGTCCTCCTCGAGCGGCGGACCACGAACCCGTTGGTACCGGCCTTCCTGTGGTCCGTACGGGTCTTCACCGCAGCGAACCTGATGACCCTGCTCGTCTATGGAGCGCTCGGGGCGGTGATGTTCGTCCTCGTCTTGCAACTGCAGGTCTCGGCGGGATGGAGCGCGCTGGCCGCAGGCCTGTCCGGGCTGCCGGTGACAATTGCCTTGCTGCTGCTGTCCTCGAGGGCGGCTGCGCTGTCGGCGCGCATCGGCCCCCGGGTGCCGATGAGTGTGGGTCCTGCGCTGTGCGCCCTCGGGGTGCTTGCGCTCGTCGGGGTCGGCGCCGGCTCGGGCTGGACCGCGGTCCTGCCGGGGATGACGCTCTTCGCCCTGGGGCTGGCATTGCTGGTCGCCCCACTGACCGCCACCGTCCTCGCTGCCGTGCCTGATGCGTATGCCGGGACCGCCAGCGGGGTGAACAACGCGGTCGCTCGGGCTGGGTCTCTGCTCGCGGTTGCTGCGTTGCCGGTGCTCGGGGGGCTGTCCGGGGACGCCTACCGTGACCCGGTCGCGATGACCCATGCGCACCGGGTGTCCATGCTGGTGTGCGCGGTGCTGCTCGGTCTCGGCGCTCTGGTCAGCTGGGTGGGCCTGCACCCGGACCGAGCCGACGGCGCCTCCTGAGCGGGACGTCCCCGCCAGGCAGCACGTCCCCGTCGAGCAGCACGTCCCCGCCAGGGGGCACGTCCCCGTCGAGCAGAACATCCCGGACGAAGCGGGCCGTCGTGCGATGCCAGGTGCCCGGGTGAAGCAGCATCGAGTGGATGCCGTTGACCCCGACGAAGAGGGCCCGCTTCCCCTCGTCCCGCAGGGATGCCGCGAGACGCGCCGTCAGGGCGGGGTCGGTGATCCGGTCCCACGAGCCGTGCATGAGGAGCAGTTGGACGGCATCCGGGATGTCGAGAGGGTCGTCCTCGACGATCCACGGCGCGAGGCCGACGACCGCTCGCACATCGGGCTCGCCGGCCAGCCGCAGCGCGACCCGGCCCCCCATGGAGTGCCCGACGATCGCGATCGGCAGCCCGGGCAGCTCGGCGCGGATGACGTCGAGGGCCCAGCGGGCGTCCTCGAGGGCGGTGCGTCCGTCCCCGTTCCATCCGAGCCAGCGGTTCTTCAGCCGGACGACGGCGACCCGTTCGTGGGTGAACAGATGCAGGTCCGGGACGAAGGGCAGCATCCGCAGGGACGACGGCGACCACCAGGTCATCGGCACCCAGCCGCGTTCCGCACCGCCGTGCAGGAGAAGGACCGCTCCCTGGGGGTGGGGTGGGCGGCTGCCGCGCAGTCGTGGGCGGTTGCTAGGCAGTCGTGGGCGAAGGCCGCGCAGTGGTGGGCGAAGGCCGGCCATCGGGGAGCGACTCAGACGTCGGCGCGGTGGAAGTTCTGGAAGCTCCGGCTCGCCGTCGGCCCTCGCTGCCCCTGGTAGTGCGAGCCGTATGCCGCACTCCCATATGGGTTCTCCGCGCTGCTGGAGAGCCGGAAGAAGGCGAGCTGGCCGATCTTCATGCCCGGCCAGAGCATGATGGGCAAGGTCGCAACGTTGGACAACTCTAGAGTGACGTGGCCGCTGAACCCGGGGTCGACGAAGCCGGCGGTGGCGTGCGTGAGCAGTCCGAGCCGGCCCAGGCTCGACTTGCCCTCCACTCGCGCAGCGAGGTCGTCGGGCAGTGTGATGGTCTCCCACGTCGAGCCGAGGACGAACTCGCCAGGATGCAGGACGAGGCCTTCTCTGGGGTCGACGTCCACGAGGCGGGTGAGGTCGGGCTGGTCCTCCGCCGGGTCGATGACCCGGTACTTGTGGTTGTCGAAGAGCCGGAAGTAGCGGTCCAGACGCACATCGACGCTGCTCGGCTGGACCATCGACGGGTCCCACGGGTCGAGGACGACCCGCCCGGCGTCGATCTCGGCGCGTATGTCGCGGTCGGAGAGCAGCACGGTGGTCAGGGTACCCGTGGCTTGCCCGCATTGGGTGGCCGGATGTGACGAGGCAACTATGGCGATGGGCACTGCCGCGATTGGCTGCCGCGATTGGCTGCCGACACGCGCGGGATCCCGGGCGCGTCGGCAGCCACCCACGCTGAGAAGGTAGCGCCAGGTCAGGCGATCCGGGCCTTGGCGGCGGCATACTCCACCTCGAGGCGGTCGACCAGCTCGGCCACCGGGAGCACCTCGTCGACAGCGGCGACCCCCTGCCCAGCGGACCACACGTCTCGCCACGCCTTCGCGGTGCGGTGAGCCGCGTCGTGCGGGTTGGTGACGTGGCCCAGGTCAACCTTGCCGGGGGGCGGCAGGTCATCCGGGTCAAGGCCGGCGCGGACGATGGACGCCCGCAAGAAGCTCGCCGGCAGAGTGCTGATCGAGGGGGTATAGACGATGTCACCGGCCCCGGAGTCGAGGACCATCTGCTTGTACTCCTCGACGACAAGAGACTCCTGCGTGGCCAAGAACCGAGTTCCCATGTAGGCCAGATCAGCACCCATCGCTTGCGCGGCAAGGACGTCCCCGCCGGTGGACACGCAGCCAGACAGCAAGATCGTGCCATCCCAGATGGCCCGGATCTCGGCGACGAGAGCAAACGGGTTGATCGTGCCGGCGTGCCCGCCCGCGCCGGCGGTCACCAGGATGAGCCCATCGACTCCTGCCTCGATAGCCTTGCGGGCGAAGCGCGTGTTCGTCGTGTCGTGGAAGACGACCCCGCCGTATGAGTGCACCGCGTCGACGACCGTCGAGGCGGCGCCAAGGCTGGTGATGACGATCGGGACCTTGTGGCGCACGATCGCGGCGAGGTCGTCCTCGACCCGCTTGTTGGAAGAGTGCACGATGAGGTTGACCGCGAACGGGGCGTCATCGGCGGTCAGGGCAGCCTCGATCTGGGTGAGCCACTCCTCGAAACCCTCGGTGGTGCGCTGGTTCAGGGCCGGGAAGGAGCCGACGATCCCGGCCCGGCAGCAGCCGATCACCAGATCGGGGCCGCTGGTGAGGAACATCGGAGCCGCGACGACCGGCAGGCGGAGCCGGCCCTGGAGCAGCTGGGGCAGGGGCATGGCACGCTCCTTGGGTGGGTTAGACTTCCCAGCGCATCACGTCGATGACGGCTCCACGCCGGGCTGACCGGACGTGACCGGCCGATGTAGCTCAATGGTAGAGCGCCAGCTTCCCAAGCTGGACACGCGGGTTCGATTCCCGTCATCGGCTCCAGACGTTTCCGCAGGTGGGAGCGGCAAGAGCGGCCCCTGCTGACCCCAACCCGGTCTCGTCTCCGAGGCAGCGAGCCGCGAACGAGCCACATGAGGTCGCCCCGCGCGTCCTCATGACTCACCTCGCTGTTCGCGAATCAGTGCGTCCAGACGGTCCGCCAGGTGCCGCGAACGGGCGTCCGTGGCGTGCTGGTAGATCATCGCCGCTCGCACCGTGGAGTGCCCCATCCGCTGCATGAGCTCCCGCGTCGATGCGCCCGTCTGCGCGGCCAGGTGGTTGCCGGTGTGGCGGAGATCGTGGAAGTGGAAGTTCGCCGGCAAACCGGCCTTCTCCACGGCAGGGCGCCAATGAGCCACCGACCGCCAGTTCCCGCGCCGAAGATGGCCACCGCGTTCTCCCCGGAACACCTCGTCCTCGGGCGCCGGGCCAACACGCGTCTCCAGATGCTCCCGGAGCTCGTCCATGAGCACTGCCGGGACGGGCACGATGCGGGTCCGCTCGTTCTTCGGGAGGGTGATCTCAACCTGACCCCCGCGCTCACTGACCGCCCGCCGGACATGGATCAGCCCATCGGAGAGGTCGATGTCTCGCCGTTGAAGCCCGACGAGTTCCCCCCACCGCAAGCTGGCCAGGGCGGCCGTGAGGACGAACACCCGGTACTGCGGGGCCACGACATCGGCGAGGGTGAAGACCTCGTGCACCGTAGCCACTGGCCGTTCGGCCGGCGACTCACGGTCCGCCCCCTTGATGCGGCACGGGTTGCTCTTGATCCGTCCGTCGTCCACGCCCGTGTTGAGGATCGCGCGCACGAGGCGATACGCCTTGGCCGTGGTCGACTCCGACCGGCCGTCGTCTCGCAGCTTCGCCCGCCACGTCCGGATGGACTCCGGGTGGATCTGCTCGAGGCGCAGCCGGCCGAGGAAGGGCTCGACGTGCCGCCGGAACAGCCCCTCATACAGGGCTCTCGTGCGCATGGTGAGTCGGTGCTCGGCGATCCATCGAGTGCCGTATTCGGAGTTTGTGGAGGGGCACAGTCTGACGCGGAAGGCGTTGCGGCACAACACCTGTGTCGACGTCACTTGCCGAGTGGTACCGAGTGGTTCAGGTGATTCGGGTACCCCTCAGGTACCCAAGACCGGGCCGACGATCCGCCAGGAATGGACGCGCGACCGACGCTGGAACTGAGCGGCGAACCGTGCGCTCTACGTGCGATCCCGGAGGAGGGTCAGGTCCACTGCTGTCTACCCGAGATGACGGTCCTTCAGGGCCAACAGGCAGGCGTGGATCGGCGCGAAGCCACGTAGCCGACGCTCACCACGCCTGGAGGTGAGGAAGGAGCCGCTGCATCGCGGCGACGATCTCCGTGGCCTTCGGGAGGTCCTCGGCGATGTCCTCCGCACTCAGCTCGGGGGTGTCCAGTCGTGGGTAGTCCGCGTCGTTGCGTGTCCGCCGGAGCCGGCCGAACGGACGCACCACGGCGCCGCTGCGACCCAGCTGCGCGGTCACCGCCTCCTGGACTGCGATGTGCCCGCCCTTGCTGGTGGCTCGCAGCCCCTGGACGGCCAGCGCTGCGGCCATGGCCTTGCGGGCGGCCGCGTACAGCAAGTCGTAACCACCGGCCGGGTCAGCACCGCCGACGAGCTCGGCGGACCGGAGGTGCCGCTCGGCCTCGGCCAGGAGGCGAGTCGCGTTCTCCGCCGACGATGCGACCTGTTCGAGATCGCCGGCCGCGACCATCGCTTCAACGTCCTCCCGTCCGGTACTCCAGCGGGTCATCGACCCTCACCTCCGATCAGGGCGACCATCGGCCGGGACGTCACGGTCGCCTTGAAGGGATCTGTGTCGGCGGCATCCCAGGCTGAGGGGCGCACCCGGCGGATGTTGACCTCGCGGCCGAGCCGCTGCCCCGCCGTCTGCGCCACCTCGTCGAGCACGTCGGGGTCCGCCGACCCCACGACGAGCACGTCGACGTCGCCGGGGACGGGCCCGGGCTGCTGGGCGTAGCGAGCCGCCCACGACCCGTAGATCCAGGCCTCGCGCACGCCGGGTATGTCGGCCAGGAGCTCGCGCAGCACCGGCACCGGGCCGAACGTCACTCTCATCAGGTCGGCGAACGGCCCGAACACCGGGTTCGCGGTTTCGGCGCTGACCATCCGCTGATTTCCACGCCGCATCGAGCGGATCATCCCTGCGTCAGCCAGGCGGTCGACCTCTCGCATGACAGTCGGCCCCGATGCGCCCACCGCTCGACCGATCTCGGCCAGCGAGAACTCTTCCTCCGGATGGAGCAGAATCCACGCGATGATGTCCCCCTGCGCGCGCGAGCGCAGCAGCGGCAGCAGCACCGGGGAAGCTTCTTTCATGAAACCTACTATAGCATCATTTTCATGAAATGACCGTGACTGGAACCACGGAACACCGTGCCAACGGCCGGGGCCACGTGGCTACCTCGGGTAGGTACCTCGACTGGGGTCGAACTCGCAACCTTGGTCGGTTCGCACCCCCCGACGACGCTCCGACCAGCGGCGATGCAATCCGTCGTCGCCGTAAGCGTCGGGAGCGAGCACCGCTTTCCCGACCCGCGACGGCTCGGGCGGCCACGCCGCCAGTCCGTACCGACCAACTGCGGGTCATTGCGGCTGGTACCGACTGCGCCCCGGCAAGACTCGAACTTGCGACAACCCGCTGTAGGAGAGCGTGATCCGCCCGATGGCCGGGTCCCGCCAGACGCCCTGGTGGAGTTCCGACTGCTTCGTGGCCAGCCACACCGTCGCGTCCGACTTCGTCGAGAACGTACTGGGCGCGACCCGGCGCAGGCCTGAGGGGTCGAGGTAGCTCGCCTGGAAACGGCCGCTGGGGAGCTTTCGCACGTGCCCGAACGACCGGCGTCGTCGAGGAGTCATGAGGCTCGCCAGCCGCGGCGGCGCGCGACCGCCTCGACGGTGCCCGCGTCGACGAACTCGGCGATCGCGGACTCGGGAATCCGGACGAACCGCCCGACCTTGACGAAGCGGATCCGACGCTCGGCCACGAGCCGGCGCGGGAAGCGGGGCGAGGTCCCGAGCGTCTGCGCCGCCTCGTCCAGCGTGTACAACCTGTCGATCCGCGCCGGTTCCGTCCCGGTTGCAGACGTGGCTTCCTCCTGCGCTCGTTCACTCACTGGTCGGTCTACGGTCTTCCCCGGGGCACGATGGGCGCGGCGGTGCGACGACGGGGCGTTCCGGGGTCACAGGGTGCGTTCGATCAGGGGTGGGAGGGCACGGGCACGTTCGGGGGCAGCACCGATCGCGAGGTCGAGTTGGGTGGCTGCGGTGCGGGCGGCGCTGGCGGCCTGGCGCCAGGTCGGGCCGAGGTCGGCCAGGTCGGCGGGGGTCGCGATCCGGTAGCGCCTGCGGCGGCCCTGCTGCAGTTCGGCCAGGGTGGCGCGGCCGGTGTTGCGGTCTAATTTCGTGCCGCCGCCCCCGATCAGGGCTCCCCTCTCTCAGGCTGGGATGCCGCTTCGCGACATGCAGATCCACACCCGGCACGCCGACCCACGAACCATCGAGCACTGCGACCGGGCGCGCGGCAACCTCGACGGGCACGCCGTGCACTTCCTCACCGCCCTATGTCGCCGGTATCTGAACGTCGCCTTCCCCGTGCAGCGCAACGATCACCAAACCCAGATGCCGTGGTACCGCCGTAGTACCATGGGTAGATGGCGATGAACCTACGGCTCACGGACTCAGAGAGCGAAGCACTGCGTGCCAAGGCGGAGCAGGAGGGCCGCTCCATGCAGGAGGTCGCGAAGACGGCGATCGCCGAGTACGTGTCGGAACGCCCGCAGCGACTGCTCAGTGCGATCCACCGCGTGCGCAGTGAGGATGCTGAGCTGCTCGAGCGCCTGAGCAGGTGAGCCGCCGGGAGATCGACTACCTCTCGGTAGAGGACCTCCTCGAGATCGCCGCAGGCGTGGTGGACCCAGTGGCAATCAGGGATGTCGGCTTGTTGGCTGCGGCCGCGGGGCGCCCGCGAGTCACCGTCTTCGGAGACGACGCGTACCCGACGTTTCCGGACAAGGCCGCGGCGCTCCTCCACTCGCTGGTGCGCAACCATGCCTTGGTGGATGGCAACAAGCGACTCGCGTGGTCCGCGACCCGCGTGTTCTGTCTCCTCAACGGGCACGACTTGACCTACACCGTCGACGAAGCGGAGAACCTGATGCTGAGCGCGGCATCCGGCCAGCTCGAAGTGCCGGAGGTCGCTGCCTGGTTGCGGGCCCACTTTCGACCTGCGTGATAGCGCCACCTGTCGCTACACGATGTGGAACTGGACGCGACGGACAAGGGTGTCGTCGTCGATCGGCCCGGCGTGGGCAGCCCTGTGCCGAAGGGACTCGCGATCGACCTCGCCCGATGCGGCAACGTCGTCGACAGTCACGGCCGAGAAGGGCAGCAGCCGAATCGCGCACGGCTGCCACCGCGAGGAAGCCAAGCGCACGACGCGAGGAAACGTGGTTCAGCGATCCATGAAGGGCCCTTGCTGCCTTTCCGTGCGCGGCCACAGAGGCAGATGCCGTTGACTGTGGATCCGACTTCTCTCCAGTTGGCTCACGTCATGGGCCGCGACATCCAGGCCGGAGTTGGTCATCAAGTGCTCCAGCACGATGGCCGGGTCAAGAAGGTCGCCATCGGTTGCGGTGGTGGCGTAGCCGAGTTCGACGTGGCCGGCGACATACTCGGCGGGCAGGTGCGCGCCGGTCGAGCCGGGTGACGACGAGGTCACCGACCCCGATGGGGGTGCCGTCGGTGGTGCGCACGGGGCTGGCTGGCCTCAGTTCATCGCGTATCGCCGTTGGACACCTTTCCACGAAAGTCTGCATCACTTGTTTGCATCACTCGGGAGACCTGCGGCACCGCGCGTCACCTTCGTTTACGTGGGTCCGGGAACCCGAGGCTGATGTAGCCGGGCGCTCGCTTGGTGAGCGCGGCGGCGAGTAC
>JBDIAO010000032.1:0-29198 GCA_039812375.1 Phycicoccus sp. | reverse complement strand
CTGCCGGTAGTTCCTGAATCTCTTGAGCATAGAAGTCGAGCCGGCGTGCGTTGTCGCTGGAGTAGAACACTCGCTCACCAAACTTGATGTTCGTGTCGTCGGCAGGAGAGTAGAGGTCTCTGATGAAGCCATCCCGCACGACACCTTTCGCTGCAACGTCGTTCAGATGCGCCACGAGCGCGGCCGCCTCCGCTAGGAGTTTTTCATCCCGGTTCGAGAGGTAGCACTCGCTGACAGCGCGCGCGTATGCTTCCATGTCGTTCGCGGCAATGAGACTTGAGTGCTTCTTGAGGAGTCGGGAAACGAATCCTGATCCAGAGAACAGGTCAAGAGAGCGAAGTTTCCGTCCACCCACGCGGTCCCGAACCTCACGCACGGCGCGCTCAATCGGATCAGCGAGTCCGCGCTTGTTGCCGATGTAGGTAATCAATTGGCGAGAGATGTACTCCGGGTTCTCAGCCTGCTCGACCTCTTCCCCAAACCCAAGGTCGAACATCGGGAGTTGTAAGGTCACAGGGCCTCCTCGCTTGCGTCACTACGCCTACTTGTCCCGCTTGGCGTTGCCACTATCGCCGGTCTCGGCGAAGCGGCATGACAATTGCTAGTGACTGCTGCGGCGCGACAGATCATGCCTGAACCGTGCCGTTCAGGAGTGAGAACAGTGTCTGAAAGTTATCGATCGTCTTGCTATCGACGCTGGCGAAGAACTCATCGCGCCGAGCAGTTAGGACGTGGGCCGGCAGAGCGTGGTCGAAGTCGTTGCCGCGGTAGTCGATGAGCTTCTTCAGGATCGGCTCATCGGTGGTCGCCAAGTCCGCTGGCGCGACGTTCGTCCCGAACGTCCAGTTATAGAGACGCAGGTAGTCGGCCACCGTGAACAGGTCCTCGATGTCGGCGTTGCTCGGCAGGCTGTCCACTTGTGAAACGGCGATAATCGCGGACTCAGAGACGTCGTTATCGACAGCAGCGGCCTTGATCCTACTCAGTCGTGAACTGGACTTGGCACCGTCCACGAGAGCTGACACCTTGAGCCGCCGACCAAGAAGTGCCACAAACGCAGGCAGGTTGTCTGCGCCACCAACTGGAATCACCGACAAGCGTGGGTCGAGCCCCGCCTTGCCTTGGCTTGTCAGGTGCTCGGTGAGTCGCTGCAAGTAGACGAAGTCGCTGCTGCCCTCGACCGCCAGGTGTTGCCCGGAGCCGATGAACAAGTGTCGGCTGACTGAGTATCCGAGCGCTGACTCGATGGGCAGGATCGTCGCAGCATCAGCACTCAGGTTGGGGAGGGTGACGACAACTCCGAGATCCGGATTGTCGCGCGTGGCGCGGTCGTGGACGGCTCGCAACTTCTCGTAGCGAGCGGGATCGACCATGTGTTGGGAGTGCGTGGTGTAGATCGTCTGCTTGGACGCCCCCAACTCGCTGAAGATGTAGTCAACGAACTCGTGCTGAGCATCGCCGTGGAGGCTTGTACCCGGCTCGTCCAGTAGCACGACTACAGCATCATCCGAATCTTGATACGCGCTGAAGGCAGCGAAGAACGAGAAGAACCACTGGAACCCTGTTGAGCGAGTGTCGAAGTTGGTCTCCACATCACCATGCCGTCCATCACGGAGTTCGATCTTGAGGAATCGATTCGCAACTTGGTTGCCGTTGGGCTGCTGTGTGACCACACGGTTGTCGGTGTCGAAGATGACTGCCAGGTCGGGGTTCTGTTGCCAGTACTTGAACACGCGCCGGCTCAGGTCGATGCTCGCCGACTGGAGTTCAGCCTTTCGACTGTCGTAGTTGTCATCCAGGAAGTCTTGGGGCGTCTCGCCGGCGTGGGCGAGCAGCGAGACGACTGTCCGTTCCCGGGCCGAGAGTTCCGTCTCCGCGTTGATCTTGCCCGCCAACTCGGTGAGATTCGTTTCCCCGGGTAGCGTGTCGTAGTTGGAGAAGTAGAAGAAGCTAGGCACGCGTGCCCATAATGCACGCGTCTGCTCTTGCGTGGCCGAGCTTGGATTCAGTAGAACCTCGTACTTCTCGGCCTCGCCCGCAAACGCTGTCAGGGTCTTGGCGCGCGCACTTTCGCCCTGGTCTCGATGCTCCTTGGCAAGTGCTTTGGCGCTGGCCACGAGTTCAGCTAACGATTCAGATGTGTCAAGTTTGCCGAAGTCCTCGTCTACCACCTTCGCCGTCGCCGCAGCCTCCGTTGCAACCGTATCTAGCGTTGCAGTCAGTGACGCAGTTGACTTGTTCGCGTAGCTGCGGGTTGCTCGACAGATCGTTGCATTGGGGATCGGCACTCCATACTCATCCTCGAGTGCAGCTCGGTCTGCATCATCCAGGCAGAACTCCGCTGCGATCGGTCGAGTCTGATCCAGGGCGTCGTTCTTTCGCCTATCGGCGGCAAGCCGCCAACGCGGGTACTCGGTCGTGAGGTCGAACTGGGTGTCGTCTCCATTTGCTGGCTTCAGACGATGGAGTGCTTTGAGAATGGTTGTCTTACCTGACTCGTTCTTGCCGACAAGGCACGTCACATCGGGCTCGACAACGATGCGCTGCTCGTCCACGAAGTTGCGGTAGAGCTTGAGCGTGACGGCCCTGAGTTGCATGAAACCTCCTCGATGCGCAGGCCAACTCGGCCCACGGCTCAAGCATCCCACGTGGCACCGACACCGCGCGGAACAGCACACGGAGATGCTGCTCGATAGATCACTAAGACCCGGCTGATCGGCTGGACGGTCCGCCGAGTTCGCACTCATGCCCACCCGCGCACCTGCCCTTTGATGCGGAAGCGGCTGCTGCCGCCCTCGCGTCGCTCCGAGTATTCGCAGCCACGACGAGGCTCACCACGGGCAGCACGCGTCTTGCAGATCAAGGTCCATACTAGTCTGTACGAAATTGGCGGCTTGCCAGTTGGAGCTGCGAGGAGCGGGTGCGATGGTGGAGATGCGGCGTGGACCGGGGCGTCCAGCGTACGACTCGAAGCAGAAACTCGTCGCGGCAGCGTGCGCGCTCCTGGCGGAACGGGGGTTCGAGGCGACGAGTCCGCAGATGTTCCAGCAACGCTCCGGGGTGGGGCATGGCAGCATGTATCACCACTTCCCCGGTAAGGGGAAAGAGGGGCTTGCGCTGGACGCGATCAGTCACATGAGAGTGAGCACGATCGCGTTCCTCGACGGCAGCCCCACGACCGAAGGCTCCGAGGTTGACGAAGTGCGGGCCAGCATCGTGACGGCACTGGACCGCCTGTTCACTCGCAAGGAAGGACAGGCCCTGGTCAGGCTCCTCGCCGATGCGGTCGCTGGAGCTCTGCCGTCGCTGGCGACCGCGACCCAGGACTGGTGTGACGACATCCGTGCCGTGATCGTCGTGCACCTGCGGGCTGACGAGCCAGGCTCCGACCTCGACATCGCGGACGCCGCAGCACAGTTCCTTGCGCCGGAGTTCGACGCCCTCGCCGAGGAGCTGTTCACCGCTGCGCTGGGGCGTGGCTTGCTGGGGCTGCCAAAGTTCGCCCTGCCGGAGATACCCTAGGCGAGGTAGTCTGGCGTCATCACAATTCCATACGGACTAGTTCGGTCCTTGATCTGCAAGAGGCGTGTCTCCTCGGAAGTGGGTCGTACGGCGGGTGGTAATTCGTCGGGGTGCTCGCGTTTGGGAAGTGCTGCGCATCTACTTGGCATGGACTCTGATGCGAGGAACCTGCGGCTGCGCGTGACGCGGCGTGACGAGCCTGACTTGGCCCGGCTCATCGAGTGGGTGCTGGGGATCGCAGAGGTACGGCACCGCACGTGGGCCAACGGAGAACCAGACCCCTACGGGCTGGCCCTGCCCGACGGCATCGGACCTGAATCATCGGATCCGATTGACGGTTCCGGAAAATTTCCGGGACCGTCAGCCCCCGAAGGCAGCCGCTCCGCAGGGCACGACGTTGGTGGACATTTTCCACCACCGTCGCCTGGCGCCACACCACCCCGTTAATGGACCCTTGCGAGGCGAAGGAGGCCACCATGAGCAACACAGTCACCACCGACACCGCCGTCGGGGCGGACGCCCCGGTGCTGCTCGCAGTGTCCTACCTGCGTGTCTCAACACGGGAGCAGGCCGAGCGCGGCGGCACCGACGAAGGATTCTCCATCCCGGCGCAACGCGAGGCCAACCAGCGCAAAGCCGCTGAGCTGGGGGCGCGGGTCGTGCGCGAGTTCGTAGACGCGGGTGAGTCGGCGCGCTCCGCAGATCGTGACGGGTTGCGGGACATGCTGGCGTTCATCGCCGCAACCCGTGTGCAGTTCTGCATCGTGCACAAGCTCGACCGGCTCGCCCGCAACCGCGCCGACGACGTGGCAATCCACCAGGCGCTGCTATCTGCTGGGGTGACGCTCGCGTCGGCTACCGAGTCGATCGACCAAACGCCGTCGGGGATGCTGGTGCACGGGATCATGTCGTCCATCGCTGAGTTCTACAGCCGCAACCTCGCTACCGAGGTCACCAAAGGGTTGACGCAGAAGCTCGCCCAGGGCGGCACCCCGATGCGCGCGCCGGTCGGGTATCTCAACGTCCGCCGCACCGACGAACAAGGTCGCGAGATTCGTACCGTCGAGGTCGATCCCGAGCGCGCACCGTTGATCCGGTGGGCATTCGAGACCTACGCCGAGGGCGAGACCTCCGTGACCGGCCTCCTGCACGATCTCACCGCACGTGGCCTGGTGACTGTGGCTACGCCGAAGCGTCCGTCGAAGCCGCTGGGTAAGAACACGCTCTACAAGCTGCTCACGAACCCGTACTACGCCGGGGTGATCCGCTACAAGGGCGCGCTGCATCCAGGCGCGCACGAGCCCATCGTGGAGCCGGCGCTCTTCGATCAGGTGCAATCGCTGTTGAAGGCGCGCAACGTGCACGCAACCCGGCACGTCCAACACGCCCACCACCTGAAAGGGCTACTGCACTGCGGCGGTTGCGGGTCACGGATGCTGCTCGACTTCGCGACCAACCCGCGCGGCACGACCTACGCCTACTTCGTCTGCTCCGGCAGAGCAGCGAAACGCACCGACTGCACCCGACGGGCGGTGCCCGTGCAGGTTGCGGAACGGCTCGTCGCAGACTCCTACGCCAGCATCACGATCAGCGAAGACGACTACCAGCACCTCGCCGCCGAGGTCGACGCCGCGTTCGACGAGCGCAGCACCGGCAAGAATCAGGAACTCGCCGACCTCACCGCAAACCGGGCACGCCTCGAAGCAGAAAGCGACAAACTGCTCACGGCGCACTTCGCCGACGCCATCGACCTCCCGACGCTCAAACGTCACCAAGACCGCATCCGAGCTGGACTCGCCGACATCGAGCACCGCCTGCGTGAACACAGCGAGCAGCATGTCGGCGGTCGGGCGTTCCTCCATGACAGCCTGCGGCTACTGACCGATGCGCACCGGGCCTACGCCTACTCCGATGACGGGAGCAGGCGGCTGGCGAACCAGGCGTTCTACACACGGTTGGAGATCACCGAGGACGAGCAGCTACGCCCGCGCCTCGCTGAGCCGTTCGCGACCATCGTCCGAGAGGCGACGGGAGGCAACGAAGCCAAACGGGACCACTCCACATCTTCCGATGTCGCGTGTTCCCGTAAGACACATTGGGTGGATGTGGAGGGACTCGAACCCCCGACCTCTCGCGTGTGAAGCGAACGCTCTAACCAGCTGAGCTACACATCCGGGCGCCCGACGGGCAGGCGTTGCGAGGATACCCGGCGTGGTGGGACGTGCGGAAATCGTCACGACGGTGGCGGGCCGACAGCGGACCGCTCGGCGCCTTCGACAGCGGACCGCTCGGTGCTCTCAGGAGTGGCCGATCGGGGCCTCAGGAGCGTGCGACGGGGACGTGCGCGACCTCACTGAGCCAGGTGGCTGCCGGATCCGGCACGAAAGATGGGATCCCCGTGACCCGCAGAGTGAGCCAGACCGCGCCGACGATGACCACTGCGGTGGTCAGTGCCGCGCCTGTGCGCACCCACCAGGGCTGGGCCATCACCCAGGTATTCCACCGGTGCAGTATCCGGCGGCCGAACTGGAGCAAGGCGTGCGCTGGCTCGAACTCGGAGGCCAGGATCGCCAGGCCGATGAAGACGATGAGCCAGCCGGGTCCGGGCAGCGGAACGAGGATCAGGCCCAGGACCACCACGGCGAACCCGACGGTGATGATGAGGCCGCGATAGACGACGAGAAGCGGTCGCCGAGCCCTGATGGCGCGTCGCCAGCGCCAGTCGTGCCTCGGAGCAGGTGTCCCGTCAGCCTCGCCTATCCCGTCAGCCTTGCCTATCCCGTCAGCCTCGTGTGTCCCGTCATCCTCCTGTGGGAGGGGGCCGCTCACGGGTCGGCGCTCGTGCTTTCCCGATCCAGCCACACCTGGCGGAGACGGGCTCCGAGCGGTCCGGGGGTTAGCTCGCGCTTGTCCACCCGGTGCACCGGCAGCACATCCTTCAGGGTGCTGGTGAGGATGATCTCGGCGCAGCTGCGCAGGATGGTCAGCGGCAGGCGTTCCTCGATGATGTCGATCCCGGCATCTCGGGCCCACTCGAGGAGAAGCTCGCGGGTGACCCCGGCCAGGCAGCCACTCTCCAGTGGCGGGGTCAGGACCGTCCCGCCGAGGACGACGAAGACGTTGCTGCCGGTTCCTTCGCACAGATCCCCGGTGGTGTTGGCGAAGATCGCCTCCATCGCCCCCTTGGCCCTGGCCCGGGCCAGGGCGACGACGTTGTCGGCATACGAGGTCGTCTTGAGCCCGGCCGTGGCTGCACGCTCGTTGCGCGTCCACGGCACCGTGACCACGGCGGCCGATGGCGGTGGGGGTGGAGCTGGTGCCGCGGTGACGATGAGCGTCGGGGCGGAGCCGGCCCGATCCGAGCCGAGCGGCCCGGTCCCGCCGGTGACGGTCCACCGCAGCCGCCCGAAGGCGATGGGCTCCCCCTCGGCGAGCACGGCGGCGATCCCAGCTCGGACGACGTCGTGGTCGACCGCGGGCAGTCCGAGGCCGGAGAGCGTGCGGTCCATCCGGCGTAAGTGTCGGGTCAGCGCGAAGGGCACTGAGCGCACGATCTTGCAGGTCTCGAATGCGCCGTCCCCGACAGTGACACCGTGGTCGACCGCCCGGATCGCCGGCTGGTCGCTGTCGACGAGGTTCCCATCGACCCACACCCTCACCATCGTCATGGAGCCAGTCTCCCAGAGGCAAGCGCGATGAGCTTCGTGGCCTTGAGCACGCTCTCCTCCCACTCCCCCTGAGGGTCGGACCCCCAGGTGATCCCTGCGCCGGTCCCGAACTTCAGCACCCGATCGCCATTCGCGTCGCGCTCGATCCAGAAGCTCCGGATGCCGACCGCCAGCTCGGCGGTGCCGGCGTCGGCGTCCACCCAGCCGATCCCCCCGCAGTAGGGCCCGCGGGGGGCGGGCTCAAGCTCTGCGATCGCTTGCAGGGCAGTGTGCTTCGGCGCGCCGGACACCGAGCCGGGAGGGAAGGTCGCCGCGAGGATCTGCGTCCAGGACACACCGGGCCGCAGCCGACTCGAGACGTCCGAGACGAGATGGACCAGTCCGGGATGGGCTTCGGGACGACACAAGTGGTCAACGCTGACGCTTCCGGGCTCACTGACATGGGCGAGATCGTTGCGGACCAGGTCGACGATCATGACGTTCTCGGCGTAGTCCTTCGGGAGCATCTCCGGCAGGGTCGGCGCGGTTCCCTTGATCGGGCGGGACACGATCCGCTCACCGTCTCGGGCGAGATAGAGCTCCGGGGAGGCGCAGGCGATCTCCACGCCCAGCTCAGGCTCGTCGATGACACAGGCATAGGGAGCGGGGTTGCCCAGCGCGAGCACGTGACCCAGGCTGGTGACCCGCGCGCCCGGGGCCACCCGGGCCGTGAGCACCCGGCATATGTTGACCTGGTAGACGGTGCCCTGTGCCACCCGGGCCCGGATCTGAGCGCAGGCATCCACGTATGCCGCCTGCCCCAGGCTGCTCGTCCACTCACCGATGACTCCGGGCCAGGGCCGGGAGCGCCGGAACGCTCGTGCCCGCACGTCGGCATACCGGATCGCGGTGACCGCGCCCTCGAAGGTGACGACGAGGGCCCAGAACCCGGAGTCCAGTGCAGACACATCGTGGCGTACCTCGACCGGTCCCGATGCGATCCGGTGGCCGAAGCGGGCGCTCATGGCATCTCGATCACGACGGCCGCGCCGTGCTCAGCCGACACGGACCTGGTCGACCAGCGACCAGAACCGCTCCCGCAGTGCATAGCGCGCGCCCTCGGGGATGTCGTCGACCTCGGAGAGGTTGGACAGATCCATGAGCAAGGCACGGTCGAGGTCGCCGGGGATGGAGGGTCGGCCGGCCTTAAGCGTCTGCAGCATGCCGGGGGTTGCGGCGCGACACCACCCGCCGACGACCTGCCGGGCGACCGCGTCGATGTCCTCTGGGGGGATGGTTTGCTTCGCTGTGCCGAGCTGTCCGTCTGTGGGTGGGCGGACCAACGGCGGACCTGCTTTGGGTGGCAGCAGCGTGGTCGAACGCTTGCTGGCGAAGATGCTCGGGGTCACCGGTGCGGGGACGTCGGTGCTTTGTGCGTCGATGACCGCGGGGGCCGAGGTGGGTGTCTTCGGCTCGGTCCCCACAGTTCCGGTGGTGCCGGGTTCGCCTGTGAGGGGCGTGCTCGCCGCAGCGTCAGCGGTGGCAGTCGCCTCGTCCGGGGTCTTGGGCAGAAGTTCGACCGGGATGGCCCGGCTGCGGACTGCGGCGTCGATCGTGTCGGAGTCGATGAGCAGGAGTCCGTCGGCAGCCCGCTGCAGGTGCTTGGCCACCGCGTGCGGGCGACCGCTCTGGCCTGGCACCGCGAGGAGGGTGACCTGGACGCCGTGACTCTGAGCCTCCTCGACCGCCTCGGTGAGGTCATCGTCCCCGGAGACCAGATACATCACGTCGACGACCCGCTGGCGCCCTTGGGTGGCCAGGTCGAGCCCGATCCGCAGATCGACACCCTTTTGTTCACCGGACAGGGACCGCCGTCCCAGGCGCAGCTTGACCCTCGGCATGATCCCGATCTGTTCCTGTGCCCAGTCGGGGAGACCGCCGGGACGGTTGCCGGAGTCATACCAGTTGACTCGCAGCACGGGCAGTTCGCAGTCGTTGTGGGCCTGGTCGATGAGCGCTGTGACCAGTGCCGCGTGGTCGACGTCGACGGCGCTGCGCAGCGAGGTTCCGGTCACCCGCGTGGCCGCGGCGGCGAGCAGGTATCCGGCATCGACGTAGATGGCGCACTGGGACCGCATGGGCTCACTCTGCCAAAGGCATCGATGCCCGGCCATGACGCATCCATTGCTCGATGCCTCGCCCGCCGTGGCGGCTCAGTCTGGGCGCGCAGCTCGGGCTGAGGCCAAGAAGGCGCGGGCGAGCAGGATCAACCAGACGGCGGTGGGGATCAGTGACAGCATGGCGACGATGACGCCGAGCGATCCGATGTTTGGCGGAACCAGCATGGTGAGCCCGGTGATGATGCCCACGAGCCCCGGCAACCGACCGAAGATGCGGTGGGCGAACATGGCAGCCGAGTAGGTCAGGGCACTGACCGCGCCAAGGAGATAGCTGACCGTGAACGTCCCACCGTTGTAGAGCGTCAGCAGGGACTGGCCGGTCGTCAGCAGCATCGTTCGCTCCGCATCGTCGGCGGCGGCCGCATACTCGTTGCTCAGCATCCACACCGAGAACGTCGCGTCCCGCGAAACAAGGAAGAGCACCACACTGAACAGGCCTGTGACCAACGCCAACAGCGCCCACGACGGCGCGCGGCGCCAGAGCAGCAGGCACAGGGCCAGATAGAGGGGGACCATCACCAGGTAGTCGATGCTCAGGAGTAGATCCAGGGCTAGCAGACCCCGCAAAGGCGACTGCTGGAACAGCTCGAAGAAGCCCGTGACCGTTGCGGGCGGTGGATCCAGGAGAAACACAGCGGCCTGGACCGGCATGAGCAGCACGACGATCGCGGCCGTTGCCGCGCCGAGGCGCAACAACGGACGCCAGCGCATGCCGACGATCTCGACGCGGGCATCAGGGCCCATGTGCTCATCCCCTCGGAGGAACCGTCCGACCGGGCGTGGTCAGGACTCACCCGATCCGCATTGAGGCTACGCGCGATCCGAGCCGTCGCACAGCCGGCAAGGACCCTGCGGCCGCTGCTGTTCGGCGCACGGGGCTGGTGGAGGATGTTGCCACAACCCACGAGGGCGTCCCGACGTCAGGATGAACTCGCCAGCGGCACGACTCATCGCTTCCGGTTATCGCTCCCGGTGCTGCTGCCGAGGTGCCCGGTCCGTCCGGCCGTGGCGGCCAGGACTGCGGCAACGATCAAGAGTCGACCCGCGATGTAGGTGGCCATGACGAGTTCGTCAGTATGCGGCACGATCGACGTGGGTGCGAACGCCCCGATCGCGATCATCGCGTCGGAGACGAAGAAGAGCGCGCCGCCAAGGGCACCGACTCGGCCCAGGACGCCATGAGCAACCACTGGGTGACCCGGGTCAGCGTGATCGCCACCGGCCGGTGAGGTGAACGCGTGCGAGACGAGGTGGATCGCAGCAGTGACCAGGTAGGCCGCCAGCGCCGCGATGGCAACGGTTCGACGGTTGCGGGTCAGCACAGGCCCAGACTGTCCGCTCCGGACGCTCCGGACGCTCCGGACGCGCCGGGCCATCGTCAGGCTCAGTCGGGCCAGACCGGGTGCCGCTTCTCCAGAAAGGCGGCCATGCCCTCCTTGGCGCCGGCGAACTGGGACGCTGCGGCCATGACCTCAATGGCGATCGCGTACGCATCGGCCTCGGGCCGACCGAGCTGGGCGTGCAGGGTCTGCTTGCCCAATGCCTTGCTTGCTCGCGAGCCGCGCGTGGCCCGGCCGAGCAGATCGGCGACGGCTTCGTCGAGCTCCTCGTCCGGGACGACCCGGTTGACCAAGCCCCAGTCGAGGGCGGTCGCGGCATCGATGACGTCCCCAGTGAGGGTGAGCTCCATGAGGCGCTTGCGGCCGATCGAGCGCGCCACCGGCACTGCCGGGGTGTGGCAGAACCAGCCACCCTTACCGCCGGGCAGGGCGAAGCCGGCCGAGCGCGCCGCGACAGCCAAGTCGCACGAGGCCACGAGCTGGCAGCCGGCCGCGGTGGCCAAGGCGTGCACCCGGGCGATGACGACCTGCGGAACCGTCTCGATGGTCTGCATGAGGTCGGTACACAACTTGAGCAGCTCCCGCACGCCGGGCAGGTCGCGGGCGGCGACATCACCGAAGTCGTGCCCGGCCGAGAAGACCGGCCCGGTCGCGGCGAGGATCACTCCGGACGCATTGGTGGCCGCGGTTTCTTCGAACGCGTGCAGCAACTCGGCGAGGTGGTCAGCGCTGAGGCTGTTGCGCCGCTGCGGGCGGTTCATCGTGATGGTCACGGTGTCGTCGTCACGGCGGACTCTGAGATGTTCGAACTCGGGCATGGCTCACGATAGCCGCCTGCACTGCGGCATGATCGAGGGATGGCCCTCGAGGTGACGGGTGGAGTCGGGATCGACTGGGACCCCCGCTCCCCGGACGTGCTCACCGACCAGGTCCGCGCGTATGACGCGATGCGAGCCCTGTGCCCGGTGGCCCACGGCGTGCAGGGGAACTGGACGGTATTCGGCCATGCCGACACGGTGCGGATGCTCGAGGACCACGAGACGTTCTCCAACGTCGTTTCGGTCCACGTCGCGATCCCCAACGGGATGGACCCACCGCAGCACACGGCATACCGGCATGTCGTCGAGCGGTACTTCACTGCCGAGCGGGTGGCGGCCTTCGAGCCGGTATGCCGAGCCGTCGCAACCGAGAGCATCGCCCGGTTCGTCGCCACCAGCGGCGGGGACGTGATGGCCGACCTTGCCGAGCCATTCGCCAACGCGCTGGCCTGTGCCTTCATGGGGTGGCCGTCCTCGATGCACGAGCCGCTGCGGGAATGGACCCGCAAGAGCCATCGGGCGACCCTAGCCATGGACCGAGACCTCCTCTCGCAGGTGGCGCTGGAGTTCGACGGCCACATCCGCGAGCAGCTCGAGCTGCGCCGGACACTCGTGGGCACACCCCCCGACGACGCGACGACCATGCTCCTGGCGGAGACTGTCGACGGGCGGCCGTTAACCGACGAGGAGATCGTCGCCATCGTCCGCAACTGGACGGTCGGTGAGCTCGGCACGATCGCTGCCAGCGTCGGAATCCTCATCGAGTTCTTCGCCACCCATCCCGATGTCGTGGGGTTGCTGCGTGGTGACTCCTCCCTCATCGACGATGCGGTCGACGAGATCCTGCGGATCCACGCTCCGTTGGTGTCGAACCGGCGCCGCACGACCCGTCCGGTCACGGTCGCAGACCGGGAGATCCCCGAGGGAGAACGTGTTCTCGTGCTGTGGGCCTCGGCGAACCGCGACGAGCGCGTCTTCTCCGATCCTGACGAGTTCCGCCTCGACCGCGACCCCGGTGACAACCTCCTCTACGGGCGAGGGATCCATGTCTGCCCTGGGGCACCGTTGGCTCGATGTGAGCTGCGCGTCCTCGTCGAGGAGCTGCTGGCCGCCGTCGAGCAGTTCACTCTGCTCGACGGGGGCCGCCGGGAGTTCGCTCACTATCCCGCTGGCGGCTTCGCTGTCCTCGACGTCGTGGTTGCTGAGGGGTTCGGGCGGCATGGGTGACTACGGGCGGGACGTGGAGTTCGGGATTTTCCCGACCCCCAGTGCCGACACGCTCGCCGATGTCTACGCCATGGTGGCGGCTGCCGAGCACGGTGGGCTCGACCTCGTGGGAATCCAGGACCACCCCTACCAGCGGCGGTTCGTCGACGCATTCGTGCTCGCCGGGTCGATTCTCGAGCGCACCAGCCGGCTACGGGTCTTCCCCGACGTCGCGAACCTGCCGCTGCGCTCCCCCGCGACGATCGCCAAGACCGCAGCCAGCCTGGATCTGATCTCCGGGGGTCGCTTCGAGCTCGGGCTCGGGGCCGGGGCCTTCTGGAGCGCCATCGAGGCGCTTGGCGGGCCGGCGCACCACCCCGGCGCTGCTGCGGGGGCATTGCGCGAGGCCGTCGAGGTCATCCGGCTGCTGTGGTCGCAGGAGCGCTCGGTGTCGTTCTCCGGGCGGCACTACCGGCTGGCCGGAACCAAGCCCGGGCCGAGACCGGCGCACGAGGTCGGGATCTGGCTTGGCGTCGGTGGCCCGAAGCTGCTCTCCTTCGTCGGTGCGGCCGCGGACGGGTGGGTGCCCTCGGCGTCCTACTTCCCACCGGAGGTGCTGCCGGGCCTGCATCAGCGGATCGACGCGGGTGCGGCGTCGGTCGGTCGGGACCCGGCGGGCGTCAAGCGGGTCTACAACGTCTTCGGGTCCATCACCGAGTCCAGCGCCGACGGCAAGGAGCCGGTCCCGTTCCAGTGGCCGGCCCGCCGCTGGGTCGAGGAGTTGACCGCCCTGGTCGTCGACGGCGGCATGGACACGTTCGTCTTCGGCCCAGGCGCCGACGTCGTCCGTCAGGTCGAGGTGTTCGCCGCCGAGGTGGCGCCGGCCGTGCGCGAGGCCGTCGCCCGCGAGCGTGGCTCAACTCCAGCCATCAGTACTGTTTGACATATAACCTCTGTATCTATAGGTTATATGTCCTGAGTCCGCGACGTTGCGGACCACGGAACTGAAAGGCAACCTGTCATGGCGATCGGGCTTAAGGAGCACGAGGCTCACGAGTCCGCCGCGGACGCCCACCTGGCCGTCCTGGGCTACCAACGCGAGTTCAAACGCTCGATGAACCTGTGGGCGAACATCTCGCTCGGCTTCACGTACCTCTCCCCTCTCGTCGGGGTCTACTCCCTCTTTGCGTTCGGACTGGCCCTGGCCGGACCGCCGGCCTTCTGGTGGATGTTCGTCGTCGGCGCCGGCCAGTTCCTCGTCGCCCTCGTCTTCGGTGAGGTGGCCTCCCAGTACCCGGTGGCCGGCGGCATCTATCAGTGGGTCCGTCGGCTCTGGAACCGGCGCGCAGCCTGGCTGATCACCTGGGTCTACGGCGCCGCGATGATCGTCACAGTCACCGCGGTCGCCCAGTTCGGCGGCAGCTTCGCTGCGGCCCTCTTCGGCTTTGAGAACACCCCGCTTAACGGGTTCTTCACGGCGGTGGCGCTGCTACTCATCGCGCTGGTGCTCAACTTCAGCGGGACCAAGGTCATGGCCCGAATCGCCCAGATCGGCCTCATCGCCGAGCTCACCGGTGTTGTCGCCCTCGGCCTGTTCCTCATGCTCTTCCACCGCAAGAACTCCTTCGCGGTGCTCTTCGACCCCATGGGCGCTTCGTCCGGTCAGCCCTACCTGTGGGCGTTCGTCGCTGCCGCCCTGACCGGCCTGTTCCTCTTCTACGGTTTCGAGGCCTGCGGCAACGTGGCCGAGGAGGTCGCCAACCCCGGCCGTCGAATCCCGCGGGCCATGCAGTTGACCATCGTGGTCGGCGGCGTCTCTGCCGGGGTCTCCTTCCTCGGCTACCTGCTGGCCGCTCCCGACCTGGCCGGGATCATCTCCGGCGAGGTCGCCGACCCGATTCCGCACATCCTCGAAGGGGCCTTGGGCCACACCGGCGCCCAAGTCTTCCTTGTCGTGGCGATGGTTTCCTTCATCTCCTGCGTACTGTCTTTGCAGGCCGCCGCGAGCCGGCTGATCTACTCCTTCGCCCGCGACAAGATGACGCCGCTGAGCGGCTGGCTGGCCACGGTCTCCCCGCGTCAGCAGGTGCCGACCCGAGCCCTCCTCGTCGCGTGCGTCCTCCCCATCGCGCTGTCGGTGTGGGTGTACATCAGCCCCGAGGCTCTCGCGCAGATCACTGCGTTCGCGGTGCTGGGCATCTACCTCGCCTTCCAGACCGTCGTCTTCGCCGCGCTGCGGATGCGGGCTCGCGGCTGGAAGCCGGCCGGAGAGTTCACGCTCGGCCGCTGGGGCTGGCCGGTCAACATCGCTGCCCTGGTCTACGGCGTCATCTCGATGGTCCTGCTCGCCTGGCCGTCGTCAACCGCCACCGGGATCGAGCGCTGGCTGCCACTCATCGGCATCCTCGCCGTGCTCGGCAGCGGAGCGGCCTACCTGCTCATTGCCCGGCCCTACCGCCACTCCTCAGGCCCAGAAGGTGACGCGATCGCCATCGCCGCCCGCCTCCGTGACGCTCGTGCCACCACGCCTGCGGCCTCGGAGCGCACCCTGGAGCTTGTCAGCTGAGCATGACCGCATCCATCCAGGCGTCGGAGTCGGGGCGTGGTGGCCTCTGCGAGGATCACCGTATGCCGCCACCCCGCTCCGCGCGCAGGGCCCGACCGGGCCCGGCGGGATCCCCCTCGCCGGGCCCGGTCGGGCTCACCACTGCCACCGCGCGAGCAGTGTTGGGTGTGCCTATCTCCGCGGCCCGTGCCGACCGGGTCGCGGAGCAGCTGGCTCGCGCGATTGAACTCGGCCTAGTCCTCGACGGTGAGCGACTGCCCCCGGAGAGTGAACTCGCCGAGGAGCTCGGGACTGCGACCGTCACTCTCCGCGAGGCATTGGCCACGCTACGCGAACGCGGGCTCGTCGAAACCCGCCGGGGCCGCGGCGGTGGCACCTTCGTCCGCCGCCTTTCCGACGCCAGCACAGGGCTGGCCACCGGGGTGAATCCCTTGCTGCGCGAGCGCCTCGGGCAACTCAGTATCCAGGAGTTACGTGAGATTGGTGACCACCGTCAGGCCATCTCGGGGACCTGCGCGGCCCTGGCCGCGCGGCGTGCCGATGAGCACGACATGGCACGGCTGCGCCAGCGACTGGTCATCCTCGAGCAGGCCGGCACCGTGAGTGAGCGCCGACGGGCCGACACCCAGTTCACGCTGGAGGTTGCTGCTGCTGCCCAGTCCTCCCGGCTCGCCCGGGAAGAATTGAGTCTGCACGCCCGCCTCGGTGACCTGCTGTGGTCGGGCAGTGATGACATCCACCATGGCTGGGCCGTCGCCGCCCGCCGCCAGTTAGTGTCGGCGATCAGCACCCGTCGGGAGCGACGAGCTCGGGAGAGCGTTGCGGCCGCGATAGAGCAGGACACCGCGCGCCTTATCGGCCAACGGATCGACCTCTATCGGGAAGGTCCACGATGAACACCATCGACTCGGCCTCCCCTGGACGGCGCGAGCGGTCCTGGCAACCGCGCGTGCTTGACGCCACTGCCGGAGCACTGGACCACGTTGTCACTCAGCTTCGGGGGCTTGCCCACGCCGTCGCACCCCTGTGGCAGGAGGATCTGCCCAGCAGTGATGATCTGGCGGCATACCGGCCGCTCATCCACGATCTGCTGGCCGCCGAGTCCGACCTCGTCGCCGGGGCCGGGGTGGCCATCGGCCCCGGCCGCCTCACCGACCAGGACCGTCACCTCGAATGGTGGTTCACCCGGGCCACGGGGGGCGCCGAGGCGTTGCGGGTCAATCTGGACCCCGCAGCACCGGACTTCTATGACTTCACCGCCGAGGAGTGGTTCCTTGCGACGCAAGAGCGTCTGGAGCCGGTAGCGACCGGGCCGCTCGTGGACTACGCGTGCACCATCGACTACGCCCTGACTCTCACCCACCCAGTGTTCACCGGTGGTGAGTTCGTCGCCGTCGCTGCTGCCGACATCCCGTTGGAGCGGCTCGAACCTCGACTCATGCCGATGCTCGCCGAGGATGGACGCCGCCTGGTGCTCGCCAACGACTCCGATCGGGTCGTGCTGTCCACCACTGCTGCTCATCGCCCCGGCGAGCGGCTCCCGAAGGAGTTGAGGGGCCGGGGCGTCCCCCTTCGGAGGATCCCCTGGGGCGGATGGCGGCTCATCGACGTCACCGAGGAGGACGCGACGGGTCGGTGAGCGCACCGGCTGAGATCGCCTTGGTGACTTCGAAGACGAAGTAGCGAGTGCCCCAGTGCCCTTGGCTTTCCAGCTGGCGCACGTCGTGCCCGTCCCGCTGGGCCCAGATGGGGATCTCCATCGGCGCAAAGCGATCCCGACTCCAGATCTCCAGGACGGTCCCACCCGGCAGCTCGGCCATGGCCCGGGCCGCCTTGATCAGGCCGACCGCGCACGGAGTACGCCGGTTGTCCAGGAGCACCCGTCCGGCGATCACCCTGGCTGCCTCTCTCATGCGGGGGTGTCCTCGAGGTCGTCGATGTTGCACACGCCCTGGACCGGTGAGCAGTGCCGGAAGAGCGGACAGGTGATGAAGACGACGACCAAGGCGATGATCGCCAGCACCTTCAGCGGGATGAGCACTCCAGGGAAGGCCAGCCACCAGCTGACCGGCAGGCCACGGAAGCCCCAGGCCATGAGCACGCCAGTGACGATGATTGTCGGCAGGGCGAATCGGACGACCCAGCGGAAGCGGTCGAGCTGGTGGGCTCCAGCAAGAACAGCGTCGATCACCGGGTGCTGACGACCGGCGGGCATAGCGACGCCGATGTTCCATAGCGCACCGCCGAGCCACACGGTGAAGGCGCTCAGGTGCAGCAGGCGGATCACCCACGGCCAGCCGGTTCCGGCGTCCACATGGGCCCAGCCGGCCAGCACCAGGACCACCAGAACCAGAGTGGGCACGGCGAGCGCACGCCGGCTCACCCCAGCCAACAGGGATGCAGCGACCAGGACCGACCCGACCGCCAAGCCGACCCGCAGCACCGGCAGGGCCGACAGGTCGGGTATGGCCAGCGACCCGGCCGCACCGACCAGGACCAGAGGCGCGACGAAGCGCCCCACCCGGTCGGCCTGACGCAACGAGGTCGCGTTGAGGGCATTCACGGCCCGCTGGTCGGCATCGTGCTCCTGCTCGCGCAGGTAGAGCACCCGCCAGGCGAGGAAGCCGCCGGCCAGGGCCAGGGTCCACAGCGTGAGCCAGCGCACCAGGATCGCTCCCCCGTCGAGCCCCATCCCGATGCCGGTGAACGTGGCCCCACCGAGCGAGGCCAGCGTGATCAGCGCGAAGGCCACTTTGGGCAGGAATGGGGTCTCTTCTCGCACCACCACCTGCAGCGTGTCGACCCGACCCTGGTCGCGTTCCGTCAACGAACCCGACATGACATCCACCCTCGATCCTCTTGGGTCTGAAGTCTCCAGAATTACCACACATCAATGTTGTGTAAATTAGCCCCTCAGTTGATCCCCGTCCACCACCGGGTCATTGGTCGGGACGGGACGGGCCGGGACGGGCCGGGACGGGGTGTCTCGGGAGCCAGACACCTCCACTGGCTGGCGCCCCCGGTAATGCCCGCGGTCGAGTGCAATGGATGCTAGGCGCAGCGTGACGATTGCTCCGGTCGCCGGTCGAAGGAGACGACGATGAGGATGGACGTGCGGCGACGACACGAGCATCACGCAGTGCCCTGGCGAAACGGAGGTGGGATCACTCACGAAGTGGCCCGTGGGCCGGTGGACACCGCCGGGGAGGAGTTCGACTGGCGGGTCAGCGTTGCGGAGGTCACCAAAGACGGTCCTTTCTCGGCATACCCCGGCGTCGACCGGGTCATCATGGTTGTTGACGGCCAGGGGATGACGCTGACGGTCGACGGCGCCCGGCACGAGCTCTCGCCCCACGAGCCGTTCGCTTTCAGAGGAGAGAGTGCAGTCCACAGCACTGTGTCCGGCCCCACCCGGGACCTCAACGTGATGACCCGCCGCGAACGGGCCCGGGCACGGGTCGACGTGCTCACCGCGCACCGTCCCGAACTAGTCGACAGTGCCACTCCCCTGGTTCTGGTCTGTGTCGCAGGCACGGTGCAGGTTGCTCCGCCGGGCCAGCCGGTGGTGCAGCTGGCGAACTTGGACGCGGCCCTGTGGTGGGGTGACGACCCGGTGAGCGTGGAAGGGCCCGGGGTGGTCGTGGTCGCTCGGGTGCTCGTGGCCGACGAGGTGCCAGAATGAACCGCCGGTGGAAGGAGCCGAGCGTGGACTCGGTGGGTCCGGTGGTCTCCCTCCAGGCCACCGTCCTCAGCCCGGCCCAGTGGCGACTGGACCGCTGGCACTCCGTGGAAACCTGCGCGCAACAGCTCGCCGACGAGGACGCTGCCGGGCAGGTCCAGGAGACGACGGTGGACACCCTGACCGGGCTGCTCGACGAACTGGACTCCCACGAACGGTTCTGGGTGTTCCCCGGGCGCGAGACCCTGGGGCAGATCCGTGAACAGCTCGCCAACCGGGACGTCGCCACGGTGCAGCAACTCGCCAGCCGTGCCGTGCACCGGCTGTCCGAGTTCGGGGACGCCGGGATCCTGTTCGACCTCAACCTGCCGCTGGCCGAGCAGCCGGAGGAGTTGCTCACCGCCGCTGCGCGCTTCGTGACAGTGCTCATCGCGGACGACACCCCCGAGGAGGTCCCCCAGTCGGTCGCAGGTGAGCTGCGCCGGCTCAGGGTGGACGGCCAGGAGCTGGGGTTCGGTTTACTGATGGTTGGCAGCGTGGAGGAGGCCCTGGCTGCCGTCGCGCTCAATGACGAGATTCAGGCCTGCATCATCCGGCGGGACCTGACCCTTCGGGCCTCCTCCCGGACAGCGATTCTGGATGCCCTGATCCACCGGGAGACCTGGCCGGAACGCGGCCGGGAGGGCAGCGGCGTTCGCTGCGGCGAGTGGATTCGACAGGTGCGGCCCCACATCGACCTCTATCTGCTCACCGACGAGTCAGTCGCCGCCCACGATCCGCGCACCCACGAGGTGTTCAGCCGGACGTTCTACCGCCTCAACGACGAGGCGGAGCTGCGCGCGGCAGTGCTCGCCGGGGTCAGACGTCGCTACGAGACCCCGTACTTCGACGCCCTGCGCCGCTATGCGTCCTCCCCAATTGGCCAGTTCCACGCACTGCCGGTCGCCCGCGGCGCCAGTGTGTTCAACTCCCGTTGGCTCCAGGACATGGGCGAGTTCTACGGCCGGCGGATCTTCCAAGCCGAGACCTCCTCGACATCCGGCGGGCTGGACTCACTGCTGGATCCGCACGACACGCTCAAACGAGCCATGGACAAGGCAGCGCTGACCTTCGGCGCTCGCAGGACGTTCTTCGTCACCAACGGCACGTCCACCTCGAACAAGATCGTGCTCCAGGCACTGACCCGCCCCGGGGACATCGTCCTCATCGACCGAAACTGCCACAAGTCGCATCACTACGGGCTCATGCTCGCTGGTGCGCTCCCGCTCTACCTCGATGCCTACCCACTAGCGCGGTATGCCATCTATGGCGGGGTGCCGCTGCGGGTGATCAAGCAGACCTTGCTCGACCTCAAGGAGGCCGGGGAGCTGGATAGGGTCCGGATGCTGCTGTTGACGAACTGCACTTTCGACGGGATCACCTACAACCCACTGCGGATCATGGAGGAAGTGCTGGCAATCAAGCCGGACATGTGCTTCCTGTGGGATGAGGCCTGGTATGCCTTCGCCACGGCGGTGCCCTTCGCCCGCCGACGCACCGCCATGGATGCGGCCGCCCGCTTGACCGCACGACTGGCCAGCCCGGCATACCGGGCCGAGTACCAGTCCTGGCGAACCGAGATGGCCGCCGTGCCGCAGGCCGAGTGGGTTGACCGACGGCTGCTGCCGGACCCAGCCCGCGCGCGGGTCCGGGTGTATGCCACCCACTCCACCCACAAGTCCCTCTCGGCCTTGCGGCAGGGGTCGATGATCCACGTTTGGGACCAGGACTTCGATCGCTCCGCACGTGAGCAGTTCACCGAGGCCTACCTCACGCACACCTCGACCTCACCCAATCAACAGCTCGTCGCCTCGTTGGACCTCGCCCGCCGCCAGGTCGACATGGAGGGGTACCGCATGGTGCGAGCGGCATACCAGATGGCGCTGGCGTTCCGTCACCGAGTGGCCAACGACCCGCTGCTGCGCCGTTGGTACCGGGTTCTTGATGCCGACGATCTCGTCCCAGCGAGGTTTCGCCCTTCCGGCGCGGCCCGGTACCTGCCGCTGGCTGACCCGAACACCGCCCTCAGGCACCCGGAGTGGGACCGCGCCTGGGAGAGTGACGAGTTCGTCCTCGACCCGACCCGGGTCACTCTCTACCTAGGGCGAACCGGGATGAGCGGGTTCGAGTTCCGGGAGCGGATCCTCATGGACCGCTTCGGCATCCAGATCAACAAGACCTCTCTCAACAGCGTCCTGCTCATCTTCACCATCGGGGTGACCTGGTCGAGCGTGCAGTACCTGCTCGACGTGCTGCGCCGGATAGCGGTCGCCCTGGCGGCGGCGGTCGAGGGTGCCAGTCATGCCGACCGGGTCCTGATGCGCACTCGGACCAAGACGTTGACAACGCTGCTGCCACCCTTGCCGGACTTCAGCGGCTTCGCCCCGGCATTTCGCCAGAACTCGGCGACGGCCGAAGGAGACATTCGGGCCGCTTTCTACGCGGCCTACGACGAGAGCAACTGCGAATACGTACCCCTGGAGGAGGCCCCCGCCGTCCTGGCCACGGGGCGCACCCTGGTCGCCACGACGTTCATCGTCCCGTACCCGCCAGGCTTCCCGGTCCTGGTGCCCGGGCAGGTGATCTCCCCAGAAATCCTCACCTTCCTGAGCCGCCTCGACATCACCGAGGTGCACGGATACCGTCCCGAGCTCGGCTTGTGTGTGTTCACCGAGCACGCGCTGCGACGCCTCGCCCGGGGCCAGCACAGGCCAGTGCCCGATCCGATGTGACCCAGCACGGCACCCAGCGGTGATGCCCGTCATTGCGGCGGGTCAGGCGTGCTGCGATGGTGGAGTTGATGTGAGACCACCACCAGCAAAGGAGCCCGCCATGAAGGCAGCAGTCGTCCCCCAGTTCAAGGCTCCGCTGGAGATCCGCCAGGTCGACGTCCCCGCCCCCGGGGCCGGTCAGGTCCTCGTGCGGATCGAAGCCAGCGGGTTGTGCCACACCGACATCCACGCCGCCCACGGCGACTGGCCGGTCAAACCCAAGATGCCGCTGATCCCCGGCCACGAGGGCGTCGGCATCGTCGAGGCCCTCGGTGAGGGTGTCGAGCATGTCGGCGTCGGCGACCGGGTGGCCCTGCCCTGGCTCGCCTCCGCCTGCGGCCGCTGCCGCTACTGCGTTGCCGGTAAGGAGACCTACTGCCAGTCACCGGCCTACATGGGCTACACCATCGACGGCGGATACGCCGAGTACGCGCTCGGCTACGCCAGCCACGTCGTCCCGGTTCCCGAGGGCGTGAGCGCCTTCGATGCTGCTCCGATCACCTGCGCCGGCGTGACCACGTATGCCGCCCTGAAGTCGGCGCACCCCAAACCGGCCGAGACCGTCATGGTCGTCGGTCTCGGTGGCCTGGGGCACCTGGGCCTGCAGTACGGCACGGTGTTCGGCTGCCGCACCATCGCCGTCGACGTCGAGGACGCCAAGCTCGAGCTCGCCGACGAGCTCGGCGCAGACGTCGTCGTTGACGCCCGCGGCGACCAGGCGGCCCAGGTGGCCGCTGCCGGTGGCGCCGACATCGCCCTGGTGACCGTTCCCTCCCCACAGGCGATGGCTGCCGCACACGCGGCGCTCAACCCGACCGGGCGCCTGGTCATCGTCGGCCTGCCTGCGGACAACACGTTGACACTGCCGGTCTTCGAGTCCGTGCTGCGCGGGATCACCGTCCAGGGCTCACTCGTCGGCACCCGCAACGACCTCGCGGACTGCTTCGCGCTGCACGCCGCCGGGCGCACCAGGGTCGTCGCCGAGCCGCGGGCACTCGAGGACGTCAACGCCTGCTTCGACGAGGTCCTCGCCGGGAAGGTCCCGGCGCGGTTGGTCTTCGACTTCAGCTAGGGCCCGGCGGCGTCGACGCATCCCCCGAACCGGGCAGCGCTTCGTAACCGGCTTCCTCGTCGGACAGGCCCGGATTGGGTCCGTAGACGGCGATCATCCGGGCAAACACCGGCGCGCTGTAGCGCCCGAGGTTGCCTGCGGCGACGACGACGGTGTCCCCCGCCCGGGCGATGCGGGTGTGCCCACCGCTGGTGACGTGCAGCTCGCCCTCGAGGACGAGGTTGTACTCGTCGTGGTGGTGCAGGTCGCTCCAGGTCGCCGCGTGCAGTTCCCACTCGGACAAGGCGAAGCCTGCCCACCCGCCGGGCACCGGGGGCACGATCCACCGGCTGCGCATCCCGGGCCAGTCGGGTCGCTTCACGTTGAGCGGCGCGCTGGGCAGGAGCCGCACCGGTCCGGTGCCGATCGTCTCCGACTCGGGGACAGTTGACTTCTCTTCGGCGGATCCGGGTGTCGTGTTCACCTCCGCCACCTCCTCAGTATTCGGCTTGCTCAATCGCCGACTCGCTCAGTAGCCGATGCGCCAGCCCTCGATGAGCCCACGGGCGTAGGCCGCCTGGGCCAGGTGGGCGACGGCGTCGTCGATGATGCTGACCATGCGAACCCCGGCGGTGACCGGCGGGTCCCATGATGTGTCGATGACAGTGTCGAGGTCCTGCGCAGACTGGCTCGCCAGGTAGGCGACGAAGGCCTCGACGCAGGTGCGCAGGTAGGCCTGGAGCAGGCTCGGGTCCACGACCTGGATGCTGGCCACGTCGTTCACGTCGTCACCGAAGCCGGACTCGTGCGGGCCGCGGTCGACCCCCAGTGCCGAGGCCCATTCCCCAGTGACCCATTCCTGCTCGCCGCCACGCAGGTGGGCCAGTTGTGCGTCCATCTGCCGGGCCGAGTGCCAAACGAGCCAAGCTATGGAGTTGCCCTGGCCATTGGGGCGCGTGTGTAGGGTCTGCGCGCTGATGCCGCCCAGTACCTGCTCGACCGAGTGCAGGGACCGCTGCGCGGCATCGATGAGGATATCGCTGGCTTCCATCTCACGATCCTCGCACCTTCGGAGCCCAGGTGCCCGATATCCATCCACTGCATCGTCAGTGCACCCTGGCGTCACCGCAGGCGCACCCATCATGGGGCAGCCTCGTTGACCAGATTTTTCACGAGTTGTATTGTGAAAAAGACGCGGTGCGAAGACGAGAAGTCGGTGCGAATCCGACACGACGCGTGCCACTGTGACTGGGGATCCAGGCCGCTGCCGCCATCGGGCCCGATCGGCTCGGGACGGCTCATCGACAGCGGTGATCCGGGAGTCAGCAGATCGCCTGCATCGTCGCCACCATCACCGTCTCGACAGATGGAGCCGTCATGACCCCGAGCACCACCGCAGAACCGACCACCGGGCAGCCCACACGAGCCCCCGGAACGCCGACTTCCAGCAGACGCAACGTCCCGACCGTCGACCAGTCCGACCGGCTGGTCCCGGTCAACCTCCGGCAGAGCGGACCCACCCCGGTCCAGTTGCTCATTTCCACCCGGATCCGCAAATCCCCGTACTGGCAGTTGTCGATGGAGGCCGGGTGCTGGCGGGCGGAGGTCTACAACCGGGTCTACCACCCCCGGGGCTACATCCGTCCCGAGGACGGCGGGACCATGGCCGAGTACGACGCCCTGGTCAACCACGTGACGATGTGGAATGTCGCCGTCGAGCGCCAGATCCGGGTCAAGGGCCCGGGCGCCGAGGCCTTCGTCGACTACGTCATCACCCGGGACGCCACGAAGATCCCACCCATGCACGCCCGCTACGTGATCCTGTGCAACGAGAAGGGCGGCATCCTCAACGATCCTGTCCTGCTGCGCCTGTCTGAGGACGAGTTCTGGTTCAGTGTCTCCGATTCCGACGTCATGTTCTGGCTGCAGGGGGTCAACGTGGGCGCGAAGTTCGACGTCGACATCGACGAGATCGACGTCTGTCCGGTGCAGATTCAGGGGCCGAAGTCCGAGGCGCTCATGGTCGACCTCTTCGGTGACGCCATCCGGGATGTCCCTTCGTACGGGCTCTTCGCCGGCCAGGTCGCGGGCCACCCGGTCCTGGTCTCCCAGACCGGGTTCACCGGGGAGAAAGGCTACGAGATCTACCTCCACGACGCCACGCTGTATGCAGAGGACATGTGGAACGCCGTCCTCGAGGCGGGTGCGGCACACGACCTGCGGGTCATCGCGCCCGCCCATCACCGCAGGATCGCGGCTGGCATCCTTTCCTGGGGTCAGGACATGGATGCCGAGACCCTCCCCTTCCAGGTCAATCTCGGCTACCAGGTCTCCCGGACCAAGCAGGCCGACTACGTGGGCAAGGCTGCTCTGGAGGCGGTGCGCGCGCAACTCGATGCCGGGAGTCCCCCCTACCGACGCACCCTTGTCGGCCTCACCCTCGGTGGCAAGCCGATCGACGAGTACGCACCGGACTTCTGGCTGATCAGCACAAGCGCTGACGAACCCCCGGTGGGCTACGTCACCTCACCGTGGTACTCCCCCGAGCTCGGTACGAACATCGCGATGGCGCACGTCCCCGTCGCATCCGCCGCCGTGGGCACCGAGCTGTTCGTTCACCTCCCGGATGTGTATGCCGACACTCCCGGCGTGCCAGTGCGCGCGACCGTCGTGGAGATTCCCTTCCGCCCGTCGGTGAACCCGAACAGCCGTGAGCGGCTCCGCGGGGCCGGCCGAGACGCCGCCGACTGAGACGCCGCACCTGGCTGGTCGGGCGTCGGTCAGTGGGCGTCGAGGTGGAAGGTCTCGGTGTGCCCGTCGACGGCGATGACCTGGCCGTTGACCATGGCCGCCTGCGGCGAGGCAAGGAAGGCGCACATGTTTGCGATCTCGGCGGGTTGGACGTAGCGCGGGATCGACTGGCCCTGCAAGTACTCCCGCTCCACGACGTCGACCGTAACTCCACGCCCGGCAGCTTCGGCGGCGATGACCCGGTCCATCCGCGGCCCACGCACCGTACCGGGCGCCACGACATTGGCGCGGATGCCGTGGCGGCCCACCTCGACCGCGAGGGACTTGGTGAACCCGATGACCGCCCACTTCGCGGCGGCATACGGGGTGCGCATGCCATAGCCGTAAAGACCGGCCGTGGACGAGATCGCGACGATCACGCCGGAGGCCTGTCTCTTCATGTGCGGAACGACGAGGCGCGCCAGCAGGAAGTGGCTGTCCAACCCGACCGCGAGGCACTCCCGCCACGCGGCCGGCTTGATGTCCTCGACGAAGGCAGTGGGCCCGGCGGTACCAGCGTTGTTGACCAGGACGTCGATCCCTCCCCAGGCCTGGACGACCTCGCTGACCCACCGACTCGCATCGGAGCCGTCCGCGAGGTCGCCGACCATCGCGTGCAACCCCGGGTCGGCCCGGCCGGCCGCACGCACGGCATCGACGTCCCGGTCACAGACGCTCACCAGTGCTCCATCAGCCCGGAACCGGGCGGCGATAGCCGCACCGATCCCCGCAGCACCAGCACTGACCAGAACTCGCTGGGGCTGATGCATGGACACTCGCAGCGCGGCGCAGCGTGGACGGGGTCAGACCAAGGCCGCGCACTGGCCGGTCGCGTTGCGGCCGACCACGTTGACGCTGCCGGGCGCGAAGCCACCGGAGACTCCCGGGGTCAGGCCCACGCAGGTGAGGTTGCCATTGATGGTGTTGCGCACGATGTAGACGCCGGGGGCACCTGGATCCGGATCGGTGATCTTGATGTTGGACAGGGTGACGTTCTGCCCGACGCGGTTGAACATCACGCCCAGCCATGTCGTCGTCTGACCAGTCACCGTGATGTTTCCTCGGATCGTGTTGTTCTTGATCGACCAGGGAATCTCAGGTGATCCTCCGCCAGAGACCGTCACGTTCTGGCCTACCGTGATGCCGTTCAGCAGCACCGCAACTGCGCCTGTGGTGGTGACGTTGCCCCCCACGGAGATGTTCGAGTGCCCCTCCGGGTCATCCGCACACACGTGCGCCGAGTTCCCGGTGAGCGCAGGCGGCTGGCAGCCCAGACCAAGGAACGATCCCCGCAGGGCGGTCACGTTGCCGCCGACGGTGATGGTCGACGGCGCGCTCTGGGCGTCGAGCACCGCACCGGCTCCGACGTTGACGTTGCCCCCCACCGTGATCTGAGCACCGGTCGCCACAGAGCACGGGCCGCTGACAGTGAGGCTGGAGTAGCTCCCCGAGGGGATGACACCACCTGTGCACGTGTATGGCGCTGGCTTCGGCGCACTCGGTGCCGCAGCCATCGCCGGGGTAGTGGAGAGCGCGAGCGCTCCCGCAGCAGCCAGTGTTCCGAGGACCTTGACGCGGACCTTTGTCATGAGCATTGACCCTTTCTCAGTGATCCTGCCGGACCGGTGAACAGGCGTTACCTCGAAGTTCGTCCGATCCCTCGGGAGTGTGGGTGACCTCGGTGTCACGCTACCCCTGACCGGTCGCAGCGGGTGCCCAGAAGGACGGGGGATTCGTGCTGGGCGCAATACGTCGATCGACGCATGCCAAGGGCCGGCCCATCCGGTCACCATGGTGGGAATGCGGACCTGGCCGCACCTGGGAGAAACGAGCACGACATGAACGAGTCGACGACGACTCTGGCCCGTCCGGAGGTGGCGGCCCAGATGACCGCGGGAACGGCACTCCCGGACGGTGCGGAGGACACGACCCTGCGCAAGGTCCTGCACTTGCCCGGGGCGGTGCTGTTCGGGCTGTCCTACATGATCCCGCTGACCGTGTTCACCACCTACGGTGTGGTCAACGTGAAGACTGAAGGGCACATCGTCGCGGCATACGTCATCACGACCGTGGCCATGCTCTTCACCGCGGCGAGCTATGCGGCGATGGTGCGCGCCTTCCCCCGGGCGGGCTCGGCATACACCTACACCCGACGCACCCTCGGTGAGCGGCTCGGGTTCCTCGGCGGCTGGGCCCTCCTCCTCGACTACCTCCTCATGCCGATGATCACCTACCTGGTCATCGGCATCTATCTCAACGCGAGCTTCCCGAGTGTGCCCGCATGGGTGTGGATCGTGCTCGCCCTGACGGTGGTGACGGCGCTCAATATCCTCGGGGTGGAGCTGGTGTCCCGGGTCAGCACGCTCATGATCATCGTCCAGACGATCTTCCTCGTCGTCTTCGCCGCCCTGGCTCTGCGGAACCCGGCGGCAGGCAGCGCACCCTCACCCCTCGACGCACTCACCGCCAGCGGACCCGGCATCACCGCCGTGCTGGCCGGCTCGGCCGTGCTCTGCCTGTCCTTCCTCGGCTTCGACGCGGTGTCCGCGATGGCCGAGGAGACGGTTGAGGCGCGGCGGACCATCCCCCGGGCGATCATCATCGTCACCCTCATCGGTGGAGCCCTGTTCATCGTCCTGGCCATGCTCTCGGCCCGGGTGCTGCCGGACTGGCGCGGCTACACCAGCGTCGACGCAGCCTCCCTCGACGTGATGAACGCGGCCGGCGGCGCCCTGCTCACCAACTTCTTCACCGCCGCATACATCGCCGGTTGCTTCGGCGCGGTGCTCGCCTCACAGAGCACCGTGTCCCGGATCCTCTACGCGATGGGCCGCGACGGGGTGCTGCCTGCCCCAGTCTTCGGGTACCTCAGCCCCCGCTTCCGCACCCCGGTCCGGTCCATCCTCGTGGTCAGCGCCATCGGCCTGACCGCGGTGTTCATGGACCTCCTGCTCGCTTCCTCGCTGATCAGTTTCGGTGCACTAACCGCCTTCACCTTGGTCAACGCCGCCGTCATCAAGCACTACTACCTCGACCAGTCACGGCGTGGCCCCGGCGCCGTCGCGCGCTACCTCCTCGCTCCGGGTGTCGGCATCGCCTTGTGCCTGTGGCTCTGGACCAGTCTGTCCCGCACTGCGCTTGAAGTCGGTCTCGGCTGGACAGTCCTCGGCATCGTCGTGCTGGTGACCATGACCCGCGCGACCCGCCGTCGTGGCGGCGCCCCCGCAACACTCGCCTTTGACGAGGCCTGACCACCAGAGCGACCCGCCTTCACCCACGCCTTCCTGGCCAGCCTGACCCGCAGTCGGTTGCACGGAGAGCGCTTCGTCTACTGCTCCGCGAACACGGACGTACTGGCGTGGGTGGCCGAGGAGGTCAGCGGTCTGCGTTATGCCGACCTGCTTTCGGAGCGCATGTGGTCACGCCTCGGGGCTCGCGACGATGCCCGCATCGTGTCCGAGACGTTCGTGGCCCATACGATGGCCGGCGGTGATCCAGAGGCCTGCGAAGGTGCCCGACTCGGTGGGGTCTTCCCCAGCGGCTCCTACCGCAACCAGTGGTGGTCGACCGGCAACGATCGAGGGAACGT
>JBDIAO010000031.1:0-30078 GCA_039812375.1 Phycicoccus sp. | reverse complement strand
CGGTCGGCATCTCCCGCCGCTCACCCGTGATCGGACCTTGCTGCGTTGCTCGCGGCATTCGGGGTGGCCCGTGACACGATGACCCGGAACGGCGGAGCAGCCCCGACCACCCGTGACCACGATCGGCAGGTGAGACGTGATCGTCGACCAGGCCCTCTATATCGGCGGACATCGTCGGCCCTGCGACAGCCTCGACGGTGACTTAACCGCCCTGCGCACGGGCGCCGGCGAAGACGACTTCCTCTGGGTCGGCCTCAAGGACCCCGGCGCCACCGAGTTCGGCGCCGTCAACAAGGCACTCGGCCTGCACCCGCTGACCATCGAGGATGCCGTTCGCGGGCGGCAGCGGGTCAAGATCGAGCGCTTCGGCGACGAAGTCACGGTTGTGGCACTGCGTCCACTGCGCTACATCGAGGCGGGCTCGGACATCGAGGCCGGTGAGCTCATGGTTGTTGTCGGTGACCGGTTTGTCCTCACCGTGCGGCGCGGCGAGGCCTCCCCCCTGAGCCGGGTGCGCCGCCGCCTCGAGGGTGACCCGACCCTGCTGGCTCGCGGACCGATGGCTGTCCTTTACGGGATCCTGGACGAAGTCGTCGACGGCTACCGCACCATCGACGACGAGGTTCGCGCCGACCTTGAGGAGATCGAGAACGACGTCTTCTCCGACGGGGACATCGACACGGCAGCGATCTACCGACTCAAGCGGGAGATCCTCGAGTTCAAGCGGGCTGTGGCACCCCTGATCACCCACCTGCGTTCCCTCTATCAGCTGGGCAGCAACATCGTCACCGACGACGAACTGCACCTGCTCTTCCGGGACGTCGCCGACCACGCCCAGGGTGTCGTCGACCACATCGACGGCTACGACCGGCTTCTCGCCGACATCCTCACCGCGCACCTGGCGGCAACCGGCGTCCGCCAGAACGCCGTCGCGGTCCAACAGAACGCCGACATGCGCAAGATCTCGGCCTGGGTGGCCATCGCCGCCGTCCCAACGATGATCGCCGGGATCTACGGGATGAACTTCACGTTCATGCCGGAGCTGACAGCCTCAGTGAGCATCGACGGCCATGAGTTCCACTATGGCTACTTCATCGTCCTGAGCGTCATGTGCGGCTGCGGTGTCCTGATGTATCGCGCCTTTCGCCGGTCCGGATGGCTCTAGCGTCCCACGCACCAGCAGACGCGTAAGGGCGCACCCTGGCTCACTGCGGGCTCGTGATGACACGATGGGTGCCGATGGCTGCCCGCACCATGCCCACCACGACCCTGGATGGCGAGTCGATGTCTGAGACACCCCCGACCTGGCGGGAGGGGGGGAGCAGTGAACTGGCTGCCACCCGTGAGTGCCTGCTGCGGGTGGGGGCTGCGCTGCTCGCCGGCGGAGCTCCCGGCCCGGAGGTCGAGGCGCAGGTCATCGCCATCGGCGCGCGGCACGGCATACCCGAGGTGCGAGCGGCGGCGACCCCGACGGGACTCTTCCTCAGCGCGACCCCGGACCACACCGTCGTCTTCGAGCCGGTGTCCGGCACGCTGCGGTTCGAGCAGATGACCCGCGCCCAGGACGTCATCGACCGCCTCGTTGCCGGCCGGGTCGCCCCCGCGGACGCGGTCGGTGAACTCACCGCCATCGAGGCGATGCCGCCATCCCGTCCGGCGTGGCTGCGCGACCTGGCCATTCTCCCGATCGCGGTCGGCATCTGCGCCATCCTGCAGCCGACATGGCCCGACCTCGGCGCTGCCGCTTTGGGATCCGTCGTCGTCGCAGCGCTGGTCAACATCTCCCGTCGCTCACCCCTGGTCGGAACCCTGCTGCCGCTGCTGGCGGCATTCGGGGTGGCCTCGATCGTTCTCCAGCTCTCCTTGTGGTGGCCGCTGCACGGCACCTTGCGCACGGTCGTCTCGACGATCGCGGTGCTGCTACCCGGCGCGATGATCGTCACCGGCATGTCGGAGATCGCGACCGGGGCTGCGGTGGCCGGAACGTCCCGGCTGGTGTCAGGCAGCGTTCAACTCGTCCTATTCGCGGTCGGGCTCTTCGCCGCCGTCGCGGTGCGCGGGGAGCACCTGTCCGTGCTCACCAATGTCCCGGCCGACGACCTAAGACCCGGCGCCCCGTTCGCTGGCATCCTCGTCCTCGGAGTCGGGATCGTCGTCAACGTCGCCGCCACCCGCGCTGCCGCACCCTGGATCCTCGGCGTGCTCGTCCTCACCTTCGTCGTGCAGTATGCCGGTCAGCTGCTCTGGGGCGTGACCCTCGGCGCGCTCGCCGGGTCGACCGTCGCCGGGCTGTCCGCGTCCGTCGTGCACCGTCTCTCCGGGCGGCCTTTGCGGCTCGTCGTCTATCTCCCTGCGTTCTGGCTCCTCGTTCCGGGCAGCCTCGGCCTGCTCAGCGCCACTCAGATCGCCACCGGACACGGCGACATCGCCGGGTTGACCGCCACGGTCGCGGCCATGGTGACGATCGTCGTCGGCACGCTCGTCGGCTCCGCTGGGGGCCGTGCTTTCGAGCGGCGACTTGAGCTCCGACGCGCACGGGGATGATCCGCCGCTCGCCCTGCGCGTGCCTGCGCGCGCCTGCGTTCAGGCTCCTCACTTCCCCGGATTCGCGGCGGGATGGCGCAAGAATGCCGACATGACGTCGGAGCAGGATCCGCGGGCCCGCCAACACCTTCCTGAACGAGAGCCCGACCCGAGCCAGGAGCAGGCCCGTTCGCAGACACTCATGCAGCGTGCCGGCATGGATCGAGAGCACATCGTCGACCGGATCACCGACGTCAATGACGGCATCATCAGCACCGCCGGCATCGTTGAGGGCTTCTCGGGGGCAGGCCTGGGCGGCACCACGATCGTGGTCGCCGCCGCCTCGGCCCTCATCGCCGGTTCGATCGCCATCGCCAGTGGCAAATACGCCGAAGTCGCCGCTGAACACGAACTGCGAGCCGCGATGCTCGACGAGGTCACGCGGGTCCAACAACTGACCCGGCAGGAGGAGGTCGAAGAACTCACCGAGATCTATCAGGACAAGGGGCTGTCCAGCGGCCTGGCGACTCAGGTGGCCGAGGAGCTCACTGGCGCGGGCGACCAGAGCAGGCTGACCCCGGCACAGCAGGCGATCCCGGAGGAGATGGTGCGTCCCATGGTCGCCGCCCTGGGTTCTGGTGGGGCGTTCGTCTTCGGTTCTGCACTGCCGTTGGGGATCGTGTGGATACTGCCGTTCACGTTGGAGGGCCTCATCACGTATGTCGCGGTGCTCCTCGCGCTGACCGTCAGTGCGGTCGTGCTGACCAAGATCGGGCGATCCAGCCTGTGGCACAACGTGCGCCGCTCTCTGATGGTCGGCCTACTGACCATGTCAACCGCCTGGATAGCCGGGCACGTGTTCACCTGACCGACGGCGGTCGAATGATCACGCACACCGTCTCGAACCGGTCTCACGGAGAGCGCGCCACGACATATTCGCGGGCGAGATAGGCGGGGTTGTTCCGGGTCGGGTCATGACCGGCATAGATCGCGAACGCCTCGCGTTTGGCCTCGGCCTCCTCCGGCGGCAAGTTCGGCGGTTTCAGCGCCATCGGGTAACCCTGATAGGACGTCAGGGTGTGCGCCGCGGGGTAATCGGACGAGGCCTGTCGGGTGAGGTATGCCGCGCTGTGATGGTCGGTGTGGTCCCGGTCCTGGTAGCCGCCCAGGTAGTCCAGAGTCCGCACTGACTGAGGCGCCGTGAGGCGCATGAGCTCGGTAAGGATCTGGAGGAGCTGCGCCCTGGTGTAGGTGTTGGAGCCGTCCACCGCAGTCACCGAACCGACCGCACCGGTCCACAGTTTCATCAGGCTCACCGAGCGGTTGGCCGGCGATCCGCCGCCGCGAGGGAGACCGTCCGGCAGGCGGAGGAAGACGAGGTGGACGCGGGGGTCCCCCCGCAGCGTGACCATCCGAATCCCGCGCGAAGTGATCGACCCGGTCAGCTGACCTTCGAGGGTCTCGTCCGGGACTCCGGCCATGTGCGCGTATGCCGCGACGACTCCACGCTCTCGGTTCTGCCAGTGGCTCGGTGGCTTGCCGGCGTCCCCCGCGGTGAGGTAGAGGGTGTAGAGACACGTCCCGGCCGTGACATCCCGCTGTTGTGTGGGGTTCATGAAGAGCAGGTCATCGTCAGGATGCGCTACGACCGCGACAGACCCTCCGGTGCACGGCGCTGTCGTCGGATCCCGCACGGCTGCGGCACTGTCGAGGGGCAGCGCGCGCTCAGCGGGCCCGGCACCGGTGCTCGGCGCTGCCTCGCCGGCCGTGCTCGGTGGACCGAGCCGGGGCGGCAGCGTCACGCTCGGGGTCGGGGTCGGGGAGACTGCGGGGGACTCGGTGGTCAGATACCGGACCAGGTCCTGCTCGAGGGGTGGGTTCGTCAACCACAGCAGAACCACCGCCGAGGTGACCGCAACGAGCCCCCCGACCATCCACGACGTGGGTACCGGTCGGCGACCGCGATGGGCGGACACATACCGGCGCCAGCGGGGTCCCCACACCCGAGGAACCTTATCCGTCGCTGCTGTGTGGCTGCGGAGGCGCGACCTAGGAAGCCCCTGGCCCACTCGATGTGCCAATCAGACAGGCATAGCCTATGCTGCGTCCATACCTAACCCATACCTAACCCATACCTAACCCATAGGTAACCCATACTTAATCCATACGGCATCCAGACGACCTTCACATGAGATACCTAGGGGATCCATGAAGGGTCCATAGGGAAGTCTGGACTCGCCGAAGATCGCTGGTCGGGGGCAACGAGACGATGCATCGTACATTGGCTGGGCGCGAGCGCGCCCGCACATCAGAGCGAGTCCACTATCGAGGGCACCGAACTCAACGCCCGTCCGTCTTTGCCGATCCGAGCGGTAGACGCCGGCGCCTCGTCAAGATCGCCACCGGCGTGATCGTGACGGCCGCGACCATCGCGGTGTGCGTGATCCTCGCGGCCGGAATGGCCACCCCCTGGCAGAAGCAGCAATTCGATCTTGATGCCATCGCACCACGAGGTGCTGATCGGCACCTGCCCGTGCTGGGGGAAGGACCGGTGGAACGGGTGGGTTTCGTACACCGCTCGAACAAGGGCGTCTGGGTCACAGACCTCGCGACCGGTAAGTGGATCCGGCCGTTGACCGCGGCAGAGGCGGCCACGATCGGTGACGCAACGCATGTGCTGGACAGGACGGGATACCACCCCAGTGAGAAGACGCTGCTGATCACCTTCGACGACGGTCCAGATCGCGAAATCACGCAGCAACTCCTGGACGGGCTCAGCAAGGCAGGTGTCCCCGCGACCTTCTTCGTCCTGGGTTCGTTCGTCGCACAGAACCCGGACATCATCGACCGGATGGTCCGCGAAGGTCACGCAGTCGGTGGGCACACGGTCCACCATCCGCACATGGGCGAGTTCCCCCGCTGGCGTCAACAGTACGAGCTGGTCACCACCGAGCGCCTGATCCGCGCGGCGGCAGGGGCGTCCTCCAGCATTTGGCGCCAGCCCTACGACGACAGCATCGGTGCGAACGGCCAGAAGTCAATCGGCTCCTTGCTGCTCGCCCAGCAGTCCGGGTACACCCACATCGGCTACGACTTCGACACGACCGACTGGGAAATCGTCGTTCGCCCCGGCGCCACCGCCGGCGACATCCCGCTGCCCGACTTCGAGTCCGGTCGATCCATGACGGTGCTCCTGCACGACGCCGGTGGCCCCAACCGGAAGGTGTCTGTCGACTACACACTCAACCGTCTGATTCCGGCCGCAGCCGCGCATGGCTACAGCTTCCGCACCGTCCAGTCCGGGAATACCGGGGCGGCGGCGGCGAATGTACGCGTCGCGCCGAGCTGGGCAGACAAGACCACCCTCATCGTCACCAAGGCACTCTTCCAGTGGCCCACCTCGGTGATGCTGGTGCTGTTCGTCACGACCCTGACGCTGGCCTTCACCTTCGGTGCCGTCAACACCGTGCTGGCCCTGATCCGCCACCGCCGGCGACGCCGCACCACCTGGGGAGACCCGTCGCAGTGGCCGCTGATTCCGGTGACGGTGCTGCTGGCGGCCTTCAACGAAGAGGCCGTCATCGAACGGACCATTCGCAGCGTGTTACGCAGCGACTACCCGATCCTCGAGGTCCTCGTGGTGGACGACGGCTCCACCGACCGCACCGCCGGTATCGTCCGTGAGCTGGCCGAGCAGGATTCTCGGGTGCGCCTGCTGACGCAGACCAATGCGGGCAAGTCGGCAGCGCTGAACACCGGTATCGCCCGGCTGCGCGGCGAGATCGTGGTCACGATCGATGCGGACACCCTGGTGACGCCGACGACTGTCACGAATCTGGTGCGCCGATTCGTGCACGACACCGAGGGTGACCTGGGCGCCGTGGCTGGGGTGGTACGCGTCGGCAACCGGAGCACGAACCTCCTCACGCGGTGGCAGGCGCTCGAATACGTGGCGCAGATCGGCATCGAGCGGGCCGCCCAGTCGCTGGTCAACGGCATCGCGATCGTGCCGGGCGCTTGCGCGGCGTGGCGCCGCACCGCACTGCTGGCTTCTGGTGGCTTCCCGGCAGAGACCTTGGCCGAGGACGCCGATCTGGCCATGACCATGCACGAGAACGATTGGCGCGTAGAGCAGGACGACGAGGCCTACGCTTTCACCGAAGCCCCGCAGACTCTGGACGACTTGCTGAAGCAGCGTGTCCGCTGGACGTTCGGGATCATGCAGGCGACATGGAAGCACCGCCGGCTGCTCTTCAACACCAAGCATCTGGGGATCGGTTTCTACGTGCTGCCCAACTATGTCGTGTCGTTGTTGGTGCCACTGCTGTTGCTGCCCCTTACCGTGGTGATGACCGTGCTCGCCTTCCAGTCCGGTGGTGCAGCGGTGGTGGCGTTGGGTTTCGCAGTCTTCGTCGCCTTCCAGTTCGTACAGGCCGCGATTGCGGTGACGCTGATGGGGGAAAGCCGCAAACACCTGCTCATGGTGCCGTTGTACCGGGTGATCTTCGAACCGCTGCGCGCCTACCTGCTTTATGCGACGGTCGTGGCTGCGGTGAAAGGCACCGAGGTTAAGTGGAACCGGGTCACGCGCAACGGCACCGTCGACGCCACACTGGACGAGCCGCTGGCCGTCGCGGACGCTTCGTTGCCAGCGCAACTCGCGGCTGCGCCCGAAGAGACTCTGATCGAGCCCTCGCGGTCGCTGGTACTGGCCGGGGGTCCCCGATGAGCGCCACGATGCAGTCGGGCACACACAGCCGCCCCCGTCGACCGGCGCCCGCGGACAGCACCCGCAACCGGTATTTCGACACGCTGCGGGCAACTGCCTTGTTGCGTGTCCTGTTGCTGCACCTTTTCGGCTGGACCTGGCTGCCGCTGGTCTTCCCTTCGATGGGAGTGATGTTCGCCTTGGCCGGGTCGTTGATGGCCGGCTCGCTGGATCGCTCGCAGACATCGTCGACCGTCATCCGCCGCCGCCTCCGCCGACTCCTGCCTCCCTTGTGGGCGTTCGGCGCGGTGCTGGTCCCGATCATGGTCGTCACCGGATGGACGGCGACGACTGACGGGACTCAGGCTCCGGGTGTGTCGCTGCTGTCCTGGGCCTTCCCGATCACCGAACCTCCGTCATCGGACTTCGCCTACGACTGGGCCATTCCACTGTGGTATCTGCGGACCTATCTGTGGTTGATGCTGATCTCACCCGCACTGCTGTGGCTGTGGCGTCGCTGGCCGAGGGTCATGATGACGCTCCCGTTCCTGACCCTGCTGCTGATCGCCGGGGGTCTGGTGCAAGCCAAGGGCCCGATCGGTGAGGGACTGGTCTCGACGCTGACCTATGTCACCTGCTGGATGATCGGTTTCGCCCACCACGACGGCAAGTTGCAGCGGCTGCGCATGGGATCGGTGCTGCTGATCGGCGCACTCCTGGCAGCGGCAGGCGTGTTGGTGGCCGTGCGTTATCCACTGGCGGACTACGAGGGCATCGCCGTCGGGGAGATTCCGGTCGCCACTGCCTTGTTCAGTCTCGGCTTCTCCATGGTGCTGATGCGCCTACCCCTACGGTTCTCCGCCGTCAACCGGATTCCTGTCCTGCGTGCTTTGCTGGACGCGGTGAACCGGCGCGCCATGACGATCTATATCTGGGGGAACATCGCCATCTGGCTGGCGTTGGGTGCGATGGACCGCTTCGGGGTGTATGAAGCACTCCCCGGTTCGTGGTGGCCGCTCACCTCCTTGGCTCTCACGCTGTTGGTGCTCGGTGTCGTCGTGCTGGCCATCGGTTGGGTCGAGGATCTGGCCGCCCGGCGTCGGCCACAACTGATCCCGGTGAGCAGGGCCGGTGCCCGCCAACGTGACGTGCGGCACGAGCCGTCGGTACGCCTTGCGCCGACGAAGCCCGGAAAGGCCTTGTCGGCATGAACGAGGTCACCAACGCAACAGGGATGACCGCGGGCAAGGTCACCGCACTGATCGTGGCCGGGCTAATGGTCGCGATGGCCGCTGTCACGGTGCTCGGTCTGAAGGGTCCGCGAACCAGCGAGTTCGTCCGGTGCGTCACGCCAGCCAGCCTCGTCGGTGATCTGCATTCCAGCTCGGGGATGCGCGAGGTCGCCCAGATGCTGGTGGGGTCAGCTGAGCACTCCAGCCTGTACTGGGAGGACCAGGTCGCGTTCCTGAAGTACAACGTCGAAGGCAGCCAGGAGTGGAACCGCGGCTACACCGGCGGGATCATCGGGTTCACCTCGCGCACCGCGAGCATGCTGGAGCTGGTCAGACGCTACGACGCGCTTCGGCCCGGGAATCCGCTGTCTCCGTTCTTGCCTGCGCTGGCAGCAGTAGACGGTACGTCGTCGATGAAAGGTCTGGGACCGGACTTCGAACAGGCATGGAGCGCGGCAGCCGGCGACCCGCTCTTCCTCCAGGCACAGCTGGGACTGGCCACCGACTGGTACCTGAACCCAGCGCTGGAACAGGCGGCCACGGACGGCCTTCGCGCCTTCGGGCAGTTCGCCTACTACGACGCGATGATCCACCACGGCAGCAGCGGTTTCGAGATGATCCGCCAAGACGCGCTCCAGACCACCGCGCCCCCAGCCGATGGCGGGAACGAGACCACCTGGCTTCAGGCCTGGCTGGACGCTCGAGAGGCCTACATGACCCAAGAGGTCTCCGACATCACCGCCACCCGGGTCACCACCGCACAGCAGGGATTGCTCGATGCTGGCGAACTGGATTTGCGTGCTCCGCTGGCCTGGGACATCTACGGCGACCACTTCCGCATCCAAGTGGCCCCCTTCTGCAGTTTGTGGTGAGGGCTGGGCGACCCGTTCGTTCGCTGTCATCATGGACCCATGGTGTTGTCCCTGCGAGCTGTGGTGGCGGCATACCGATGGGCGGTGACGAGGGCCAAGCTCCCCCCTGCCATGGATGATTCCCACGGGTCAGGGTTGGTCACCTGGGCCGGGGCGCCGGGGCAATGAGCCTGCTCGACACGTGGACCCGCGGGACGCATAGTCACGACGGTACGACCCACGACACCTACCGAAAGGGCAGCGGGCCGGGGGCGATCGTCATCCACGAGCTGCCCGGACTGACTGCCGAGGTGATCGCGTTCGCCGAGGAGGTCGTGGCGGCCGGATACACCGTCGTGCTGCCGCATCTCTTCGGGACCCCGGTGGCATCGCCTGGTCCGGTGACCTCAGTTCGGGCGCTACGTCGGGTGTGCATCAGCGCGGAGTTCACCAAACTCGCCACCGGGGTGACCGCTCCGGTCGCGAATTGGCTGCGCAGCCTGGCCCGCGACCTGCACGCGGAGCTGGGGGGTCCCGGGGTGGGTGCCCTCGGCATGTGCTTCACCGGCGGTTTCGCCCTGGCCATGATGGTCGACGATGCGGTGGTGGCCCCGGTGCTTGCCCAACCGGCGGTGCCGTTCCCGCTCGGCCGGCGTCGCGCCGCGGACCTCAACCTCTCGCCTGAGGATCTGGCTGCGGTCAAGGACCGGGCCGACGCCGGGTGTCCCGTCCTGGGACTGCGCTTCACCTCCGACCGCGCGGTGGGCACGCGCTTCGAGACCCTCACCCGTGAGCTCGGGACGGCATTCATCCCAATGGACTTCGAGGGTCGCGGGCACTCCACCCTCACTCTCCACCGCCGTCAAGAGGCAGTCGACGCCGTCCTGGCCTTCTTCGCGGCACGCCTACAGACGTGACCGAATCGGCCTATTGGCCGATTCGTCGACACGGCTGGACGTTCACGAGGGAAGGAACCCGCGGTGGCGTCGGGTCAGATGTCGAAGTGGACCCCCTGGGCGAGCGGGAGCTCGCCGGAGTAGTTGATCGTGTTGGTCGCCCGGCGCATGTAGGAGCGCCACGCGTCCGAACCCGACTCCCGGCCACCACCGGTCTCCTTCTCCCCGCCGAATGCGCCACCGATCTCAGCACCCGAGGTCCCGATGTTGACGTTGACGATGCCGCAGTCCGACCCGGCCGCCGACATGAAGACCTCCGCCTCGGCCTGGTCCTGGGTGAAGATGCTCGAGGACAGCCCTTGGGGGACCTCGTTGTGCATCGCGATGGCGTCCTCGAAGTCGGCATACTCCATGACGTACAGGATCGGGGCGAAGGTCTCGGTGTGGACGACCTCACTCTGCTGTGGCATCCGAATGACTGTCGGGGTGACGTAGTAGGCGCCGGCCGCTGCGTCGGCGAGAACTCGTTCGCCACCGGCTACGACCTCCCCTCCGGCCGCCGTCGCCGCCTCGATCGCAGCGACGAAGGCCTCGTGGGCCCGTGCGTTGACCAGCGGCCCGACGAGGGTGCCCTCGGTCATGGGGTCACCAATAGGGAGCTTCGCGTATGCCGTCGCCACCCGGCGGGTCACCTCGTCAACGACCGCCTCGTGGGCGATCACCCGGCGCATCGTCGTGCACCGCTGCCCGGCGGTCCCGGCGGCCGCGAAAACGATGCCACGGGTGGTCAGGTCCAGGTCCGCGCTCGGGGTGACAATGGCCGCATTGTTGCCGCCGAGCTCGAGCAGGCTGCGCCCGAACCTCTGCGCGAGCAGCGGGCCCACGGCACGGCCCATGCGGGTCGATCCGGTGGCGCTGACCAGGGCAACCTGACGGTTCGCGACCAGGGCCGACCCGACGTCGGCGCCACCGAGGACGACCTGGGAGATGTCCGGGGCATGGCCCAGCTCCTGCAAGGCCCGCCGCAGCAGTGCATTCGCTGCGAGCGCGCTGAGCGGGGCGGTCTCGGAGGGCTTCCAGACGACCGTGTCCCCGCAGACCAGAGCGATCGCGGTGTTCCACGACCACACGGCGACCGGGAAGTTGAATGCCGAGATAACCCCGACGACCCCGAGCGGGTGCCAGGTTTCCATGAGGCGGTGTCCGGGGCGCTCTGAGGTCATCGTGCGCCCGAAGAGCTGTCGGGAAAGCCCGACCGCGTAGTCACAGATGTCGATCATCTCCTGGACCTCACCGAGGGCCTCGGAGGTGATCTTGCCGACCTCGACGCTGACCAGGGTTCCCAAGTGGTCCTTGTGCTCCACGAGCAACTCCCCGAGCCGCTTCACGACGGCTCCGCGCGCCGGGGCGGGCACCAGGCGCCAGTCGCGGAAGGACACCTGCGCGCGGGCGACGGCCTCCTCGACCTGAGTCGGGTTGTCCCACCTGAGCGCCGACACGGCAGCGCCGTTGATGGGAGAGGTGCCCTGGTGCTCGCCGGCATGGGTGGCCAGGTCCACGCCGCACGCGCGGGCTGCCTCCTCTGCGGTGGCGCGCAACTCCTGCGGGCCAGGCAGCGCGGCATACATCCTTCGCTGTCCGTGCGGGGTGCTCGCGGTCGTGGTCGTCATGTCGGTCCTCCTGGAACGGCGTTCGGTGCTGGTCTCATCGTGCATCAACGCGGAGCAGCGCGTCGACGATGTCATCCTCGGACAGCAGCACCGTGGCCGCTGCGGGGCCGAGTGGGATCACGCTGTCCTTGCTCGTCACCCGGGCGATCTCACCCTGATAGCCCCCATCGACGAGGGCAGCCACGACACCCTCCGACACCCCTCCGCTGCGGCGGGTCTCATCGACGACGAGGACCGAGTCGACACCCCGGGCCAGGGACAGCAACTCCTCGACAGGCAGGGGCACCAACCAGCGCAGGTCATAGACCGTGACCCTCGGCGCCATCCTGCCCGCCCGCTCGGCCACCCGACGCGCGGCGGCCAGAGCCCGCAGGCTCATCCGCACCCCGTTGCCGAAGGTGACGATGAGGACGTCCGAGCTGCCGGAACTGCCGGAACTGCCGGAACTACCGGCACTGTCAGGGGCCCCGACATGCACGGTGCCTCGACCGAGCTCGGCCCGATCGGTGCCCCACGCCTTGGGCGGAGCGTATGGCGCGGTCCACCCGCCGTCCCCGTCGTGCAGGTCACGGGTGTGATAGAGCGCGATCGGCTCGAGGAGTACACAGACTCGAGCCTCCTCGCGGGCCAGGGCAGCCATCGCCCGAACCAGCCGTGGGGCCTCACTCGCGCTCGACGGGGTGGCGACGATGATCCCCGGGATGTCGCGCAGCACCGCGATGGAGTTGTCGTTGTGGAAATGGCCGCCGAAGCCCTTCTGGTAGGCCAGGCCCTCGATCCGCACGATCATCCCGTTACCGAACTTCCCGGCGGAGAAGAACCGGAGGGTCGCGGCCTCGCCGCGCAGCTGGTCCTCGGCGTTGTGCAGGTAGGCGAGGTACTGGATCTCCGGGATGGGCAGGAACCCGGCGAGGGCGGCACCGAGCGCGGTGCCGAGGATCGTCTGCTCATCCAGGAGAGTGTCGAAGACCCGCTGCGCGCCGAACCGCTTGCGCAGCCCGCGAGTCACCCCATAGACCCCGCCCTTGGTGGCAACGTCCTCACCGAAGAGGATCGCGTCCCGGTGCAGCGCCATGAGGTCGGTCATGGCGGCATTGAGCGCCTGCGCCAAGGTGAGTGGGCCCGCCTGCTCAGGTAGCTTGTCCCGGAACACGATCGCCCGGTCCGGCGCGAACGCCGTGGACTCGGCACGGACCCGGGCGGTGTGCCGGGTGGTCAGCGGGGCCATGACTGCCTGCGCCGAATCGAGCCTGGCCACCGGCAGGAGTTGCTCGACTCGAGACGCGACAGTGCCGCGGACTTCCTCATAGCGCTCGATGAGTTCGGCTGAGGTGCGCAGCCCACGCTCGTGCAACACGCGTGCGCTCGCCAGCAGCGGGTCGGCGGCGTAGTCGTCCTCGATGTCACGCACGCTGCGGTAGCCAAGCTCGACGTCGGAGCCTGCGTGTCCCATGAGCCGCACCGTCGACAGGTGCAGCAGAACCGGTTCCCTGCGGGTGCGGACATGCTCGGCAGCCTCGGTGGCGACCACGAGGCACTGCACCGGGTCCGTTCCTCGAGCATGCAGATAGCGGAACCCCGGGAGTGCCTGGAGGGTGCGCTTGGTCCATCCGCTCGGGGATCGCACGCTGATCCCGATGCCGTTGTCCTCGCAGACGACGAGGAGCGGCAGAGGTATGCCGCGGTGCGCGAGTTGGCCGGCGGCGTTGAACGCCCCCTGGCTGGTCGAGTGGTTGACCGAGGCGTCACCCAGGCTCGCCACGACGACCGCGTCCTCGGGGATCGGGGACGCCACGTGCAGAGCGGCGCGCCGATCAAGGGCGAAGGCCAGACCGAGCGCGCGCGGCAGGTGCGAGGCGATCGTCGAGGTCTGCGGGATGATCATGAGTTCGCGGTTGCCGAACACCTTGTGCCGGCCGCCGGAGATCGGATCGTCCACCGAGCAGGTCAGGCTGGCCAGGATGTCCCCGACGGGGTCACCTCCGGGGACCTGTCCGGCCCGGGCACAGTAGAACCCTCCAGAGCGATAGTGCAGCAGGGCCGGATCGCTCGGACGCAGCGCGAGGGCGACCGCGGCATTGGATTCGTGCCCGCTCGACCCGATGGTGTAGAAGCCCTCGCCGCGGGCTTGCAGGGATCGAGCGGCGAAGTCAAGGTGGCGTGAGAGGAGTTGGGCCTCGAAGAGTTCGACGAGCAGCGAATCCAGCGCGGCGCCACCGGCAGCGGTTGGCGCAGAAGCCGCGGCAGTCGACAGTGGAGCCGAGGCGGTCGGTGGCGGAGATGATGTCGGCGGGGAGGACAGCGTGACCGAGCCGGCCGGTCCGGACTCCGCCCGCTGTGCCGGCGTCGAGGTCGAGAGGCTCGACCAGCCGCCCACCTCCTTGAGGAAATGGGCGTCGATCTGCTCGGTCAAGTCCTCCTCCTCCTGTGCTGGACCAGCACGCTCCTGGCCACTGTGGCATGGCCTGGTCACTGTGGCGGTGCCGCAGACTCGGGGCGGTGTGCTCCGCCAGTGTCTGGAGCGCCGGGTCCCCACGGTAGTCCGCCGACGCTGCCTGGCGTTGCCCGAGTCGCTGTGAACACCATGGACGGCACCGCGTCCCGTCGCCGCAGCAAACTCAGACCGTCGAGTGAGGAGAACACGCTGTATGCCGTGTGCTCCAGACGGCGTGTTCTCCTCACTCGACGGTCTGGCTGCGGGCTGTCCGTCACGACGAGGGGCTGGCGCGGCGGGCCTCGAACCCGGTCTCGCGGACGACCCTCGCCGGAACGCCCGCGACGATCGTGTCAGCCGGGACGTCTTTCGTCACGACCGCGCCGGCACCGACGATCGCACCGTCCCCGATGCTCACACCGGGCACGACAGTGACCGACGCACCGAGCCACACCTTGCATCCGATGACAACCGGAGCCGGGAGCATGTCGCCGCGCCGGTTCGGGTCGACGCCGTGGTTGAGGGTCGTCAAGACACAGCCGTGTCCGATGAGTGTGTCGTCCCCGATGGCGATGCCACCGGTGTCCTGGAACGTGCAGCCCATGTTGACGAACACCCGCTTCCCGAACCTGAGGTTCTTGCCGAACTCACTGTGGAACGGCGGGAACACCACGACCGAGTCGTCAATCGGCCTGCCCGTCAAGCAGGCGAGCAGATCCCGCACCTCCTGCGCGGATCGATAGCCCGTGTTCAGTTCGGCGACAATCCTCAACGACTCCTGCGCAATCTCGTGCATAACCAGGTGCTGTGGCGATCCGGCCTCGATGAGCCGTCCGGCGTTGACGTGGTCGATGAGCTCGGCGAGGTCCATCCCGGCAGTGTGCCCGAAGACTGCTCATGGGACGATGGACCCATGACCTGGTCCCGGGTGCGGGCCGAGTCCGCGCTGTTAGCCACGTCGGTCGGGTTGCTGGCCGCCGGTGGCCTGACATGGGGTCTGGGTGCCCGCGACATAGCGACCCATCCATGGATCGCAGGCACGGTTCTGGGGCTGCTCGCCTCAGTGGCCACGACCATCCGGGCGGTGCGGCGCCGGGAGCCGACGGTCGACGTCATCGCCGTCCTCGCGCTCGCCGGGGCGCTGGCTGTCGGAGAGCCCTTCGCCGGGGCGGTGGTCACAGTCATGTTAGCCACGGGGCAGCTTCTCGAGGCCAGGGCGCAAGCGCGAGCACAGCGGGAACTCAGCCTGCTCGTCCAACGGATGCCGCAGACAGCGCGCCGCCGAGTCTCCTCCGGGGTCGAGGAGGTCCCGGTCGAGCGTGTCGCTCTCGGTGACATCCTCGTCGTCGCCTCCGGTGAGGTCGTCCCGGTCGACGCCCGGCTGCTCACCCCGGGAGAGTTCGACGAGTCCGCGCTGACCGGTGAACCGTTGCCGGTGCAACGCCCGGTCGGGGACATCGTGCGCAGCGGGATCGTCGTCGCGGGCGCGTCGGTGGATCTGGTCGCCACGGCTCCAGCTGCCGAGTCGACGTATGCCGGGCTCGTCCGACTCGTCGAGCAGGCCCAGGCGTCGTCGGCCCCGCTGGTGCGCACAGCGGACCGGTTCGCCGTCCTGTTCGTGCCGTTGACGCTGCTCCTGGCCGGTGCTGCATGGGTGATCGCCAGTGACCCGGTGCGCGCCGTCGCCGTTCTGGTGGTGGCCACGCCATGTCCACTCCTGCTGGCCGCTCCCATCGCAATCATGTCCGGGCTCTCCCGAACCGCCCGGGCCGGTGTCATCGTCAAGGGTGGGGGCGCGCTGGAACAGCTTGCCCGTGGGCGGGTCATCCTCTTCGACAAGACCGGCACCCTGACCCAGGGGCGACCGGTGGTCACCGACGTGGTGCTCGCTCCCGACGGGATCGACGCCGACACTGCGCTGCGGCTCGCCGCGTCCGTCGAGCAGCTCTCCCCGCACGTGCTGGCCAGCGCGGTCGTCGCCGCCGCCACCGGGCGCAACCTGCCGCTGAGCATGCCCGAAGCGGTGTGTGAGGAGCATGGCTACGGGCTGAGCGGCACGGTCGAGGGCCGTCGGGTGGCCGTGGGCAAGGCCGACTGGATCGTGGGACACCCTCAGCCGGCGTGGGCCAGGCAGGTGAGACGCCGGGCCGAGCTGGACAGCTCACTCATGGTCTTCGTCGCCGTCGACGGCCGCCCAGCGGGCGCGCTGCTGCTTCAGGACTCGATCCGGGCCGACGCACCCCGGATGGTCCGGGCGCTGCGCGACGCCGGCATCGAGCGAGTGGTTCTGCTCACCGGTGACCGTCAGGACACCGCCGACACCGTCGGGCGGATCGTCGGGGTGGACACCGTCCTGGCGGACTGTGATCCCACCGACAAGCTCGCCGCCATCGAGGAGGAGTCCACCCGGGCGGCGACCATCATGGTCGGGGACGGGATCAACGATGCGCCGGCACTCGCGGCGTCCGGGGTGGGGGTCGCCCTGGCCGCCCGCGGGGCCACGGCATCCTCCGAGGCCGCTGACGTCGTGCTGACCGTGGACCGGATCGACGCCCTCGCCGATGCGATCCTCATCGCAGGCCGGGCCAGACGGATCGCGATCCAGGCGGTGGTCACCGGGATGGCCCTGTCCGTGCTCGCCATGCTCGCCGCTGCCGCCGGCTTCCTGCCGCCGGCGGCAGGCGCTGTCCTGCAGGAAGGCATCGACCTCCTGGCTATCGCCATCGCGTTGCGCGCGGTGCTCCCCGGCCGACTGCACACCATCACGCTCTCCCCGCAAGACGCCGCCCTCATCGTCCAGCTGCGGGCCGAGCACGACGCCGTACTCGCCGACGTGGAGCGGATCCGGACCGTCGCCGACGCTCTGACCACGACCAGTCCTGACCTGGCCGGTGCTCGCGAACTGCTCACCGGGCTGCAGGACACCCTCATCCCACACGAACGTGACGACGAGGAGCTCCTCCTCCCGGTGCTGACCCGGGCCTTGGGCAACTCCGAGGCCGCTGCCGCCCTGAGTCGCACGCACGCCGAGATCGAGCACCAGGTCAGCAGGTTGCACCGGCTCTTGGCCGGCCTCGAAGGCGAGGAGACCACCCCCGAGGACGTCATCGAACTGCGCCGCCTGCTCTACGGGCTGTATGCCGTCCTGCGGCTCCACAACGCGCAAGAAGAGGAGGGGGCCTTCACGCTCATCCCGACAACTGAGGTCACGCCAGGGGAGGCCACCGCGGCGGCGGAGTCGTCGGCGGGTGAGTCAGTGGTCGCAGCGGCTCAGTCGGTAGCGGCGACTCGGCCGATCCGGACCCGCCAGACCTCGGGCCCTTCCTCGAGGTAGTCCCAGCTGAACTGGCCGGTGAACTCGGCCTCGAACTGGTAGCGCAGCGGCTTGGGGTCGTGGTCGTTGACCAGGATGTAGCCCGCGCCGACCGGCAGGTCGAGGAACGTGCCGATGATGAGTTCATGGCGACGTCGCGGGATCTCGCTGCGCACGTCGAGGTCGGGGTCGAGGTGGGGGTCAGGCATCGTGTGCTCCTTGCTCGGAGGTGGATCCCCTCGTTTCTCCGAGGGCGACTCGCCTATTTTTTCAGGCCGAATGGTGGAAAATACCAGACATGGCCCCTTCGGACAGTCTTGGAACCCGCGGCCGACTCACGGTCGACGACACCAACTACGTCATCCACCGGCTCGGCGGGATCGCCGGCGCCAACCGGCTCCCTTACAGCCTCAAGGTCCTGCTGGAGAATCTCCTCCGTAACGAGGACGGGCGCCTCGTCACGACCGAGCAGATCCACGCCCTCGTCGGCTGGCGGCCTGACGTCGTCTCCGACCACGAGGTCGCCTTCACCCCGGCCCGGGTCCTGATGCAGGACTTCACCGGCGTCCCGTGTGTGGTCGACCTGGTGGCCATGCGCGACGCCATGACTGCTCTGGGCGGCGACACCGCCCGGATCAACCCCCTCATTCCCACCGAGCTCGTCATCGACCACTCGGTCATCGCCGACGTCTTCGGGCGCTCCGACGCCTTCGCTGTCAACGTCCAACTCGAGTTCGAGCGCAACCGCGAGCGCTATCAGATGCTCCGATGGGCGCAGAACGCCTTCACCGACTTCCGGGTCGTGCCGCCCGGCACCGGCATCTGCCACCAGGTGAATCTCGAATACCTCTCCCGAGTGGTCTTCACGCGGCAGACAGCCGACGGGCTCGCGGCATACCCCGACACTCTCGTCGGCACCGACTCGCACACGCCCATGGTCAACGGTCTGGGCGTCCTCGGCTGGGGCGTGGGCGGCATCGAGGCCGAGGCGGCCATGCTCGGTCAGCCGATGAGCATGCTCATCCCCCAGGTCCTCGGTCTCAAACTCACCGGTGAGCTCGGCCCGGGCACAACCGCTACCGACCTGGTCCTCACCGTTGCCGAACTGCTCCGCCGCACCGGCGTCGTCGGCAAGTTCGTTGACTTCTACGGCCCGGGCGTTGCCAACGTCCCCTTGGCCAACCGGGCAACCATCGGCAACATGAGCCCCGAGTACGGCGCAACGTGTGCGATCTTCCCGGTCGACGACGTCACCTTGGACTACCTGCGTCTCACCGGACGCCCCGGGCATCTCGTCTCCCTCGTCGAGGCCTACGCCAAGGAGCAGGGCCTGTGGCATGACCCCGAGCACGAGCCGACCTACTCGCAGACCATCGAGCTCGACCTGAGCACCGTCGAGCCGTCCATCGCCGGTCCGAAGCGGCCCCAGGACCGGATCCCGCTGCGGATCGCCCCGCACGCCATCGCAGCCCTGCTCTCCGGGGCGAGCCAAGCCGAAGCGGTGGACCCGGCTCGGGCTGCTGGACTCGACGAGGCCTCGGAGGAGTCCTTCCCAGCGAGTGACCCGATCGCCGTCCACGAGGACCACGATTACGACCGACCACGCTTACCCGCCCACGGTGATGAGCGTAGTTGGCCGAGCACACCTGTCGAGATCACTCTCGATGGGGCTGCCTCGACCATCGACAATGGGGATGTCGTGATCGCCGCGATCACCTCGTGCACGAACACGTCGAACCCCTCGGTGATGATCGGCGCCGCCCTTCTCGCCAAGAATGCCGTCGAGCGCGGGCTGGCCCGTAAACCGTGGGTCAAGACCACCCTGGCGCCCGGCTCTCGGGTCGTCACCGACTACTACGACCGTGCCGGGCTGACCCCATACCTCGACACACTGGGCTTCAACCTCGTCGGCTACGGGTGCACGACGTGTATCGGCAACTCCGGTCCGCTCATCCCCGAGGTCAGTGCGGCCGTCCTCGAGCATGACCTCACGGCCTGCTCGGTCCTGTCCGGCAACCGCAACTTCGAGGGCCGCATCCACCCCGAGGTGAAGATGAACTTCCTCGCCTCACCGCCGCTCGTCGTCGCCTACGCCCTGGCCGGCACGCTCCATACGAACCTGTTGCGTGACCCCCTGGGCACCGGCTCAGACGGCAAGCCTGTCTATCTGCGCGACCTGTGGCCCGCCCCCGAAGAGGTCCAAGCCGTCATCGACGAGTGTGTGCGCGCCGACCTGTTCGACAAGGACTACGCCGATGTCTTCACTGGCGACACGCGCTGGCAGGCTCTGCCGACCCCTGAGGGAGACACCTTCGCCTGGGACTCCGGATCGACCTACGTCCGCCAGCCACCCTACTTCGAGGGCATGACCCGAGAGACAGTTGCCGTGCGCGACATCAGCGGCGCCCGGGTGCTTCTCAAGCTCGGCGACTCGGTGACGACCGACCACATCAGCCCCGCCGGGACGATCAAGCTCGACTCACCCGCGGGGGACTACCTCACCGGGCACGGCGTGCAGCGCCAGGACTTCAACTCGTACGGATCCCGTCGCGGCAACCACGAGGTCATGATGCGCGGAACCTTCGCCAACATCCGGCTGCGCAACCAGCTTGCGCCGGGAACCGAGGGCGGATTCACCCGGGACTTCACTGCGCCGGGCGGGCCGGTGGCCAGCGTCTACGACGCTGCGGTGAGGTATGCCGCTGCCGGCACCCCCCTCGTCGTCCTCGCCGGCAAGGAGTACGGCTCCGGATCCTCTCGCGACTGGGCGGCCAAAGGCACAACCCTGCTCGGCGTGCGTGCCGTCATCGCACAGTCGTACGAGCGGATCCACCGCTCGAACCTCATCGGAATGGGCGTGCTCCCGTTGGAGTTCCCCGATGGTGAGTCTGCGGACACCCTCGGCCTGACCGGCGAGGAGGTCTTCGAGGTCACCGGGATCGAGGAACTCAACTCCGGCGTGACACCGCACAGCGTGCATGTGCGTGCCGGGGAGGTCGAGTTCGACGCGGGTGTCCGGATCGACACCCAGACCGAGGCCGACTATTACCGGCACGGCGGGATCATGCCCTACGTGCTTCGCTCGCTCCTCGACCCGCCCGCGTAGGCCCGCACCGCCGCGCCCTGGTCAGCCGCGGGTACGGCAGATCTGCTCGTCCCCTTGGAGGGTCGGCTGCGGCTGACGTCTCTGCCCCGGTCGATCCGTCCGGCGGCAGTCCGGTGCTCCGTCCCAGACGGAGCGTGCCTGACGAAGGAGGAGGCCATCATGGCCGAGTCGCTGTATCACCCCACCACGCCCGAGGTCGCCAAGCGCCGCAAGGAGCTGGCGCCGCACGTGCATGACGCGTTCGACGCGTTCAGCCGGGCGGTGTTCGCCGAGGGTGCGCTGCCGGAGGTGACGAAGCAGCTCATCGCGGTCGCTGTCGCGCACACGACGCAGTGCCCCTACTGCATCCGCGGCCACACGAAGCTGGCCCGCCGCCGCGGAGCAACCGACGAGCAGATCATGGAGGCGATCTGGGTCGCTGCGGAGATGCGCGCCGGCGGTGCATACGCACACTCCACCATCGCCTTGGAAGCCCTGTCCCCATGAGGCGGCGCCCTCGCGACATACCCGTCGAGTGAGGAGAACACGCTCTCTGGAGCACACGGCATACGGCGTGTACTCCTCACTCGACTGTCTGGGGTCAGCGCAGCGGGCAGTCAGCGCAGCGGGCAGTCAGGGCAGCGGGGAGTCGCAGCGACGGGAGTCCAGGGCCTGCGTCAGGTGTCCTGTCCGGATCGGGCAAGGAGATGCTCCCGTCGCGCCGGGTCCCGCAGGAGATCCCGGGCGAGGTCGTCGAGCCGGCGCACCAGAGCCTCGTCGTCAGCATCCACCCACGTGCCGAGACGCTCGGCGAGTTGGGCGCGTCGGGCCGCAACCAGCCGCTCCGTGGCGGCCCGGCCCGCCGCAGTGACCGCACCACTGTCCTCAGAGATCTCGACGAGCCCGGCCCGGACGAGCGGCTCCCCGAGGGAGCGGAGCTGATCAGGGGTCAGTTGCAGGTCGGCGCTACGGCTCACGATGTCGATGACCGGCCGATTCGCCAGGCGGTAGAGCAGCCACACGCTACGCGGGTCAAGATCGAGCCCGGCCCGTGCCGCAAGCTCGGCGTAGATCCGCTGCCGGTCCTCGCGGCGGGCCATGACCGAGAGCACCCGGGCCACCTGGTCGGCCGGATCCTCCCCACCGGGCATCGCGCTCGGTGCGAGCGCCTGGGCTTGGTCCGGGGTGGCGACGACTTCGCGCAGCGGGACTTCCTTGAGCAACCAGGTCAGGGCGAAGGCGACCAGCGCGATCGGGGTCGCGGCCAGGAAGACCGACTGGATCGACTCGGCATACGCGGCGATGAAACCGGCATGCACCGGGGGCGGGAGCCGGTCGATGACGGCCGGGCTCGCCCCTGCCCTGGGGTCGAACCCGGGTGGCAGCGGGATGCCGGCGAGATGCCGCTCGAGGTTGGGAGTGAGGGTGCCGGTGAAGATGGCCCCGAAGATCGCCGTCCCGAACGAGCCACCGATGGAGCGGAAGAAGGTCGCCCCGGAGGTGGCCACGCCGAGATCCTTGTAGGGCACGTCGTTCTGGACGGCGATGACGAGCACCTGCATGACCCCGCCGATCCCGACTCCAAGGACGAACATGTACAGGCTGTAGCGGGTCGCCGGGGTGTCGACGTCGAGGTGGGAGAGCAACCACATCCCCAGAGTCATCACCGCGGTGCCAAGGATCGGGTAGATCTTGTAGCGACCGAACCGGCTGATCAGGAATCCGGTCGTCATCGAGGTGATGAGCAGGCCGGTCATCAGCGGCAGCAGCTGTAGCCCGGATCCGGTCGGGCTCTGCCCCCGCACGACCTGCATGTATTGCGGCAGGAAGGTGATGGCCCCGAACATGGCGAAACCGACGACGAAACCGATCATGCTCGAGGCGGTGAAGACCCGGCTGCGGAACAGCCGCAGCGGCAGCACCGGCTCGCTGACCCGCTGCTCGACGGCGACGAAGACCGCGATGAGCACGAGCGCGAGGGCGCCGAGGAACCACGTCTGCCAGGACCCCCACGGGTAGCTCGTCCCCCCGAGCGTGGTCAACAGCACCAGACAGGTTGCTGCGCCGGCAAGTAAGAGGGTGCCGGCGTAGTCGATGGATCGCTGGATCCGTTCCCCGGCGCCGGGCAGGACGATCGCCGTGGCCACGAGCGCGACCAGACCGATGGGCAGGTTGACATAGAAGACCCACCGCCAGGTCAGGTGGTCGACGAAGAAGCCGCCGATGAGCGGCCCGAGCACGCTACTGATCCCGAAGACCGCGCCGAACAGGCCCTGGTAGCGGCCGCGGTCCCGGGGCGAGACGATGTCGCCGACGATGGCTTGCGCCGAGATCATCAGCCCCCCGCCGCCGATGCCCTGCAATGCCCGGAAGGCGATGAGCTGGCCCATCGACTCGCTCAACCCGGAGAGCACGGAACCGAGCAGGAAGATGACGATCGCAGCCTGGAAGAAGCGCTTGCGCCCGTAGAGGTCGCCGAGCTTGCCCCACAGCGGGGTCGAGGCCGTCGAGGCGAGGATGTATGCGGTGACGATCCAGGACAGCTGCGAAAGACCGTGCAGGTCACCGGCGATCGTCGGCAGGGCGGTCGCGACGATGGTCTGGTCGAGGGAGGCGAGGATCATCCCGAGGAGCAGGGCGCCGATGATGACCAGGACCCGGCGCTTCTCCACCGGTGGGGGCGCCACCCCGGCTGCGCCGGCGTCGCCCGCCGCCCCGGCTGCCCCGGGCGCAGGAGCCGACCCGGACGGCTCGGTCATCGGTCGGTGAGCAGCTTCGCGAGCACGCTCGCCTGGCTGATGTCGTCTCGTTTGCTGGCGGTGATCAGGGTGAGTGGACCCTGTTTCGCCAGCTCCCTCAGCTCGGCGAGGGCGTATGCCGCCTCACCCTCGCTCAGCTCGGCCCGGTAGCGGGCCTCGAACTCGGGCCACTTCTCCGGGTCGTGCTGATACCACGTGCGCAGCGCGGTCGAAGGGGCGACCTGTTTGCACCACTGGTCAAAGTGAGCGGCATCCTTGCGCAACCCGCGCGGCCACACCCGGTCGACGAGCACCCGGGTGCCATCACTCTCGAGCGGCTCGTCGTAGGCGCGGCGCACCTGCACGTTCCCGTTCCTGGCCATGTTGACCTCCGTAGCCTCGAGACGGCTGCGCCGGGTGGTTCCGGCGCCGATGCCTTCCTCTCTTGGTCTACCACGCCCGCTCGCCTCCGACCCGGACAGTCGAGTGCCGTGATCGGTTGGCAACGTGCCGGGACCGGTTGGCAAGGGTCAGCGGAAGCCGCCCAGGAGCGCCAGGCACGGTCCGATGAAGGTGATCCACAGTGCGCTGGAGACGATCAGTACGCCGACCCCCAGACCTCGCGCACGGGGGAAGAAGAGCATGACGACACCGACGAGGACCGGGAGCAGCCCGACCCCGGCGATACCCGTCCCGAGAAAGGTCAACCCGGCGCTCAGCAGGGCGAACCCCAGCAGGAACGCGAGCAGACTCAATCCGCAGCCGATGCCGGCGCCGATCCCGACGTCCTTGCCGGTGACCTTGCCAGTGTTGATCGTGCCGGTGTTGGTCGTGCCGACAAGATTCGCTCCTGTGCCGATGGGCGGTGGGTGTATCGGCCCGGTCGGGGAAGGCCCCGGGGGCGGCTGCCATGGTGCGGGGCCGACCGCAGGGGGCGTGGGGGGATAGGGTGGGTCGACCCCGGGCCCGGGTGGAACGAGCGGGGGCCCGGCGGTGGGCGGGGGCCCTGGGGTGGGCAGGGGCCCGGGTGGGACGAGCGGAGGCCCGGCGGTGGGTGGGCCCCCGCCGGCTTCCTCCGGGTACGGCATCCCGTCATCCGCGTCCGGCGGCGTGGGTCCACTCATCGTCAGGTCTCCCTCCGGGTGGCGCCGGCCATCGGTCCACGGTGATCTGGTCGGCGATGGGTGCCGGTCGTTGGACCAGCCTGTCATGGGTGATGAGCCAGAGGAGTCGGGCTGCGAACAGGGGGATGGTGACGAGCAGGAACAGCTGCGGGCGGGTCAGGCCGAGCCAAGCAACGTGGTTTCCGCGGACGCTCTCCACCGCGAACCGGAACACGGCATAAGCCCCGACCCACAGGGTCAGCTGCTCACCGGGCGCGATCGGCTGGTGGCGCAACCACAGCCACAGGGTCGCGAAGGCCGCCGCGTGGAAGGCGATCTCGTAGAGGAAGCTCGGATGCAGCGGCACCCCAGCCGGTGCGTGCAGGCGCGCCGCGGCATCCGGGTCCAGAGTGATGCCCCAGGTGGACCCGGTGGGGCTTCCCGGCAACTCCGTGAAGAAGCACCCCAGGCGGCCGATCGCCATCGCCAGGGCGACGGCGGGCGCGAACAGGTCGCCGGTCCGCGCCCGGTACCCGGTCAGCCGTTTGGCGACGTGGACCCCGATCCAGGCGCCGACGAGCGCGCTGAGGACGGACGCGTTGCCGCGGGCGAGTTGTTCGAGCAGGTTGAGGTTCCGGCTCGGGTCCAGGTGCTGGGCCCACGTCCCGAGACGGGAGAGGATCGCGGCACCGAGCAGGGCCCCGGCGACGAGCGGGTAGATTCGCGGATCGTCGGCCCCCCGGCGGCGGGCCTCGAGGAAGAACACGACACCGCCGGCGAGGAAGGCGAGCCCGACGAAGAAGGCGTGCGTGTCGACCGGGGGCAGTGCGCCCCAGAGGTCGGTGAGCGTGGGCCACATGGGCTAACCGATGGCCTGCCGCAGGAGCGTCGCCCAGGCCCACAGCCACACCGGGGTCATCAGGAGCGCGAGCACCGCCAGGGTGACGAGGTAGGCCAGGACGTTGCGGGTGTCACCGAGCTTGCAGCGAGAGTGCAGCAGGCCCGCTCGCCGCGCCCTGGCATAACCCCGGATCGCGACGAGCGCGAATGCGAGCAGACTGAGCGGCCCGAAGAGGCACGTCAGCAGGGCCACCGTCGTGAAGACGCACAGCCGCAACGGGTCGAAGGGCAGCCCGACCGCTTCGTCGTACGCCCGAAGCGGTGGGTGGGTCGTCACGAGGTGGCCTCGGTCAGTCGTGCCCGTACCGGCAGTGGTGTCCGTATCGGGATGCCGCGACCCGGTTGCGCCCGGCCCTCACCCGTCGCGTCGTGCGCGGCGTTGCGTGCGGTCGCGGTCGAGAGGCGTTGCCTGGCCAGCGGGCCCCACGCCTGCAGTGCGCAGAAGGGTGCGCACTGGTGGGTGCGGGAGTCGTCGTTCACCGTGGCGACGTGGACGCAGCACTGGGTGAGCCGTTCCTCGATCATCGTGTTCATGTCCATGAAGGGCTTGATCGTGATGCGCAGCATCCGTTCGCCGAGGAACCGGCGCAGTCGCTTGTGCTGGCCGGGCAGGACGGATGCCGTCAGCTGGGTGAGGGTGCCGACCCCCAAGTCGCAGTTGGTGCAGATGTCCCGCCAGATGTTGGCCATGGACGGGTGCGAGAGGCTCGACTGCTCGCTGAACAGGTCGAGCAGGGAGTTCTTGACGGCATCCTTCATCTGCGAAGTGAGCTCCTGGTCGGCGATGCGGTTGGCGACCGTCTCCGGGTTGAGGTCCAGGAACTTCTTGAGTCGGTCGTGACCCATGAGGGCGGTCAGGGACTGCCATTCTCCGGAGTCGTCGCGCAGGAAGTAGCCGACGGAGCAGCAGTGCGGGTGGGAACACGGCAGTGCGGTCAGATCGCGCCACGTGATCGCGTCCCCGGTCTGCGGCCCGAGCCGTTTGAGGATGCCGCCATGGGTCAGGCGGTCGCCGGGGTCGATGCCGGTGCTGCGACCGGAGCCGAAGACTGGCTGGATCGTCACACCGCCTACGTATGGGGTTCTCATGGCGCGGCGGATGACGTCACCGATCTCGTCGTCGTTGACGCCCTTGGTGGCCGTCATCGTCAGCGTCATGAACACACCGGCGGCGCCGAGCCGCTCGATGGCGCGTTCCTTGAAGTGTCGGATGTCGGCGCCCCGGTGGAACCGGGACGACTGCGGGGTCTCGCCGTCGTACTGGAGGTAGACCTCGACGCGTTCCCGATGGGTCCTGAGGAACTCGACGAAGGCGTCGTCGTTGGCGATCCGCAACCCGTTGGAGTTGATCAGGATGCGCACGATGGGGCGTGCCACGAGGTGCTCGACGAGCTGCTCGAGCCACGGGTAGAGCGTCGGCTCCCCGCCGGAGAGCATGAGCACGTCGAGGTGGCCGTTCTCCTTGCGAAGCCGGTCGTCGACCGATGCCAGCACCTCGGCGAGCGGCGCGGTCGCGCTCGCGGCCGGCCCGGACTCGGCGAAGCAGGTCGGGCAGCGCAGGTTGCAGTGGTCGGTGAGGTCCTCGAGGAGGATGCACGTGTGCTGCGTCTGCATGGCCGGCATCCCGTCGAGATAGGCGCTGGGGACCGGTCGGAAGTTCATCGAGGAGTCCGGCGCGTGGAACTTCGTCGGTGCGGTCCACTCCTCAAGGTAGGACAGGATCTCGGCAGACTCGTCGTAGAGGGTGCGCACGAGGCCGTGGGTGGGGCAGCCGCGCTCGAGCCAGAGGGAGTCGTCGTCGTAGCGGGCGAGCCACCCGGAGAGCCGGGCGACCTGGGCGAGGTCCCGGTCGGGATCCTCGGCGTGGCAGTGCGGGCAGAACGCGTTGACGTACCGGTGGATGGAGTAGTGGCGTAGCTGCCCGGCCACGGGATCGACTCTCGAGGGCGGTCCTGCAGCTCCCACGGTGCCTGCCTCTCGGTCTCGCTGGTCGTCGGCATCCTCGCCTCGGCATCTTCGCCTCGGCATCCTCTCCTCGGCCAAGGTCCACTCCGCCGCATCGCAGCTGCGGGAGTTTACCAACGCAGTCCCCCGGCTCCCGCCTGGTATCGGGCACGCGGTCCTCCCAATCAGGCCCTACCATCGACGAGTGGCGAGCAGCAACGGTCCCAGCCGCCTCGACGGCCCCGGGCACACCCGTACCATCGCGCTGACCGACGCGATCGTCGCGATCGCCATGACGATCCTCGTGCTCCCAGTCGTGGATGCTGCGAGCGAGGCCGACACCGCGCACCTGGGTCGTTGGCTCGGTGAGCACAGCGACCTCCTCGTGTCCTTCGTCATCAGCTTCCTGGTCATCTACGTCTTCTGGGCGGTGCACGCCGCCGCCCTTCGCCAGGTGGAGGACCGCAGCGACGAGGTCCCCTTCCTCGCGCCGCTGAACATGTTGTGGCTGCTCACCATCGCCTTCCTGCCCTTCCCGACCGCCGTCGTGGGACACCATCTGGACACCGCCTCGGCACCGTTCTACATCGGGACGATGTTCGCGCTCTCCGCCCTCACCTCGGGGATCGTCACCGTGACCACCCGCGCGAGCGCAGATCCGGCCCGCCGGGTGTGGGCATGGGTGACCACCGCAGTGTTCGGGCTGTGTGCGCTCATCGCCCTGTTCGACGCAGATGTCGGCCTGTACTCCCTGTTGCTGCTCGCCGTGGTCCGTCTCGTCGAGACCCGATGGTTGCGCGGCCACCCGGGCCGACCGCAGGCACCCGGGTCGACCGCAGGCAAGGAGCCCCGCCCGTGAGCGATGAAGCCCCGCGGATGAGCGATAAACGCGATATCGCCCACCCCTCACCGCAGCCGTTCTGGGTGGGTCGGCGGCATCCGGTGTGGACTGCGGTCGTCCTGGTAGCTGTGCCGGTGGCACTCACCGTGCTCATCGGGCTCGGTGGCCGGGCGCTCCTGCCCACGGCCGACGAGATCGTGCTCCGGCTCGTTGCGGTGCTCGTCGTCACGGCCCTGGCCCTCAGCGTCGTCGCAGCAACGCACGCGTGGGGGCGCACGGCATCCGCAGGGCCGGGGTCCTGGTCGCGCACCGGCATACTCGTCGTCCCCACCCTGGTGGCGCTGGCCCCGCTGGTCACCGGGGTCAACCTCCCGGCGGCGGGCGCACTCTCCGTGCTCGTCGCCGGCTATCTGGCCACCGGTGTCTTCGAAGAGGTGCTGCATCGGGGCATCGTCCTCGACGCGTTGCGGGGTCTCGGGGTTCGCCGCTCGGCCGTCATCGGCGGCGCCCTGTTCGGTCTGAGCCATCTGGCCAACGTTGCGTTCGGGCAGAACCTGGCGGTCTCGCTCGCCCAAGCGTTCGGGGCCTTCTGCTTCGGCATCGGCTTCGCGGTCTTCCGATGGCGCACGAACGCGGTCTGGCTGCTGGCAGCGATCCACTTCCTCGGAGACCTGCTGCTGCATACGACCGGTCTGCACGGCGGGCTGATGTGGGGCTTCCTCGTCGGGCACGACACGCTCATGCTGCTGTGGGGTCTGTGGTGCCTGCGCGGCCTCGCCGACGAGGCCTCAAGGACCCTCCCGAGGCCACCGGTTCGAGCGGCCTGAGCCGTCAGTCCGTGCGGCCATCGAGGGTGACCGGGATCGCGACCCTCATGTGCCCGTCGTCGAATGCAGCGCCAGCTCGATCGTCTCCTTCGGTAGTTCTTTCGTGCAGAAGAACCAGTCGACGCACTCGACCCCCTCGTGCTGGCCCTCCATGCGCTCCTTGGCGACCCCGCACGACCCGGCAGGGGGGACGATGACCCGCTCACCGGGGCGCCAGTCGGCTGGAGTGGCCACGGCGAACTCGTCGGCCGTCTGCAGCGCGATGACGACCCGGAGCAGCTCGTCGAAGTTCCGGCCGAGCGAGAGCGGGTAGTAGATGATCGTCCGGATGACACCCACAGGGTCGATGACGAAGACCGCGCGCACAGCCTGGGTGCTCGCCTCGCCGGGCATGATCATCCCGTACTTGGTGGCGACGTTCATCGAGACGTCGTCGATGAGCGGGAACTTCACCTCGACGTTCTTCATGTCGCGATAGACCATCTTCTCCTGGATGGTCCGCAGCCACGCGATGTGACTGTAGAGGCCATCGACGGACAAGCCGACGAGCTTGGTGTTGTGCTTGGCGAACTCGCCCTCCATCGAGGCGAAGGTCATGAACTCGCTCGTGCACACCGGGGTGAAGTCCGCCGGGTGGGAGAACAGGATGACCCAGCTGCCAGCGAAGTCGGCGGGGAAGGTGATATCACCCTGGGTGGTCTTGGCGGTGAAGGCGGGGGCTGGGTCGCCGATCCGGGGCATCGATGTCGCCACTGTGGTCTCACTCATGGTGCTCTCCTTCGGAGGGTTCGAGCTCGGAGGGTTCAAGTACATACCCCTGGGGGTATCTGTTCCTCATGTTAGCTAAACTGGAATCAGTCGTCAATCAGAGGGATTCCAATATGCATCGTTCCAATGTGCGTCATTGACGAGACCGACAACGCCGCGCAGCTGCTGCGCTCCCATGGGTTGCGAGTCACCGGTATCCGGCTCGCCATCCTCGACCTCGTGGCGCAGACGCCACACGCCGATGC
>JBDIAO010000030.1:0-32080 GCA_039812375.1 Phycicoccus sp. | reverse complement strand
TTGACTCGGGTCAACCCCGCAGCCCAGAAGCACTGGTTCGGCATCGCCGTCCAACGCTTCGGTCAGGTCAGCGCACTGTCGCAGTTCCTGCTCGGCGCGACCCTCGGCTTCGGAATGACGTTCGGCAACGCTGTACTGGCCTTCATCTTCGGCTCGATCATCCTCGAAGTGATCATGAGCATCGTGGGCATCATCGGACAGCGCGAGGGACTGAACACCGCGCTGCTCGCGCGTTGGACCGGCTTCGGCGAGGTCGGTGCCTCCCTGGTCGGCTTGGCGATCGGCATCAGCCTCATCGGCTGGTTCGGCATCCAGTCCGCGATCTCTGCCCAGTCACTCGATGTCCTGATGCCGGGTCTGCTGCCGGTGTGGGCGTGGTCCATCATCTTCGGGCTGATCGTCACAGGGATCGTCGCGTTCGGGTTCGGCGGGATGCAGTGGCTGGCCAACGTGACGGTTCCGCTGTTCCTGGCGCTCGTCGGATGGTCCGTCATCTCCGAGTTGAGCCGTCACTCCGTTCGGGACCTGCTCACCTCGCCCCCACCGGGGCCCGAGCTGAGCGTCGGTCAAGGGACCGCGATCGTCGCCGGTGGCCTCATCGTCGGAGCGATCATCACAGCGGACATGACGCGCTTCAATCGTTCTGGCAAGGACGTCATCAAGCAGACGGTCGTCGGGGTGAGTTTGGGCGAGTTCGTCATCGGACTGGCCGGCGTCCTGCTCGCCCATGCCGCTGGCACTGGGGACATCGTCGCAATCGTCACCTCGTCCGTCGGTCTGATCGGCCTGCTCATCGTCCTGACCGGCACCCTGAAGATCAACGACTGGAACCTGTACTCCTCCTCGCTCGGACTGGTCAACTTCGTATCCACTGCGTTCGGGAAGAACCTGCACCGAGTGCGCACGACGCTCGTTCTCGGCGTGGTGGGGTCGGTGTTGGCGGCTGCCGGAATCCTCGGACACTTCACCGACTTCCTCATCGTGCTCAGTGCGGCCTTCCCTCCGATCGCGGGCATCATGGTCGCCGAGTACTTCATCGTGAAGCGCTGGCGCGCCGAACTGGACTCGAGCCGTGAGGCTGGCGAACTGCCGGCGACCGCGCCCCGTGTTGTCCCTGCGACGATCGTGATCTGGGCGGTGTCCTCCGTTGTCGGGTACTTCGTGACCTGGGGTATCCCGAGCATCACGTCCCTGGTCCTGGCGATCGTCTTGTACACCATCGCTGGCAAGGCGGGCCTGGTGAAGGGGGTCGGCGTCTCGGCGACCAACACTCCCGATCCCCAGTCGGTGCCCGCCAATCGCTGAGCTGCCCAAAGTCGCCAACACCACGAGAACTGCTAGGAGAGACATGCACATTGGAATCGACGTAGGTGGCACGAACACTGACGCCGTACTCATGGAAGGCACCCAGGTCCTGGCTGCCATCAAGGAGTCCACGAGCTCTGACGTCACCACCGGAATTGTCAGCGCCATCGACCACCTGCGAAGTCAGCACCCGTTCGACGGCACGCAGGTCAAGGCCGTCATGATCGGCACCACGCACTTCATCAACGGCCTCATCGAGGCTCGCCGGCTCGCGCCGACAGCTGCGTTGCGACTTGGCCTGCCGGCCACCCGAGCCCTGCCGCCCATGGTGGACTGGCCCACCCACCTGCGTGAGGCAATCAGTGGTCGCGCGTACCTGGCTCACGGCGGGTACGAGTTCGACGGTCGTCCGATCTCCCCCATCGACCACGACGAACTCCGACGTCACGCGGCCGACATGGCCGCCCACGGCATTCGATCAGTGGCCATCTCCTCGGTGTTCAGTCCGGTCAACCACGACCTCGAGGTCGAGGCTGCGTCCGTCATCGCCGCCGAGCTCGGACCGGAGGTCGCCATCTCGCTCTCCCACGAGATCGGGCGAATCGGGCTGCTCGAACGCGAGAACGCGACGATCATCAACGCTGCCCTGCGGGAGATGGCGATCTCCATCGTCGATGGGTTGACCGCCGCAGTCCGTAGGCACGGCATCGACGCACCGATCTTCCTCAGCCAGAACGACGGCACTCTCATGGACGAGGGATACGTCCGCCGCTACCCCGTGGCCACCTTCGCCTCCGGCCCGACCAACTCCATGCGCGGAGCGGCGGTGACCACCGGCTTCGACTCCTGCGCTGTTGTGGATATTGGTGGCACCACCACGGACATCGGTCTTCTCGTCGGCGGCTTTCCCCGCGAGACGACCACCGAAGTCCGGGTCGCGGGGGTCCGCACCAACTTCCGGATGCCCGACGTGCTGTCCATCGGGATTGGTGGAGGCAGCCACGTCCATCCCGACGACAACGAGGTCGGACCGGCATCCGTCGGTTATCAACTGACCTCCCAGGCCCGCGTCTTCGGCGGGGACGTGCTCACCGCAACCGACCTCGCTGTTGCCGCCGGTCATGTCGACATCGGTGACCGCAGCCTCGTGAGCACCCTCGACCAAGACCTGGTCCGCCGGGCCTTGGACCGGATCGCACATCGGGTCTCGGAAGCCGTCGACCGGATGCGGACATCCGCCGAGCCGATTCCCGTCGTCGCCGTCGGTGGTGGCTCCATCCTGCTGCCCGAGGAGATCCCACTCTTCGGCAAGATCCACCGCCCCGAGAACTACGCCGTCGCCAACGCCATCGGCGCCTCCATCGCCCAGGTCGGTGGAGAAATCGACAAGGTGTTCGCGGTCGATCCCGCTCGTCGTCAGTCGATCCTCGACGACGTGCGCCAAGAAGCTGTCGACAAGGCCATCGCAGCAGGAGCAAAGCCCGCCAGCATCACCATCGTCGATTTTGACGAAGTACCCATCCCCTACCTTCCCGGCAATGCCACCCGAATTCGGGCGAAGGCCGTCGGCGACCTCGACATGGAGGCATGATCACGATGACCTGGACGCTCACCACCGAACACATCCCCTCCCTTGCCCGCGGCGCGGCCGTCTTTGGAACCGGCGGAGGCGGCGACCCGCACATCGGTGCCCTGCTCGCCACCGAGGCTCTCACCAACCACGGGCCCGTCACGGTCGTTTCCGTTGATGAGGTACCACACGACGCACGTGTCGTCATGGTCGCGATGATGGGTGCACCGACCGTCATGGTCGAGAAGTTGCCCGGCCTCGACGAGATCATCGCGCCGGTCCGGGCTATCGAACCGTTTCTCGATGGACCAGTGACACACATCGCCTGCGCTGAGGTCGGCGGGGTGAACTCGACGATCCCCATCGCCGCTGCCGCAGCACTAGGACTGCCACTCGTCGACGGGGACGGAATGGGCAGGGCATTTCCCGAGCTCCAGATGGTCCTTCCCACCCTCTCGGGGATCGCGGCATCTCCTCTCGGCTTTGCCGATGACAAGGGCAACACTGGCGTCCTGTCGACGGTCACGAACACCTGGGCCGAACGGATCGCTCGCGTCGCCTGTGTCGAGATGGGTTGCTCGGTGATGATCTCCCTCTTCCCGCAGTCCGGGGAACAGGTGCGCGATTCCCTCGTGGCAGGTTCCCTCAGCCAGTGTCTCGCCGTGGGGGACGCCATAGCGGACGCTCGCGCAGCAAACGAGGATCCGGTCACTCGAGCTGTGAGCGAACTTGCGGGTCGGGAGTTGTATGCCGGGAAGGTTGTCGACGTCGCACGAGCGACGACGCAGGGGTTCGCACGTGGCAGCGCGATCATCGATGGTGCAGAGGGCGCGCTCACGCTGTCCTTCCAGAACGAACATCTCATGGCAACCCTCGAAGGGGACGTCCTGGCCACGACACCGGACCTCATCATGGTGCTCGAACACGACACGGGTGAACCCATCACCACGGAAGGGCTGCGCTACGGGCAACGGGTCCGGGTGATCGCCGCCCCCAGTGACGAGCGGTGGCACAGCCCAGCGGCACTCGCCATGGTCGGCCCGCGCTACTTCGGGTACGACGTCAACTCCCATCGCTTTGACGGCACCGTCGAGGAGATTGGATGAGCCGCGAGATCGCCGCCTCGGACCTGGCAGACCTCGCACGTGGAGCAACACTCCTCGGCACCGGTGGCGGCGGAGACCCCTACATCGGGCAGAAGCTCGTAGAGCAGGTGCTTGGCGCCCGGAGCATCACCCTGCTCGACCCCGATGAGCTGGCGGATGATCTCTTCGTGATCCCCACGGCACAGATGGGCGCTCCCACCGTCATGGTCGAGAAGATCCCCGCCGGCACCGAACCAACCCTTTCGCTGCGGATCCTCGAGGAGCATCTCGGACGGGCCGCGGATGCCACCATGCCGATCGAGTGCGGTGGAATCAATTCGATGATCCCGCTCGTCGTCGCCGCCGAGACCGGGCTCCCGGTCGTCGACGCCGACGGCATGGGGCGCGCCTTCCCCGAGTTGTCGATGGAGACCTTCGCGGTCTACGGCGTGCATGGCTCTCCGCTGGCCCTGGCCGGCGAGCGAGGGGAGCGGGTGATCATCGACACCGGGGATGACGACCGCCAGATGGAGTGGCTCGCCCGTGCCGTGACCATACGCCTCGGCGGGGTGGGCCACATCGCCGAGTATGCGATGAACGGCGCGGATGTCCGACGCACAGCCGTTCCCCGGACGCTGTCCATGGCCCTCGCCCTCGGGCGGGCCATCCGTGAGGCGAGAGAAGCCCACCGTTCGCCCTTTGACGCCATCCGTGACACGCTCGCCACCACGCTCTACGAGCACGTGAGGATCCTCTTCGAGGGCAAGGTCGTCGATGTCGAGCGGCGCACCACAGAAGGATTCGCCAAGGGCGTGGCCCGCATCGCCGCGCCCGACGACCAAGCTGACGAGCTCGAAATCCGCTTCCAGAACGAGAACCTCATCGCGCTCCGAGCCGGACGGATGATCGCCATCGTGCCCGACCTCATCTGCGTCGTCGACTCCGACACGGCTGAACCCATAACGACGGAAGGACTGCGTTACGGACAACGCGTCAAGGTCCTGGGGATCTCGACCCCAACCATGATGCGTACACCCGCCGCCCTACGCACCTTCGGGCCCATCGCCTTCGGCATGTCCGAAGAGTTCATCCCCATGGAAGTCCTCAACCCTCACTGAGCGTAAGCAACGCGTTTATCACACCCTTACGCTGAAGGCGTGGCCCTCACCCTGGAACGCGAGGACCTCGCAGCGTTGACCTCCGGCTTCACGTTGCTCGGGTCCGGAGGAGGCGGCTCTCCTCACCTGGCCGCCCTCATCCTGGACTCCTCGGGCCACTGGCCCATCTCCGTGTACGACATCGGAGAGTTGGACCCTGCCCGTCCCTGTGTGGCCGTCGGGTACGCAGGTGCGACGCTCCTCATGGAGGAGCGCCTGCCCGAGACCGCACCCTTTGAAATGGCGATCGCAGCAGTCGAACGCTGGCTCGGCAACAACAGTTCGGTCATTTGCATGCTCGAAGGCGCCGGCATCAACGGCATGGCCCCGCTGCATCTCGCCCAATCGCATGACGTCGTCGACGCCGACTGCATGGGCCGCGCCCTGCCGGACCTCGACCAGACGACCGTGCTCGTCGATGGCCTTCCGGGCATCGTTGCCGCCGTTCCGACCGGAGGTGGCGGGGTGGCCCTCGTGCATGACGCCAGACCCCCAGACGTCGAACGGGTCATCCGCAACGCCATCATCTGCAACGGTGGCTGGGCCGGTATCGCGTTGGGCGGGTTTACTGTCGGGGACCTGCCCCGGCACGCCATCGCGGGTACCCTACGGCGGGCGCTCACCCTGGGCAGAACCCTCCTCGGCGCCACCGAAAGCTCCCCTGCCCAAGCCGCCAAGGTTATTGGAGGCGAGGTGCTCGGGGTGGGCCGTGTGGTCGAGGTGCGCGACGAACCCGGCCCTTCAGGTTTGTCGTCCTTCGACATGCGCACCGCGGCCGGAGACGTCGTGCGCCTCGTCGCAGGCTCAGAGTTCCTCGCCGTGGTCGCCAACGGATCAGTAGTGGCCGCGAGCCCGACGATAATCGTCGTCCTCGATGCGGCATCCCGCACACCGCTTGAGGTAGATGAGGTCGGCGTCGCGAAGGATCTCATCGTCCTGTCCATGCCAGCTCCGGCGTGGTGGCACGACAGGCCACATCGATTGAGCCGAGTGGACCCAGCACACTGGGGCATCGAGGGATTGGAGGAAGCGTGATGGACGATTCCCTCACGCTGGCCGCCCTCCTTGCCCACCCCAACAACGGCAGCCTGGAGGTGCTCACCGCCGCCCTGGGCGTCTGGAAGTCCGTCGCGGCGGGAGTCGACGAAAGACAGCTACCCGACCAAACAACCCCGACCCTCGGCATCCTCCTCACGCCCACCCCCGCCAATTCATGGCAAATCGACGCGCTCCTGCGACGAACCCACGACCGCGGGTACACCGGTCTGGTACTGACGGGAACACCGGTGGGCAAGGGCAACTGCGCCCTCGCGAGTCGGCTGGGTATGGATCTCCTCCAAGCGGCGAACCCCATCGCCCTCGCCCGTGCCTGTTGGGAGCTGTTGGAGGCACGAGACGCCTTGACCCTCTCCGCCGTTCGCCGCGTGGTGCAGTCCATCGAGTATCACGCAGAGGACTTGGCGGATCTGCTGGCACACATCAACGCGACCATCGGCGACGGCATCGCACTGATCGATCGCCAAGGAGCTCTCCGGAGTGCTGGCAGCCCTGTTCCCCCTGAGCTCCTGGCCCGCGTGTCCTTCGACGCTTGGCTCGACATCGTCGAATCCACCCACCAGACATTGGTGTCCGTGCCGGTAGACAGCGGCAATCGTCGCGATCTTCGTGTCGCCCTTCTTGGCAAGAGTGCCGGAACAGCACACCGCAACGCCCTCGCCGCAGCGGTCGAGGTCGTCATGCCCATGGTTGCCGCCCGACTGCTCATCGACGAAGTCGAAGCGGTCAGCGACGTCTCTCGCTCCTCGGGCCTGCTCGAAGACTTCCTCGAGGAACGCGGATCCCTCGATGCGGAGATCGAAAGACGCATGCTCGCCCGAGGCTGGCGAACCAGTGGTTACCACCTCGGGTTCCGACTCATCGGACGCTCCAGGGTCGACGCTTTCGAACTGCTCCGCCTCGTACGCACCGAGCTGGCTCGCCTGGCCGTTTCGGGGCACGCCACGACTCGCGGCGCAGGCGTCTCAGGCTGGCTCACCTTCGCCGACGCCCCGTCATCGACCATGCTCAGCCAAGCACTCCGTGACCTCCACACGCTCCATCAACGCCTACAGACCCACTACCCGGTCGCCACCGGAGTCGGCTCCCTCGCCTCTGGTTCCGCGGGGCTGGTCACCACACTCGGTGAGGCCCGCGACGCAGCCACCCTGGCCCTGCAACGCCCCCGCACCGGATGGTTCCTGCCCATCAGCAACCTCGGGCTCGAGCAGATCCTGCTCGCCTGGACAGCGAGCGACACCTTCACTCCTGCGGCGAACACGCTGCTATCGCCGCTGCGCGAGGCTGACGTCGAAACGCTGCGGGTCTATCTCGACGAGGAGTCTTCAGTCAAAGGCACGGCACACAAGCTCGGGCTGCATCGCAACACCGTCAGTGTGCGAATGCAACGGATCCAGGAAGCGCTCGGGGTTGACCTGCATGACCCCGAGTCCAGGCTTGCCGTTCAACTCGCCCTTCGCGCCATCCGCTGACGCTCTACGCAGGACCCCTTGGCGCCATCAGGCAGAGTCTGGAATCAAGCGGCATGCACATGGGTCGACGTCGAATGCAGCTTCGCCCATGGTGACCCTGTTGGGGCGTGGCTGGAGGGACGAGAGGATCATGGATGTCTCCCTACCCCACGAGCGAGGACGCACGTCGCCGGCTGCGTGAGGCGCAACGCGCCGAAGCCGATGCCTTGGCCACGGTGACCAGGGCGCAGGCGGCTCGCGACCGGCTGCAGGCCAAGGTTGACCGTGCCGACGCCGAGGTGGCCGCCGCCATTCAGGAGCTGGCCGGTGTCTCTGGTGTCGAGCGGGCGGCGCAGTTGCTCGGCGTCACCGTCCGGGAGGTGCGAAGCCTCATCCGCACGGCGGCGCAGGATCGCGGCCTCGAGGCGCCGCCGACGGCATCCGTTCTAGGCTGACGGTGCCGACCATCGAGGTCGGTGTCGTCGAGGCGGCACACCGGCCGGAGGTGGGTATGGGCGAAGAGTCCTCGCCGCAGCAGTGGCGGGTGCTTGGGCGTCGCCCGATCTATTCCAGCAGGTGGATCGACCTGTCGCTCACCGAGGTGGAGCTCCCCTCGGGCCGCCGGTTCGAGCACCACACCGTCACGCTCCCGCCCGCTGCGGTCGCGGTCGTGCTCGACCCGGCCCAGGAGCACGTGCTGCTCAGTTGGCGGCACCGGTTCGTGTCGGACACGTGGAACTACGAACTGCCCGGCGGGCTCGTCGAGGACGGTGAGGATCCCGAGGCGACCATCCGTCGGGAGATCCTCGAGGAGACCGGGCACGAGGTCGGCGCCGTGGTCCACGTGGCGACCTTCGAACCGATGATCGGCATGGTCACCAGCCCGCACCACGTCTTCCTCGCCAGGGGTGCACGTCTGGTCACGGCGCCGGCGGAAGAGGATGAGGGGCAGTTCGAGTGGGTACCCCTCGCGGCGGTTCGAGGGCTCATCGCCGACGGCAAGGTCCGCAACTCCGGTTCCCTGGTCGGGCTGCTCGCTCTCCTGGCCGGCTTCCCGGCCGAGTGAGCCGGTCTCCGGTTCAGATGCCGTCAGCTGCCAGGAGGTGCAGCGCGGCGCCGGTGACGAGGGCTTCCTCGTCATAGATCACGTCATCTGCGTGGTTGAAGGAGGTGTTGCCTGGTCCTCGCGCGCCCAGGTAGACCATCGCCCCGGGCCATCGCTGCAGGAAGTAGGCGAAGTCTTCGATGACCATGGAGGGTTCGGGCATGGCCGTGACCTGCGGCCCCAGCGTCGTGTCGCGAAGGCGGGTCTCGAGCCGCTGGATGAACTCGGCGTCGTTGACGACAGCCGGGTATCCCTCGTGGATCGTCAACTCTCCGGTGAGTCCGCGACTGGCGATGACCTCATCGACCAGGTGGTGCATACCGTCGATCAGGGCCGTACGGCGTTCGGCGCTCAGGGTCCGGATCGTGCCACGGACACGGCCAGTGGCCGGGATGACGTTGACCGTGTTGCCGATGAGGTGCTCGGTAGGGGTCGCGACGACCTTCTCGGCTTCGCCCAGGCTGGAGACCAGGTCGCGCAGTCGGAGCGTGAACTCCGCGGCGGCCTCGACGGGGTTGCCGGCCAGGTGCGGCTGGCTGGCGTGTCCACCGGGTCCGGCCAGGTCGACCGTGAACCAGTCGCCGAAGGACATGAAGACTCCGGGCCGGCACCAGATGGCCCCCGGGTCGGCGGTGGCGTGCACGTGGAGGGCGAATGCGGTGGCGGGTTGGGAGAACGACAGGTTGTGGTGCCCCAGCACGGCCAGTGCGCCGTGGTCAGCCTCTTCACCGGGTTGAAACGCCAGCACCGTGTCGCGTCGGGGAGGCTTCTGGGTCAGGATCTTCGCGGCGCCAAGGAGCATCGCCATGTGCAGGTCGTGCCCGCAGGCGTGCATGGCGCCGTGACGGACGGATCGGAAGGTCAGGTCGGTGCGTTCATTGACCGGCAGGGCGTCCATGTCCGCCCGCACCACGGACACCACACCGTCCGGCGCGGTTCCCGCGATCCGTGCGGTGATTCCTGCGCTGGGGTGCATCTCGACCTGGAGCCCGAGATCACGCAGGGCGCCTGCGACGTAGTCGTGCGTCTCTGGCAGGTCGAGCCCGACTTCGGGGTGCTGGTGCAGGTGGCGGCGGTGGGTCACCATCCACTCGTGGACGGCGCGGGCCTGTTCGATGCGGGAGGTCATGTGGCTCTCTTCAACTCAACGAGGCGTTGGTCGGGTCTTTGGTCAGTTGCGCTCCCCGGATCAGGGTGCTGGCGCCGGCCACCTCGATGGCCCAGTCCACCGCGTCATGGAGTGCACGGCCCTGCGCCAGGGCTGTGACGAGACCGCCGCAGAAGGCGTCGCCAGCGCCGGTGGTGTCCACCGGCTCGAGGCTCAGCGCTGGATGGTGCACCAGGGGCTGACCGGGTTCGAGGACGACGGCGCCGTCCTTGCCGAGGGTGACGACCACGGTCCGGGGGAAGTGCAGTGCTCTCAGGCATTCGTGCACCTCGGCGATGGTGACGGGTTCGCGCATGTCGACGAGTTGGCCGAGTTCTTTGCGGTTCGGTACGAGGATGTCAGCTCGGGCGAGGAGGGCCTTCAAAGCCTCCGGGCTGGCCGGCATGGGTGCGGGGTTGAGGACGAAGGTGGTCTCCGCAGGGAGTGTTTCCGCGACCGCCTCGAGCACGGGGACCGGGATCTCGAGTTGGGCGAGCACGATCGCGGATGCCGCCTGCTGGACGTGGTGCCGGGCCCACGCGGCATCCAGTACCGAGTTGGCGCCCGGGTCCACGACGATGAGGTTCTCCCCCGTGTCGTCGACCAGGACGATCGCACCGCCGGTGTCGACGTCCGGGATGACGGCGACGCCAGCGACATCCACATCACGGGCGCGCAGATGGGCCAGATACTTCTCCCCGGCTTCGTCGGCGCCGACTGCGCCGACGAAGGCTATCTCGCCGCCCAGGACCCCGACCGTGACGGCCTGGTTGCCGCCCTTGCCGCCGAATGCTGTGGTGCGGTCGGTGGCCAAGGTCGTCTCGCCCGGGACCGGGAACGTCCGGACCGCATAGCTGAGGTCGATGTTGAGTGAACCCACCACGCAGATGCGGCTCATGTGTGCCTCCCGACCCGATCGATGGATGCCGTGACCAGGTCCCAGTACCGGGAGGCGTCCAACGTCATGGCGACCTCGACGTTGGGCTCCTGTTCGGGGTAACGGTGGTGGAGGTCGACGACCGTGGTTCCGCGGGTCCACGCGCCGTCGAGTTCGACCGCGACGAACGCCCGGCGCCACGTGATGAGGTCCGGGTCGATGATCGCGGCGACGGTGCACGGGTCGTGGACCGGCGGCGCCTCGAACTCCCAGATCCGGTTGTAGGAGTCTCCGAAGAACCCCATCCACGCGGCACAGGTGCGTCCGACGAGGTGGTCCATCGCCGCCATCCGCTCGACCACCTGGGGGGTGGCCAAGGCCTGGTGGGTGAGGTTGAGGCCGACCATCCGAACGGACAGGCCGCTGCGAAGGACGACGTCCAGGGCCTCAGGGTCGGCGAAGGTGTTGAACTCCGCCGTCGGCGTGTGGTTGCCCCGGTCGGTGGAGCCGCCCATGAACACCACTTCCCGGATGCCGTCGGTGACTCGGGGGTGGTCCAGGAGGAGCTGGGCGATGTTGGTGATGGGGCCCGTCGCGGCGATGGTGATCGGTTCGTCGCTGGACTCGATCACCTGGCGCAGCAGGTCGACAGCGTTCTGTTTGACGGGTTCGCATGCGGGTTCGGGCATGGGTGGCCCGTCGAGTCCACTGGCCCCGTGCACGTAGTTGCCCAGCGTCGATGTCCCGTTCAGCGATCCCGCAGCACCGCGCGCGACCGGTATGTGGGTGGCGCCTGCCAGCGTGAGGATCTGCGTGGCGTTTCTCGTGGCGTCCTCGACCGAGCAGTTGCCGAAGGTCGTCGTGACCGCCTTCAGCGCCACGTGCTGCGGGGCACCCAGTGCCAGCAGGATGGCCACCGCATCGTCGTGCCCCGGGTCGCAATCGATCACGATGGGGCGTGCGGCCATCAGGATGCCTGGGGCGCGCCGAGCCAGCGCAGCATCGCTGCAACGACGGGGGCGAAACCGTCCCAGCCGAGGAAGTCGGCCGGGCACCAGTGCGGTCCGATGTCGGAGGTCCACACCAGGGACCGGCCGGCTCCGACCTTACGGGTGGCGATGAGGATGTCGCCATCGACGGTGGCGACGACCTCGGCGTCCGGCTTGGCTGTGACGTACTGGTAGCCGAGCAGTTCGGGGGCTCCGGCAGGCCACGCCTTGGCGATCTCGTGGTCGGGTGCGACCACCTTGCAGGCTGCTCCCTGCGGGGTCTCCACGCGGTCGTCGCTGGTGAGCATGTCGACCGGCAGCACATCGGCGATGGGGCTGCGGGCGAAGTTGGCGATCGCCTGGAAGCCTTGGAAGCTGAGGTATCCACCGGCCATCATGAGACCGCCGCCAGCGCGCGTCCACTCGGCGAGCGCGATGAGCGGGTTGTCGGAGCGTTGTCCGCGGAGGAAGACCTCGTTGGGGAGGACGAAGGAGTTGTAGCCGATGTCGGAGATGATGACGACGTCATACGCCGAGAGTGCTTCGACGGTGCGGGGGAACCGAGCCGGCACGTCGTGGGCGTACATCTGCTCGATCTCGATGCCCTGCGAGGCAGCGGCGGCGATGAAGGCATCCGCACCGGTGTCAAAGGCCGTCGTCGTGAAGGTGTCGAAGCCCTTGTGGTGAATGGTCTGGGTGATCCAGCTTTCGCCGGCGAGGAGGACGCGAGCCATGTCAATTCTCCTTGTGTGCGGTCTCGAAGAGAGTCCGTGGGTTGGTGATCATCAGGTGGTCGGTGTCGGCCCGAGTCATGCCGAGCCGGTGCAGACGCGGGAGGAAGTACTGGAGGATGTGTCCGTATCCCGGCCCGCCGTATCGGCGCAGGAGGGACTTGAGGAAGATGTCGTGGGAGATCAGGAGCCGAGGGAGGTGTCCCCGCTCGGCCAGGCGACACAGCCACGTGGCGCTCTCCTCGTCGGAGGGGCACTGCACTCCCTGGTCGGCGTAGAAGACCTCCATCCCGATCATGTCGTACTGCACCCAGGCACCCCGGCGGAGCAGCCCTTCCTGATAGGCCAGGTCGGCCCCGGAGGGGCCCAGATGACACAGCACGACATGCGCCGGATCGACGCCGTGTGCCTCGGCGATGTCCAACACCTCATCGGCGCGGCGGAACCAAGCGGGCAGGTGGACCTGGATCGGCAGATGCGTTTCGCGTTGGGCGATGAATGCGCCCTCGAGGCTGGCTCGCTCGGCTGGGGTGAAGTCGGCGTTGACACCGATCTCACCGATGATGCCCGGTCGGATGCCGTCCTCCCCTGAGGTGATGTCCTCGATGAGGATCTCCGCGATCTGCTCCGGTGCGAGGCCCTTGACGTGTGCCGGTTGGGCGGCATCGAGGTAGAAGCCGGTCCCGGCGACGACCTGGATGCCGGTCTGCTGGCTGACGTGCCGCAACCGGCGAAGGTCACGACCCAAGCCCAGACCGGTGGCGTCGACGATCGTGGTTCCGCCGAGCCCGGCGAAGCGGCCGACCTCCTCGACGGGCAGGTCGTCGTCGTCGAGGCGCAGGTTGGGTCGGTTCCCGAAGGGATCGTGCTTGAGGTCCCAGAGGATGTCCATCGTGACCGGGTGGGCCGCATATTCGTGCGGGTCCCACCCTTGTGAGGTGCTCTCCTTCCACCAGGAGGTGACGTCGTTGACGATGTGCTCGTGGGTCAACGTGACCCCGAGATCGGCGGAGTCGATGGGCCCGGTGACGGTCGTGACGGTACTCATCGCTTGGATCGGACGAGTCTGGCGAAGAGTTTGCTGTTGAGGAAGATGGCGACGATGAGGATGATGCCCTGCACGATCGGCACCCAGTAGACGTCCACCCGCAGCAGGACCAGGCCGTTGCTGATGATGCCCAGGGTGAGAGCGCCGATGGCCGAGCCGATGATCGAGCCGCGCCCACCCATGAGGCTGGTGCCTCCCAGGACGACGGCGGTGATGACCTCCAACTCGAACATGGTGCCGGAGTTGCCGGATCCGCTGGCGAGTCGGGTGGCGACCAGGATGCCCGCGCCGGCAGCAAGCGTGCCGGTCATGACGAGCACAGCCATCTGGATCTTGCGGATGTCGACGCCGGACCGGCGCAGAGACTCGGCGTTGGAGCCGACGGCGGTGACGTAGCGCCCGAAGCGGGTGCGGGTAAAGACGTACCAGGCGATGACGATCATGACGAGCGCGATCCATGTGGGTGTGTACAGCCCCAGGAGCTTGCCGTTGCCGATGGGCAGCAGCAGCTTCGACTCGATGGGTGTGCTGTAGCCCTGGGTGATCAGTAGGGCTACACCGCGGATCGCTGTCAGCGTGGCGAGTGTGACGATGAAGGATTGCAGCCGGCCGTATGCGGTGAGCACGCCGTTGACCGCTCCGACCGCTGCTCCGATGAACAGGGTGAACAGCAGCGCCGTGATCGGGTTACCGGTCTTGGCGAACAGTGCGAGCGAGGCGGCGGTGAGGCCGACGATCGAGCCGACGGACAGGTCGATGGCACCCGTGGTGATGACGTACGTCATACCCATGGCCACGACGACGGTCGGCGCGATCTGCCTGGCGATGTTGACGAGGTTCTCGTTGGTGAGGAAGGCGTCTGCTCGCAGGCTGAAGAAGATGAACAGCGCGGTGAATACGACACTGATGGACAGGACACCGAAGTGCCGCCCGATGAACTCGGTGCGCGCTCCGCGGGAGAAGCGCGCGGGCTTGGTCGTCGTGGTGGTCATCACGAACTCACTTCCCCATCATTGCGTTGACGAGTCCGGTCAGGTCCGTCTTGGCCGGGTCCAGTTCTTGGTGGATCGTTCCCTCGTAGAGGACGACGAACCGGTCGGCGACCTGGAAAAGGTCCTGGAGTCGGTGGGTGATCAGGACGACCGAGACGCCCCGGTCGGAGACATCCTTGATGAGCTGGAGGACCATCTCGACCTCCTTGGCCGCAAGCGCAGCCGTGGGCTCGTCGAGGACGAGCACCTTGGGGTCGAAGTTCACGGCCCGGGCGATGGCGATGGCTTGACGCTGCCCGCCGGACATGTTGCCGACTTCCTGCTGCGTGTTGGTGATGCGGATGTGCAGCTTCTTCAGCTCGTCGGCAGCCTCCTTGTGCATCCGCTCGGTGTCCAGACGGCGGGTGATCCGGTGGTACTTCTCCCGCCCGAGGAAGAGGTTCGCGGTGACGTCGAGGTGATCGCACAGAGCGAGGTCCTGGTAGACCATCTCGATGCCGTGGGCGCGGGCCACTCGTGGCCCGGTGCCCGTCATCGCCTCTCCGTCGACCCGGATCTCGCCACTGTCGGGGGTCTCCGCGCCGGCAAGCATCTTCATCAAGGTGGACTTACCGGCGCCGTTGTCCCCGACGAGGCCGATGACCTCGCCGGGGGCAATCGTCAGGTTCACTCCTTTGAGCACGTCGAGCGCTCCATAGGACTTACGGATGTCACGCATCTCCACCCGCGGGAGTGACCCTGGGGTGGTTGCGGCTGCGGTGCTCGTACTCATGGGAGGTACTCCTTCATCCGGTGGGCGTGTTGCCGCCGCCGGTCAGGGGAAGACCTTGCGGTAGGGCTCGACGTTGTCCTTGGTGACGATCGTGATCGGCACGTCGATGAAGCCCTTCGGGGCCGCTCCGCCCAAGATGGCGTGGAGTTCCTTGACCGCCTCGACGCCTTCCTGACGGGGGTCTTGTTGGATCACAGCGGTGACCACGCCGCTGTCGATGCCGTTGATGACCTCGCGGGTGAGGTCCCAACCGATGATCTTCGTCTTGCTGTCGGCGCCAAGTGCGCTGACTGCGCCGACGGTGGCCGGCTCACCGGTGGTGTAGATGAAGTCCAGGCCCGGCTGCGCCGTGACGAGGTTCTGCGCGGCGGTGGCTGCCTTCTCCTGGACGTTGTCACCGCTCACGCTCTGGGTGAAGACGGCGCCGGCGGCATCGATGACCTTCCGGAAGCTGTCTTCACGCTGGTTCTGGATGAGCGAATTCTTGGCGTCGACGACCCCATACTTCTTGCCCTGGACCAAGTTCTTGTCGACCATCCACTGACCGGCCTCGGCGCCCGCCTTCTCGTTGTCCACCCCGACGAAGGTCTCGACCGAGCCTTCCTCGAGCTTGGCGTCGATGGCGGCGACCTTGATCCCCTTGTCGCGGGCCGCCTTGACGGCCGGCGCGACTCCATTGACGTCGATGGCCACGACGATGAGACCAGTGACCCCTTGGGTCACGAAGTTCTCGATGTCACTGTTCTGCTTGGCCGAGTCGTTGTTCGCGTTCGCGATGGTCAGCTCACAGCCGACCTCCTTGGCCGCCTCCTGGGCACCCTCGTTCATCTGGGTGAAGAAGGCCGCGGTCTGGTTGATCTGCGTCATCCCGATGACGCACTTGCCACCAGCAGCCGCGTCGCCGCCGCTGCTCGATGGTGCCGGTTCGTTTCCGGTGCTGCAGGCGGCGGTGGCCGCAAGGGCAGCAACGCTGGCCAGACCGAGCAGCGCACGGGAACGGAATCGAGATGTCTTGGTCATGCGAGGTCTCCTCATCGAGTCTCTCGGTAATCGATTTCCGAGGTGGGGGTAACATACCGAAGCCATGCCGAAAGGTCCAGACCATCTCGCAGAAGGGGCGCATGCACGGATGGGCGAAGGAGCATCACAAAGTACGTCGGCGCGGCAGGTGACCATGGCCGAGGTCGCAGCACACGCCGGGGTTTCGGTCGCCACCGTCTCCCGTGTGATCAGTGGGTCACGTCCGGTGGCGGAGGAATTGCGCGACTCGGTGACCAGAGCAGCATCCGAGCTGGGCTACCAGGTGAACCTCGTCGGCCGGGCCCTGCGCAGGGGACGAACCGCAACCGTGGGGCTGCTCGTACCCGACCTGGACAACCCCTTCTTCTCGTCCCTGGCTCAGCACCTGTCCACCGCCTTCGAGGGCTCGGACATCGACGTCCTGGTCTTCAGCACGTGCGGCGACCCTCGCGTCGAGCGCCGCGGCGTCGAGTCCTTCCTGGGCCGTCAGGTCGATGCCATCGTGATCATCCCCTGCCACGAGATCGACAGCGTCGAGTCGGTGCGTAGGGCCGCCGGGTCGACTTTGACCGTGCAGCTCGACCGAAGGGTCGGCGGCGTTGACGTGAACTACATCGCCTGCGACAACCAAGCGGGGATGGCGCTGATCAGCGAGCACGTCCGGGCGCACATCGACGTCGAGGATCAGCCCGTCATCTACGTCGGGGCGCACACGCAGTCCTCCTCGGGCCATGAACGCCTCGAGCACTTCGGCGCGTACTTCCCCGACCATCCGACCTACTTGGGTGACTTCGGATTCGCGTGGGGGCAGGCCGCCGTGGATCTGTTCCTGAGAGACGGGCACACCCGCGCCACCATCGTCACGGCCGCCGACATCATCGCCCTGGGCGTCATGGCTGGTCTCCACGCCCGCGGATACAAGGTTCCCGACGACTTCCGAGTCATCGGGTTCGATGGGATCGGCGTGGCCCGACTGGCCCAGCCCACCCTGACCACCGTCCGGCAGCCAGTGGAGCAGATGGCCCAGGCGGTACTGGAGTTCACCTCACGTACGCACCCCCTGCCACCCACCCAGTCTCTGCGGATCGTTCCCGAGTTGATCCCCGGGGAATCCAGCCCGGGTCGTGGTTCGACGCGCTGAACTGCTTGTCCCGCAAACCCGGGTGGACGCTTCGGTGCTGTAATCGCTGGCTGTGGTCCTACACCAGGGGCTGAGAGTTGGCTCACTCGATCAGCCGCTGGATGATCGCGATGCGTTTGCGGTGACGGGCTGAGTCGCAGCGCAGGGTCAGGGTCTTCGCGAGCTCGAGTTCGTGGCGTGCAGCGTCTCGGTCACCGCTGCGTGCCTTCGCTTCGGCGAGGTCGGCGCGCAGGCCGGCGGCTGCCCGGAGCGAGTCGCCCTCTCCGGGCAGGGCGCTCTCCAGTTCGCCGACGGCGGCCGGGTCGTCGAGTCGGGTGAGGCAGTGACCGACCCAGCGGGCCAGGTGCTCGGGGCCGAGCATGAGGAAGGGAAGCTCGCCGCCGTCGTCGCCCTTCAGCAGTGCCTGGGAGGTGCGCATCCTGGCCCGGGCCGGGGCCCCTTCGCCGATGGCGGCCAGGGCGTCGGCCTCGCTCATGGCGACCCAGCTGCGCAGCACCGGCGGCGCCTTGCGGTCCACGAGTTCGGCGGCCTGCCCGGCCAGGGTCACCGCGGCGCAGGATTGGCCGGCTTCGGTGAGGATGACGCTCTGCTGGGCCATGACGTGGGCGAGCAACAGGTCCGAGCCGGCCTCCCGGGCGGCGCTGCGGGCCGTCTCGTGCCAGCGCCACGCGCTGGTGATGTCGTCTCGGTCGAGGGCGAGCCACCCGGCGAGGGTGGCTGCCTGGACCAGTGCAGCGGCCAGGTCCCGGCGCGCACCGTCGACGCACCGGTGCATGAGGTCCTCGATGCCCCGGCAGTGGGCGTCGACGACCGCCCCGCGCATGGTCGACCCCAGACGCCGATCCAGCAGACGCAGCTGGTGGGTCTCGGCGTTGAGCAGGCGGACGGTCTCGGCATCCACCGACGTCAGGACCAGTGGTGTCGGGAGGTCCGCGGCATCCGGGCCGCCGCCCTCTCGGCCACCAACCGGGGCCGGGTCGATGAACCCGAGGGCAGCGGCGGGTGCCTGGTAGATCAGGCAGAACGCCTGCCGGTAGGCCTCGACGCCGACCTCGCGGGTGCCGGCCTCCCAGTAGGCGAACATCCTGCGCAGGCTCGCACCCTCCGGCGGCTGGCAGCCGAGCCCGGTTGCGGCGGAACGGAATCGGCGCATGGCGGCAGCCTGCGACCAGCCGCGCCCCTTGCGTGCCGCCAGGAGCGGCGAGTCACCCCCAGTCACCGTCCGTCACCTTTCGGTGCTCGCCGCGCAACCCGAGGGTGGGTGACAAGCAACCACCGAGGGAACAGGAGCCAGTGATGGCGACCACGCGGCAGACGACCAGGACCATGAACCCATCGTGCGCGCACGCACCGACATCACTCCACCCCCGAACCGAGCCTGTGGATAACTTCTGCGGGGATCTCGCGGGTTGTGGCCCAATGGACACCGGCCGCTCCCGTGACCTGTGCACAACGAGCAACAGCGCCGCCGGTGATCCACAGATCCTCACCGGCACCGGCGCGGGCGCGGCCGGCAGGAGTTCGATCACGAGCGTGCACGACATGGCGACGACGACCGGGCGAGACCGGACGGGAGACATCATGAACGAACGCATCACGGCGCTGGCGCTGGCATTCGCGTGCTGCCCCAACATCCGCCGGCCCAGCAAGGAGTGCGAACGCCTCTGGCTGGCGATGAAGGAGGCGATCTGCACCCGGGGCCGCAGCCTCGTCACTCCCCTGGGTGCCTCGGCCCCGGTGGAGGTCACCGACGAGTACGCCGGCCTGGAGCTGGCCGAAGCGATGACCTGGTTGCGCAACAACGAAGCCCAGGCCCGCACCATGGACGAGGTCGCGCTGTACCGACGGTTGCGCGCCGCCGCGACCAAGGGCGCGCACGGTTCCGCCCGGATGGCCCAGCAGGACGCCCTGCACGGCATCACGGGAGTCTCCCCCGGCGACCCGCTGACCTTCGTCAGCAACGACATCGACCTGTGAAGGACGGCCATCATGCACAGCAACACCTTCACCACGTGGGCCATCGAGCAGGTCGGCATGACCCGCCAGGATGCCGACCAGATCCGGTTGGATGCCGTGCTCGACCTCTTCGTCTCCCGCATCGAGAGCGCCGCCTCCCGGACCGACAGGCCCTTGGTGACCATCACCGCCAAGAAGGCCGGCGGTAACTCCCGGGCCGTCACTCGGCGCATGCTCGACCAACTCCGGTTCGAACCGCACCAACGTCGCGCGGTGCACCGGCTCATGGCCGGTAGCCCCTCGGGGTGGGAGGGTCTGCTCGCGCTCTTCGCGGCCGGGAAGATCTTGACGATCGAGCAGCGCAGGTACGCGCGCCGACAGGTGCGGCTCATCCTCACCACCCGCACGACCGGCCCGGCAGGTGGCATCTCACACGGGGCCGGGCGCAGGGTCGCGTAGCGGGCCGAGGCCGCGATGCGTCAGCAGAGCCTGGACCCCGTACAGCGCCCACACCGCCGCGACCGCGACCGGCGCGACGTGCGGGCCGGTCAACGCCCGGGGCGCACCGTCGCCGCCGTCGAGGATCACCTGTCCACGATCCAGGTCGATGTCGAGCCCGACGACAGCGCCCCACCACAGGGACGCCAGGTCACCGGCGGGCAGACGGGCCAGGACGCGGCGGTCGGTGACGACCAGACCGGCCCAGCACGGCGGCTGCCACCTCAGCTCGATCCGCACGCTGAGCCACCCCGCGGCCACGCTGAGCGCACGCTCCTCGGGCTGCAGCACCACCCCCAGAGCCATCAGGTCGATCGAGCGGGCCGGTCGCAGGCCGGCCAGTTCGAGCGCCAGGCGCCGGGCATCCTCGCTCGACGTCGCGGCAGGCATCTGGGTCATGTCCTGGAAACCTCCCTCGCGGGGCACCAACCGTGCCCCCGCCGACGATGGTGCCCCGGATGCCGCGTGGTGGCAGGGTGAGCGCGCACCTGATCGCCGGGGCCGCGGCGGCCGCCTGCCTGTCCCTGGGCGGGGTCATCGGCCTGTCGGTCGTGGCCGCCGCCGGGACCCCGGCCCCGACGACGCTGGCGGTCTGTGCGACCAGCGGGCCACTGGCTGGCCTCTCGGACGCCCAGGCGCAGAACGCCCGCACCATCGTCGCCGTCGCCGCCCCACGAGGCGGGCGCAGCGCCGCGGTGCTCGCCGTGATGACCGCCATCACCGAGAGCAACCTGCTGATCCTGGGCAACCCGAACGACCCGAACGGGATGTCCCTGCCCAACCAGGGCATCGGGACCGACCACGACTCGATCGGACTGTTCCAGCAGCGACCACCGTGGGGCAGCGCATCCCAACGGATGGACCCGATCGCCTCGACCAACCTCTTCCTGGACTCCCTCCTGGCCGTGCCCGGATGGGAACGTCTGGATCCGTGGGTGGCGGCACAGACCGTGCAACGTTCCGCCTTCTCCGCCGGGGAGAACTACCGGGCCCACCTCGGCGCCGCGAAGGCCCTGACGGACACCGTGATCGCCGACCCGCGCGGCCACGTGTGCGAGGCCGGCCCTGCCGGCACCCCGCCACCCGACGCCGGCAAGTACGGGCTGCCCAAGGACTTCACGCTGCCGGCAGGGACCAGCCCGGCCGCGCGCCAGGCCGTGGCCTACGCCCTGGCCCAGCTCGGCAAGCCCTACATCTACGGCGGGACCGGGCCGAGAGGCTACGACTGTTCCGGCCTGATGCAGATGGCCTGGTCAGCGGCCGGGGTGCGGATCAGCCGGGTGACCACCACCCAGATGCGCGACGGCATCCCGGTCGATGCGGCGCACCTGGCGCCTGGGGACCTGGTCCTCATCCCCGGCAGCGACGGCACCCTCGCCGCCCCCGGACACGTCGGGATGTACATCGGCACCGGCCTGGTCATCGCCGCGCCCTACACCGGCGAAGTCGTGCGCATCTCCACCTTCGCCTCCTTCGTCGGCGGCGGCATCTCCACCCTCCGCCACATCGGCTGACCCGCTCCCAGCAGCACCACCTGACCCTGGCGGGCCCATGGTGCCCCCCGGATCTGGTGGGGAGAGTGTGCGCGGGAACGGCCTGCGCCCTCGCTGCGGGAGGTCCCCCACATGTCTGCCCTACCTCTGGACGTCACCCCCAACACCACCGGCCTGCCGGGCCTGGCCACGCTGCAGAGCATCGCCGGCGCCATCCTCACCTTCGGTCTGGTCATCGCCGTCGCGTCACTGGTCGTCGCCGCGTTGGCGTGGGCGATCGGCTCGCACTCGAACAACCCGCATGTCGCCGGCCGCGGCAAGAGCGGCGTCATCCTCTCCTGCGCCGCGGCCCTGCTGATCGGGGCCTCGAACGCGCTGATCAACTTCTTCAACGCCGCCGGGCAGGGGCTGCACTGATGCACCGTCTGCACCGTCGTCGACTGCCCGCCAAGGTGTGGCTGGTCGGGGCCGGGCTGCTGGTACCCGTCCTGCTCCTGACCTTCCTGGCCTTCCGGGCCTCTCGTTCCGAGCCGGGCAGCACCCACGCCGGGCCACCGCAGGCCGCGCAGCCGGCCGAGCCCACACGGCATCCGCGGCCGAGCCCATCCCCGGCCGCGACCGACCCGCTCAGCATCGACCTGGCAGCCCTGGGCGCGGTGCCCGACGTGACGGCAGCCGGACCGGGGCGGCTCGAACCGATCTCCGGTGAGGCCACCACCCAGCCGGATCTGTATGCCGCCGAGTTCGTCCGGCGCCTGCTCACCCAGGAGTACGGCTCACCGCGGGTGGACCTGCTCGCGTGGGTGCAGGCCGAGTCGGCGCTGACCACCGAGCCGCTGGTGGCCGGGTTGGTACCGGCCGGTCTACGGGACCGGTTGGCGCTCTATTCGGTGACCGCGCAGGGCACGGCATCCGCACCGGTTCCCAGCGAGGCCGAATGGCAGGCGTTGGGCACTCAGCAGGCGTTCACGACGGTGACGATCGAGAAGGTCAGCGAACCGCTGGCGTGGTCGAACGCGGTCAGCGCCGGGCGGATCAGCGACCCCGGCTGCACCGCTCGTGACGTGGCTGCCACCATCACCATCCACCGAGGCTCGCGGGCCGAACAGGTCAGTGTGGCCCTCTCCCTCATCCTCGAAGGTCCCCCGACCCAGGATCGGTGGGGGTTCGTGAAGGTCGTGCAGTACGACGCGATCGCGATGGGCACCTCATGAGCTGCACCGGCATCGACATGCTCAACCCGGTGTGCGTCGGCTCGGCCATCGGTGACGGTGTCGGCTCGGTCGCCGGGTATGCCGCCACGGGTGTCTTCCAGGGGATCGCGACCGCGTTCGGGCAGCTCGCCCAGCTGGGGACCGGCTGGCTGTGGCAGGAGATCAGCTCCGCGACCGCGCTCGACCTGACCTCACCGGGCCTGGTGCGCCAGATCGCCTTCACCGGCGCCATCGCCGGAGTGTTGTGCCTGGCCTTGTTCGCGATCCAGATGCTCAAGGCCGCGTTGTGGCGAGACCCGGCCGCGCTGCGCCGAGGGGTCACCGGGTTGGGTGTCGCCTTCCTCGGGTCCGCGTTCGCGCTGGCCACCACCCAGCTCCTGCTCACCGCGGTCGACGCGCTCAGCGCCGGGGTCGTCCACTGGGCGTTCGGGACCGACCTGTCCGGGCTCGGGAAGCTGATCATCGCCGGCGCCGTCTACGAGGGGCCCAACCCGGCCGGGGTGCTGCTGCTCGCGCTCGTGGTCATCATCGCGTGCGGGATCTTGTGGGCCACGCTGATGATGCGCAAGCTCCTTATCCTCGTCGCCGCGGTCCTGGCCCCGTTCGCGTTCGCCGGCGGCGCCGCCGACCTGAGCCGCAGCTGGGTGCGCAAGTGGGTCGAGCTCGTCGCCGCCCTGATCGCCTCCAAGCTGCTCCTCGTGGTGATCCTGGCCGTCGGGTTCACCATCATCGAGGGAGGCGGGGCCCGCGGGTCCGGGGTCGGGCAGAGCACCACCCAGGTTATCGCCGGCGTCCTGGTCCTGCTCGTGGCCGCGTTCGCGCCGTGGATGGCGATCAAACTGTTCAGCTTTGCCGGGGAGTCGATGCACGCCGCGCACGTCTCGACGATCCAGACCGGCGCCGGGGCCCGCGCGGTCATCTCCGCACCCCAGAAGGTCGCCGCGCTGCATTCCAGCACCCGGATGCTGTCCGCCGGCGCCCCCTTCGCGAACGGGTCCGGCTCCCGGGGTCTGCCGCCCGCCCCGACCGCTGCCGTCTACGGCTTCCCCACACCGTCCACCACCTCCGTCCCCGGTGGTGGACCGGGGGCCGGAGCAGCCGAGCCCCGGAGCGTCGCCGCAGCCGACGCGCCCGGCCCTGCCCCGGCCCTCACCCCCTCGACACCGGCGCCGGCGGCCTCGCCGTCGACTCCGCCCTCCTACGCGGCCCACTCCCAGTCCCCGCACACCGCCCCACCCCCGTCCCCGTTCCCGGCGCAGCCCGGCAAACACCCGAGGTGACCCTCGTGACCGACACCACCACCGCCCCCACCGCTGCCCCAGCGGTCCGTTTCCCCCGGATGCCACGACGCGGCCTGCTGATGGGCCTGTCCACCCTGCGGGTGGCCACCCTCGCGGTCGGTGTCCTGGCCCTGACCATCGGCCTGTTCGCCGCCGGTTCGATCGGCGCAGCACTCTCGTCACCTGTTTGGGTGACAAGCGCTGTGGTGACCTTCGTGCGTTGGAACGGCCGGCCCGCCATCGAATGGGCCCCCACCCTCGGGCACTTCGCGTGGCGACGCGCCACCGGGCAGACCTCCTACCGGGCCCGGCCCGAGCGGCCGCGCCCGGCCGGGACCCTCGCCCTGCCCGGCGACGCGGCATCCCTGCGGTTCCTCATCGACGAGGCGAGCGGGACCGCGATGCTGCACGACCCGCACGCCCACACCCTGACCGCCATCGGGTTGGTGCACCACCGCTCCTTCGTCCTGCTCGCCCCCGGCGAGCAGGCCGCCCGCGTGCAGGGCTGGTCACGCACCCTGGCGCACCTGGCCGCGACCGGCACCGACACCCGGGTGCAGGTGCTGGAGATCTCGCTCCCGGACTCCGGCCACGGCATCCTCGGCTGGTGGCAGGAGCACTGCACCGCCAAGCCCGGAACCTGGGTGGTCCGGCAGTGGGAGGACCTCGTGCGCCAGGTCGTCCCGGCCGCGGCCACCCACCGCACCCTGGTCGCGGTCTCCCTCGACCTGCGCACCGCCCGCTCCCAGATCCGCTCCTCCGGGCGCGGGATCCGCGCCGCCGCGGCCTTCCTGCGACAGGAACTGGCCTCCTTCGAGGCCGGGCTGCGTTCGGCGGACCTGTTCTTGACCAAGTGGCTCGGCCAATCCGACCTGGCCGCCCTCATGCGCACCGCCTACGAACCGGGCTACGAGCAGCGCGAACAGCACACCCTCGACCTGGCCGACGCCGGACCCTTGGCCGTGGAGGAACACTGGGACCACATCCGGCACGACACCGGCCACTCGGCCGTGCTGTGGATCAACGAATGGCCCCGCGTACCCGCCCCACCGTTCTTCCTGCACGCCCTGATCTTCCAACCCGGCATCCGCAAGACCCTCTCCCTGACCTGCGAACCGGTCCCGGCCCAAGAAGCCCTGCGCGACATCCGCCGCGCCCGCGTCGAATACGCCACCGACTCCGTACAGAAAGCCAAGCTCGGGGTCCTGGCCGACCTGTCGGACTCCGTCGAGGCCGCCGACGTCCTCGACCGGGAACGGGCCCTCATCGAAGGCCACGCCGACATCCGCTTCACCGGCCTGGTCACCATCACCGCCCCCACCCATGAAGAACTCGAAGCAGCCATCGCCGAAACCGCCCGGGCCGCGATCCAGTGCGGCTGCGAAACCCGCCGCCTGTACGGCCAGCAAGCCCGCGCATTCACCGCCGCCGCCCTCCCCTTGGCCCGCCGGGTATCCCGATGAAGACCCGGGCGTTCTACACCGAGAGCCGCGACAGTCGGTGGCATCTGCCCGCCGCCAAACCCGCACCCGTCCGGGCCGCACTAAACGCCGCGCCCCGCGCAGGCGAGGACGATCGGGCAGCACACCCCCTCGGCACCCTGCCCGCCGGCGGGGAACCCGGCCCCATGGCCGGGCGCTCGCTGCGCCGTCTCACCCTGCCCGCCCACCGCGCCACCTCCGACGTCGTCGCCGGCGCCTACCCTTTCCTCGCCGAAGCCGGCCTGGGACCCGACGGGGTCTACATCGGCCAGGACGCCTGGTCCGGCGGCGGGTTCTGCTTCGACCCGTGGGTGCTCTACCAGCGCGGCATCCTCACCAACCCCAACGCCGTCCTGGCCGGCGTCGTCGGCAAAGGCAAATCCTGCCTGGCCAAATCACTGGCCACCCGATCCATCGCTGTCGGCCGACGCGTCTACGTACCCGGCGACCCCAAAGGCGAATGGAGCGCGGTCGCCGAAACCGTTGGTGGCGCCGCCATCCGGCTCGGCGGCGGCACCCGCCACCGGCTCAACCCCCTGGACCCCGGCCCTCGCACCACCGGCCTCGACGACCAGCAATGGGCCACCGAGGTCACCCACCGCCGCCGCGTCCTCATCGGCTCTCTGGCCGCCTCCACCCTCGGCCGGGCCCTGCACTCGGTCGAACACACCGCCCTCGATGCCGCCCTGGCCGCCGCGACCCGCGCACCCGTCCCCACCCTGACCCGGATCGTCGACGCCATCCTCGAACCCGACACCGACCTGCCCGGCGCCACCACCACCGAACTCAAACGCGACGGCCGCGACGTCGGCCACGCCCTGCGTCGCCTCGTCGCCGGCGACCTCGCCGGCCTCTTCGACGGGGAATCCACCATCACCTTCGACCCCTCCCTGCCCATGGTCACCCTTGACCTGTCCGCCATCCACGGCTCCGACCAACTCATCGCCCTGGTCATGACCTGCGCCTCGGCCTGGATGGAAGCCGCCCTGGCCGACCCGAACGGCGGGCAACGGTGGGTCATCTACGACGAAGCCTGGCGCCTCATGCGCCAACCCGCCCTGCTCTCACGGATGCAGTCCCAATGGAAACTCTCCCGCGGACTGGGCATCGCCAACCTGATGATCATCCACCGACTCTCCGACCTCGACGCCGTCGGCGACACCGGCTCCGAAGCCCGCGCACTCGCCCGCGGCCTCCTGGGCGACTGCTCCACCAAGATCATCTACCAACAGGAGACCAGCGAAACGGGCCAGGCCGCCGCCCTCCTCGGCCTCTCCCAAGCCGAACGCGCCCAACTGCCCGACCTACAACAAGGCGAAGGACTCTGGCGCGTCGGAAACCGCGCCTTCGTCGTCCGCCACATCGCCACCGACGGCGAACTCGCCGTCTTCGACACCAACGCGAGGATGCGACCAGCGCTATGACTGTTCGCGCGATTTCTGACGGTTTCTCGGCAAACTTGCAGCCTCACGGTGCCGGGAGGGGATGTCTGCGCGGCAGTTCGCGGAACTGCGTGCTCGTCGCTCAGTTTCTGTGCGTCTCATCTGGGTTCGGTCTACTGCAGCGGGAGCTGGGGTGCGGACGACCCCGAGCCACTGCCGGGTGCGCCCGGGTCGACGGTCGAACCGACCATCCAGATTCCGAGGTAGCAGACGACTGCAGCGACCACACCCACAGAAACGGCGGTCAGGCGACTGCTGCGGCGGCGTGCCGCGCCGACGCAGAGCGCGACGAGTCCTGCGATCCCGAGCAGGAATCCGGCGGGCGGCATGACCACGGTCAGCAGGAACGTCACGACCGCTGCGCCGATCGCCAAGGGCCAGGCGAGGCCCCAGACGATAGTGCGCCCTGCGGCGTGTTCGGTCATGCCTCGAAGCGTACTCCCCGCGATGTCGTCGCTACCGACGGAGAACCACGTGGGTCGCGGCGAAGGGCCGGGTCACGGGCCTGTCTGATTGTGGGTCTGGAGCGCGGGGTGCTCGATGGTCTTGAGGTAGCGGGTTGCTCCTTCGACGCTGAGTCCGAACAGGTCACAGAGGCGGCGGACGTCGCCGCCGGTGGCGTGGATCTCGTGCAGGATGCGGTCCTCGCGCAGGACTTGGGGGCGCAGGGGGCTGTTGTCCTTCCAGGGGAAGGAGTGGCCGCCGGGGACGAGCCGGGGCGCGGTGCGTCGGTTGATGAGCAGGTGGGGGTTCGCGCTGGCGGGCCAGGTGGTGTTGCGGTGGTCGAGCCAGGCTGCGAGCCGGGTTCGTACGGGCGCGGCGAGCGGGATGTCGCGGTCACCGAGGCGGAGCCGTCCGTCGATGATGTCGGTCAGCTTCAGCTCGCGGACCTGTTTGCCGGTCAGGGCGTGGAAGGCGATCAGGGCGACTGCCAGCGCGACGGCGGGGTTGGGGTTGTTGAGCTCCGCGCGAATCAGGGCGGTGTCCAGCGGCATTGGGATGGTGGTCGGGATCGGGGTGACCTCGAGGCCTCGCATGGGGTTGGCGAACACGAGCCGGCGTCCCTTGAGGATCTTGAACAGCGACTTCAGTCCGTTCTCGGCGAAGTGACGATGGCTGGTTGCGCGCGGCAAGGCGGCCAGAGCGGTGAGGATGTCGTCCTTGGTGATCTCGGCGAACGAGTGGTGTCCGGCTTCGGCCCATGCCTGCACCACGGGCGCGAGCCCGCGGATGTGCAGTTCCACGGTTGCCGGGTCGCGTGGGATCTGGCGGGGCGACTGGCGCGAGCCGCCGAGCATGATCTGCAGCCACAGGCGCAGGTGCTCTTGCATCTGGGGCGGCAGGGCGCCGTCGGCGATGAACGTCGCGGTGAAGTACTTCTCCACCCGGGTGGGGACGTCCTCGATGAGCAGGCCGGCTCCGGAAAGGACGTCGATGGTGGAGGAGATCGTGCCGTCGTAGCGGCGCAACGCCACGATGTCGCTGGCACGGATCCTCGCGGTCGGTGTTGGCCGCACGGTCTGCAGCATCCGCAGGGTCCGCATCACCGTGTTGCGCTGCCTGACGCTCCAGCCGTAGCGGTGGGCGTGGTCGGCCACGATGGCGGCGCAGTAGCGGGTCAGATCGCTGTCCTCGAGCAGGATGCGTTGGCGCAGCGCCTCAGGGTCGGGCGCCATGTCGAACAACGTCAACTGCTCCATCGCGTTCTCGTCGAACCCGGTGCCGGGCCGGAAGGGCAGCTGGTTCTTGTTCTTGCGCGACCAGCGCCCGTCCCAGGTGATGTAGTCGGGCAACGGGGTCTTGCGGCGCCTGTCGATCATGTTGGCGAAGAACAGCTGCTGGCCGTGCCGGTTCGCGCCGGCTACGTCGGGGGCCCGGCCGGGTGTCTGTTCGCGGCGGGCATTCTCCAGGCAGAGGCGACAGGCGCGGGTATCGCTGACCCGGGTGACGCGGCCACAGTGGGCGCAGGTTCCTTCGGGGTAGTGGGTTTCCCACCACTTGCACGACCAGCAGGTCCAGTTGTAGCGGGGATAGACACCCCAGGCCAGGCACCCCCGGCAGGAGCCGACGTGTTCGGGGCTGCGGGGATGGCAACGGCTGCACAGGCCTTTGAGTGTGGTCACCTTAGTTGGCCCCGGTTGGGACGCGGATCGTCGCGAGTTCTGGCCCCACCGGGGTGGTGACCTCGCTGGTGGTGGGTGCGGCGTGTCTTCACGAATATTGGCCCCACCCTGGTTCGGATCTTCATGTCGTAGTCGTCGGCGTGGAGGTCGGAAATGGCACGGTCCAAGGTGGAGCTGTTCGAGCAGATTAGGCGCGACCATCGGGTTGAGGAACTCTCGATCCGTGCCCTCGCGGACAGGTATCGCGTGCACCGGCGCACGGTGCGGGAGGCGTTGGACAACGCGGTGCCTGCGCCGCGTAAGGCGTATCCGCCGCGGCGCAGGCCGGCGATCGAGGCGTACGTCGAGATCGTCGATGAGTGGCTGCTGGCCGATCGGGAGGTGCCGCGCAAGCAGCGGCACACTGCTCGGCGGGTGTGGCAGCGGCTGGTCGCCGAGCATGGTGCGACGCTCTCGGAGGTGACGGTGTCGCGGCACGTCGCGCGGCGCAGGGTCGAGCTCGGCCTGGACCGGGTCGAGGTCGCGGTCCCGCAGACGCATCCGCCGGGCGCGGAGGCCGAGGTCGATTTCGGCGAGTTCTACGCCACCATCGGTGGGGTCTGGATGAAGCTGTGGATGTTCGTGATGCGCCTGTCGCATTCGGGCAAGGCGTTCCACATCGCGTTCGTGAACCAGGCCCAGGAGGCGTTCCTGGAAGGACACGTCCTGGCGTTCCAGCATTTCGGGGCGGTGCCCGCACGGATCCGCTACGACAACTTAACGCCGGCGGTGGTGCGGGTCCTCAAGGGCCGCGATCGTGACGAGAACGAGCGGTTTATCACGCTGCGTAGTCACTATGGCTACGACTCGTTCTTCTGCCGGCCCGGGATCGAGGGCGCGCACGAGAAGGGCGGCGTGGAAGGTGAGATCGGCCGGTTCCGCCGTACCCACCTGGTGCCGGTCCCCAACGTGGCGTCGGTGGCCGAGTTGAACGTGCTGATCGCCGCCGCAGACGCCGCCGACGACAGCCGAGTGATCATCGGCAGGCCGTGCACGGTCGCGGTCGCGTTCGCATCCGAGCTGCCCGCGCTCGGGCCGTTGCCAGATGAGCCGTTTGACCCGGCCCGGCTGCTGTCGGCGCGGGTGGATAAGCGGGCTCGGGTCTCGGTTCGGCAGTGCTTCTACTCGGTGCCGGCCCGCTTCGCCGGGCGCCGACTGCCGGTGCGGCTCTCGGCGACCACCGTGGAGGTCCTCGACGGTTCGGTGGTGGTGGCCCGGCACGAACGGGCCGCGGGCAGGTTCATCGAGGTCCTCGACCTGGACCACTACCTGGAGGTCCTCAAGACCAAGCCCGGCGCGCTGCCGGGCGCGACCGCGTTGGCCCAGGCCAAGGCGGCCGGTGCGTTCACCCACGCTCATCAGGGGTACTGGGACGCCGTGCGCCGCAAGGACGGGGATGCGGGCGGGACCGCAGCGTTGATCGAGATCCTGCTCGCGCACCGTACCCTGCCTGCGGCGGCGTTGACCACCGCGATGGCTACCGCCGTCGATACCGGGATTCTCGACCCGCAAGTGGTGCTCATCGAGGCCCGCCGCCACGCCGGCACCCAGGTCGCGCCGGTGATCCCGATCGGGGCGCTGGCCCGCTACGACCGGCCCGCCCCGACCCTGACCGGCTATGACGATCTGCTCACCGGCCAGCAGGTCGGGGGCCGATCGTGAGCACCCGCACCGACGCCGCCGCCCAGGCCGCGATCGGGGCCGCGACCCGAGAGCTGCACCTGCCCACCATCCGCGACGAAGCGACCCGGCTGGCCGAGATCGCGCTCCGGGAACGGCAGACCCATCTCGGGTTCCTCGCCGAGGCCCTCACCGCCGAGGTCGACCACCGCAGTGAGCGGCGCCGGACCCGCCGTATCGCCGAAGCCAAGTTCCCCCGGATCAAACGACTGGCCGAGTTCAACCTCGACGCCGTCCCTTCCATCGCCCCAGCCCAACTCGCCACCCTGGCCGGCGGCGCCTGGATCGAGGCTGGTGAACCGGTCGTGCTGCTCGGCGACTGCGGCACAGGCAAAACCCACCTCCTCATCGGACTCGGCCTGGCCGCCTGCGAACAAGGCCGCCGGGTCCGCTACATCACCTGCGCCCAGCTCGTCAACGAGCTCGTCGAAGCCGCCGACGAGCGACAGCTCTCCCGCGTGGTCGGCCGCTACGGCCGCCTCGACCTGCTCCTCCTCGACGAACTGGGCTACGTCCAGATCGACCCCCGCGGCGCCGAACTGCTGTTCCAGATCATCACCGAACGCGAGGAACGCGCCAGCATCGCGGTCGGCTCCAACCTCCCCTTCAGCGAGTGGGGAACCGTGGTCGCCGACCCGCGCCTGGTCGCCGCGATCGTCGACCGGATCACCTTCAACGCCCACATCCTCGAGACCGGCACCCAGTCCTACCGACTCCGCACCAGCCGAACCACCCGCAGCAACAAGACCAGCTAAACCATGAAGGAGACCACCCCGATGCCCGACACCATGCTCAAACTGCTCACCACCGACGCCGCCGACCTCGCCGACCTGCTGTCATGCCTACGCCACTGGATCGACGCCGAGGAGGCTCACCTCGACCCGCTTCTCAACCAGCACGGCTACGACCTGATCGGCCTGCGCGTCAGCCTCGACCGGTTCACCTCGCTGCTCACCAACACCGACGACACAACCACCCCGTTCTGATGACCACCGGTACACAGCCCACCGCGATGACCGAACTCGCTCACCAGGCTGCTGATGGGGTGCCTGATTCCTTCCGGATTCGTCATCCAATAGGATCGTTCTGGAAAGGACATGATGTTCATGACGGGGAAACGGGCGAGGTTCAGCCCTGAGTTCAAGAAGCAGTTGGTGGAGTTGTATCTCGAGCAGCAACACCAGAAGACCCTTTCGCTGGTTGCGAGGGAGAACGGGATCGGTACCGAGACGTTGCGGTTGTGGGTGAAGAAGTATCGCCTAGAGAACCCGCAGGCCGAGCCGGTGTTGACGGTGTCGGAACGGGCCCGGCTGGCTGAACTGGAACGCGAGGTTCGGGAGTTGAAGCTGGAGCGTGAATTCTTGGGAAAAGCGGCGGCCTTCTTCGCGAAGGAGTACCGGTGAGCGCGAAGTACGCGTTCATCGACGC
>JBDIAO010000029.1:0-32240 GCA_039812375.1 Phycicoccus sp. | reverse complement strand
ATCGTGACCCCGAACGGACAGCACGAGGCCCCACTGCGGCCGTGGCCTGCCCTGTGGGCAATCTGCATCGGCTTCTTCATGATCCTTGTCGACTCGACGATCGTCACCGTCGCCATGCCGGCCATCATGGAAGCCCTCCACGCCGACATCGGTCAGGTCGTCTGGGTCACCTCGGCCTATCTCCTGGCGTATGCCGTGCCGCTGCTCATCACCGGCCGCCTGGGTGACCGGGTCGGCCCCAAGAAGCTCTATCTCCTCGGGCTCGTCGTCTTCACCGGATCCTCGCTGTGGTGCGGATTCACCGGGACGATCCAGGGGCTCATCACGGCTCGGGTTGTCCAGGGTCTCGGCGCGGCGCTGATGACCCCACAGACGATGACGGTGATCACCCGGATCTTCCCGGCGGAGTCACGCGGCAAGGCCATGGGGATGTGGGGATCGGTCGCGGGGGTCGCCACCCTCGTCGGACCACTCGTCGGCGGTCTGCTCGTCGAGCACTGGGGATGGGAGTGGATCTTCTATGTCAACGTCCCTGTCGGCGTCATCGGGTTCCTGGCCGTCACCCGGCTCGTCCCGAAACTGCCGACCCACGCCACAACCTTCGACTGGGTCGGCGTCGCCCTGTCGGCGGTCGGGATGTTCTGCATCGTCTTCGGAATCCAGGAGGGTCGCAGCTACGACTGGGGGACGATCCGTGGCCCGGTCACGACGTGGGGCCTGATCGGTGTCGGGGTCGGCGTCATGATCGTCTTCGTCCTCTGGCAGTGGGCGCACCCGACGACGGCGCTCGTCCCACTGCAACTGTTCCGGGAGCGCAACTTCTCCCTCGCCAACGTCGCCATGACGACGATCGGGTTCTCCGTGACCGCGATGACCTTCCCATTCATGCTGTGGGCCCAGATGGCTCGCGGCTTCAGCCCGGCCCGGGCGGCCATGCTCACCATCCCGATGGCGGTGCTCAATGTTGCTCTCGCCCCCTATGTCGGGCGTCTGGTCGACCGGCTCCATCCCCGCTACATCGGTGCGGTCGGGCTGACCTCCTTCGCCGTGGCCCTGGTCTGGTTGCGTGCAGTCATGCATCCGGAGACCCCGGTATGGCAGGTGCTGCTGCCGATGACCCTGCTGGGCGTGGCGAACGGCTTCATGTGGAGCCCGGTGTCGACGACAGCCACCCGGAGCCTGCCGCTGGCGCTCGCCGGGGCCGGGTCCGGGGTCTACAACACGGTGCGCCAAGTCGGTGCCGTGCTGGGGTCCGCGGGTATCGCCACGCTCATGGAGGCTCGCCTCGCGGCGCACCTGGGCGAGTCCGCGGCGGGTAGCTCACTGACCGAGAGCGCCGCGAGCGTGCACCTGCCGCCCGCCGTCGCTGCCGGGTTCAGCGATGCGATGGGCGACTCGCTGCTCCTGCCTGCGGCCGTCGTCACGGTGGGGCTCATCGCGGTGCTCTGCTTCGAGCGTCCGGCCTCGCTGCGTCGCGAGGTCCCGCAGGGCGAACCGGACGAACGCGCATTGTCAGCCAGCTGACGCTGTCCCGTTGGGTGGCAGTCGAGTTGGGTGGCAGTCGAGTTGGGTGGCAGTCGAGTTGGGTGGCAGTCGAGCTGGGTGGCAGTCGACACGCCCGGGATCTCGGGCGTGTTGACTGCCACCGAACGTCAGCCGGTCGGGTGGGTCATGTCAGCGGGGACGACCCAGGCGTCATACTCCTGCGTGCTGACCCTCCCCGAGGCGATGGCCGCCTCTCGCAGGGTCAGCCCCTCATGGTGCGCGCGCTTGGCGATCGCCGCCGCCGCGTCATAGCCAATGTGCGGGGCGAGCGCGGTGACGAGCATGAGGTCGTCCTCGAGGTGGCGGGCGATGGTTTCGGCGACCGGGGTGATGCCGACGGCGCAGTGGTCAGCGAACGAGCGACTGGAGTCGGCGAGCAACATGACTGACTCGAGCACTGCGTGCGCCATGACCGGCTTGAAGACGTTGAGCTGGAAGTTGCCCTGGGTCGCCGCGAACCCGACGGTGGCGTCGTTGCCGATGACCCTGGCGACAACCATGGTCAGCGCCTCGCTCTGGGTCGGGTTGACCTTGCCCGGCATGATCGAACTGCCCGGCTCGTTCTCCGGGATCGTCAACTCCCCGATGCCGGTGCGCGGGCCGGAGGCATACCAGCGGACGTCGTTGGCGAGCTTCATCAGCGCCGCGGCCAGGGTGCGCAGGCCACCGCTGAGGCTGGCAAGCGCGTCGTGTCCGGCCATTGCCGCGGGAAGGTTCGCAGCCTGCCGGAACTCCTGGCCGGTCAGCGCGGTGAGATGCGCGGCGACCCTCGCACCGAACTGGTGGTGCGTTCCCAGCCCGGTCCCGACGGCGGTGCCACCGATGGCCAGCGCCCGGGCTCCGTCGGTCAGGGTGACGATCGTCGTCAAGGCATCGTCGATCTGCGCCACCCAGGAGCCGACGACCTGCCCGAACCGGATCGGCGTCGCGTCCTGGAGGTGCGTGCGGCCCACCATGACGACATCGCCATGCTGCTCCCCGATGCCGGTCAGGACGTCCCGCAAGTGGGTGACGGCCGGGACGAGACGCTCGGCGACCTCGAGGACGATGGCGACGTGCATGGCTGTGGGGAAGGTGTCGTTGCTCGACTGACCCTTGTTGACGTCGTCGTTGGGGTGCACCGGCTTCTTCGACCCGAGTTCGCCCCCGGCGAGCTGGATCGCCCGGTTGGCGATGACCTCGTTGGCGTTCATGTTCGACTGGGTGCCCGAGCCGGTCTGGAAGACCACGAGCGGGAACTCCACATCATGGGCGCCCGCAGCGACCTCTCCTGCCGCCTTCGCGATGAGGTCTGCCTTGTCCGCGGGCAGTATCTGCAGGTCGCGGTTGGCCAGCGCAGCAGCCTGCTTGAGCAGTCCAAGAGCCCGGACCATAGCCCGACCCCAGACGAAGGTGGCCCGCCCGATGTCGAAGTTCGTCAGGCTTCGCTGGGTCTGGGCGCCCCAGAGCCGTTCCGCGGGGACCTCCACCTCCCCCATGGTGTCGCGCTCGACCCGGAACATCTCGCTGTGCTCACCCATCTCTCCACGGTATGCCGCCACACCCGTGATGTGGCCCTCGAGGATGGCTGACGTGGTCGGAGCAATTCCTCCGCCACTCTGACGCCGATGGTCCGCCCCTGGGAACACCGGGCAGGATCGTCATCGTTGACCTGGCCGAGGGAGCCCAAGCCGAGAGCGAGGGTGCCCACGCCGAGAGGCCGCCCAGGCCAAGAGGCCAGAGTCCCGAGCCGTCAAGAGTTCATCCGGAACAAGGAGAATGTCGACATGACCGTCACCGACCAGATCATTCAAGCCGTCCGCAGTCTCGGCCTTCCACCAGTGTCCGAGGACTACATCCGCTCCGCCGACAAGGCGATCACCCAAGCTGTCCACCAGGCGGCGGCATACGCCCGCAGCAACGAGGACGTCATCGCCGAGTACCTCGACAAGGCGGCGGCGTTTGCCGACGAGCAGACCGGTGGGAAGTACAAGGACAAGCTGGCCAAGGCCCGGGCGGCTGCCTCCTCCGGGGTCGCTGCGTTCACCAGCCGCGCAGAGCAGTTCGGCGACGCCGCGCCCGAGGCTGCCGGATCAGACACGCCCGAGGCCGCCGGATCAGACACGCCCGAGGCTGCCGGATCAGACAGTCGAGAGTAGAGAACATGCCGTTGCAGCACCTGCGCGAGCGGCATGTTCTCGACACTCGACTGTATGGGGCGACACTCGACTGTATGGGGCGCCGCCTCTCGACTGTTTGGCGCACTAATCTCGAGGGCTGGTGGCCGGCCAGTTCGGCTGGAACTCATCGCCCAGTTGCTCCAGAGCTAGCCTCCCGAACGTCTGCTGGCTCGTCACCGTCCGCTCGGATCGGCCGCGTCCCAGGAACGACACCGTCCAGTGGAACAGGGTCGTCAAGCGCTTCTTGAACCCGATGATGTAGGCGAGGTGCACCCCGAGCCACAGCAGCCATGCAGCGAAGCCGCCGAAGCGCAGCCCCCCGATGCTCGCCACCGCACTGAACCGGGAGATCGTCGCCATCGATCCCTTGTCACGGTAGGCGAATGGCCCCGGCACCGCTCGTCCGGCGACGCGCGCCCGGATGACCGAGGCGGCATACCGACCTCCCTGGATGGCCACCTGGGCCACACCGGGCAAGCCAGCGAGTGCGGCAAGGTCGCCGATGACGAACACCTCCGGGTGCCCCGGGACAGTGAGGTCCGGGCACACGAGGAACCGCCCGGAACGGTCGAGCTCGGTCCCGGATTGTGCCGCGATCTGCTGGGCCAGCGGATTGCCGCGCACTCCCGCAGCCCAGACCTTGGTCATGCTCTCGATCCGCTCCTGAGCACCCTCCCGGCTGCGCACCGTCAGTCCGGTGGCGTCGACGTCGGTGACGATCAGTCCGGTGCGCACCTCGACGCCGATCTGTTCCAGCCGGCGGTGCGCCCTGGCCCCGAGCCGGTCACCGAACGTCGGCAGCACCTCGTCGGCGCCATCGAGCAGGACGACGCGGCTTCGTCCCGGGTCGATGCGACGAAAATCCCGACGGAGCGTGCGGTGCGCGAGTTCGGCGATCTGCCCGGCCATCTCGACCCCGGTCGGGCCGGCACCGACGACGACGAACGTCATCAGCCGCTCCCGCTCAGCGTCGGTCGCGGCAATCTCGGCGAGTTCGAAGGCGTTGAAGATCCGCCCCCGCAGCTCGAGAGCGTCGTCGATGCTCTTCATCCCAGGGGCATAGGTCGCAAACTCGTCGTGACCGAAGTACGACTGTCCCGCCCCGGCCGCGACAACGAGGGTGTCGTATGCCGTCACGAGGTGGGCGTCCATGGCCCGGCTGGTCACCTGCCGTCGACGGAGGTCGATCCGGGTCACCTCGCCGAGAACGACCCGCACGTTTCGCTGACCAGCGAGGATCTCGCGGGTGCTCGGGGCGATCTCCCCCTCGGAGAGGATCCCGGTGGCAACCTGGTAGAGCAACGGCTGAAACAGGTGATGAGTGGTCCGCGCAATGAGGGTGATGTCGACATCGTCATTGCGTAGTGCCTGCGCGGTGAAGAGTCCGCCAAAGCCTGAGCCGATGATGGCGACACGGTGAGTGCGCACGTCAGCGGCAACGGCCCCTGCCGCAACGGCATTCCGGTCGCCGGCAGAGCATCTCGTCGGCAGAGCGTCTCGTCGACCCGGATCCTCCCTACCCCTCAACCCACCTGCGAGGATTCGGCCCATGTCGTGGGGTTTCGTCGCTGCCGTCGCCGCCATGATGCTCTACGGGGTTGCCTCCACCCTCCAGGCGTATGCCGCCCGCCACGCCTCCGGACCCCAGGTGGTGCGCCATCCGGCCTACCTTGTCGGGCTCGGCGGCGATGGGCTCGCGTGGCTGCTCTCCCTGGTCGCGCTCGCCTGGTTGCCACTGTTCGTCGTGCAGTCCCTGCTCGCCGGCTCGCTGGCGGTGACGGTGCTCCTTGCGGTGCCGGTGCTGCACTTTCGACCTTCCCGCGCCGACGTTGTCGCGGTCGCGGTGGCCACCGCCGGCCTCGTCCTGGTGTCGGCCTCGGCCGGGGCGGAGTCCCGTAACGCCGCGCCGGGCTGGTTCACTCCGGCCCTGCTCGTCAGTGTCGGGGCAGTCCTGGCTGCGGCGGCGATCGCCTACTCACGCGGGTCTTCGATGATGGCGGCCGCACTGGCCGGTCTCGGCTTCAGTGCCTCAGCGCTCGGCGCCCGAGCGGCCCATCTCGGGGAGGCCCCCTGGCGAGCTGAGCTGGCCAACCCGTTGACCTGGGCAGTCCTCATCGCCGGCATCACTGGAGCGCTCATGTATGCACGCTCTCTCGAGAAGGGTTCGGTGAGCCTGGCGACGGCAACCCTGTGGGGCGTCGAGATTGTCGTCCCTGGCGCTATCGGGGTGGCGATCCTCGGCGACACCGTTCGCGTTGGATGGGAACTGCCCGCACTCGCCGGTGTCGCCTGCGTGGTCGCCGGGTGTCTGATCCTGGCGAAGAGTCCCGCTCAAGGCTGATGGTCAGCGCCCTGAGGAGCCCAGGGGCGCAACGGTCCGCACGCGTATGCCGTGCGACGCGATGGCCGAGGACACATCGGCGGCGCGGCGCCTCTCCGCTCAGGTCCTACGACGCGATCGCGCCCCCAGCGCCAGACCAACCCCCTAGTCGCCCCCCGCACCCCCCAACGGAACCCCTATCCCAGGATGGGGAGTACCGGGGTGACCCCCGATGCAACGGCTCCAGATCCGTCAGAGACTCGCATCAGCACGCCGCCCGGCGTTCTACCGGAGACAGCAAAGCCACATCCAGGGAGAGAGACCACCATGGCTGAAGACAACGTCGCCGTTCTGGCCGCGCAGGCGAACGACTCGTTCAACAACAGCTCCACGAACCACTCGAACAACACCGACACCGATGTCAAGGTCGAGGACTCGCTCAACGACAACGAGATCGGCAACACCGAGGTCGAGGTCGAGGACTCGCTCAACAACAACGGTAACGGCTCGAACAACGGCAACGACTCGAACAACAACAACACCGACGTCGCCGTCGGTGATGTCCTGTCCGACAACACGGACAGCTCTCACTCGGGCAACCACTCGAACAACGACAACGGCAACACCGATGTCAAGATCGAGGACTCGTTCAACGACAACGAGATCGGCAACACCGAGGTCGAGGACTCGCTCAACAACAACACCATCGGCTCGGGCAACAACAGCTCCACGAACGACTCCAACAACAAGCTCGAGGTTGAGGTCGAAGACTCGCTCAACAACAATGGCAACGGCTCGAACAACGGCAACCACTCGAACAACGGCAACACCGACACCGACGTCGCCGTTGGTGATGTCCTGTCCAACAACACGGACAACTCGCACTCGGGCAACCACTCGGGCAACAACAACACCGACACCGACGTCGCCGTCGGTGATGTCCTGTCCGGCAACACGGACAGCTCGCACTCGGGCAACCACTCGGGCAACAACAACACCGACACCGACGTCGCCGTCGGCGACGTCCTGTCCAACAACACGGACAACTCGAACAACTCCGACAACCGTGTCGACAACTCGAACAACTCCGACAACAGCAACAACTCGGACAACTCGAACAACTCGGACAACTCGAACCAGAACAACGACAACTCCAACCAGGGCAACGTCGGCGACGTCCTGTCGAACAACGTCCTGACCGACAACTCGCACTCGGGCAACCACTCGAACAACGGCAACACCGCTGTCGAGGTCGGCGACGTCCTGTCCGGCAACGCGGACAACTCGAACCAGAACAACGACAACCACTCCATCAACGTCGGAGAGGTCGAGGTCGAGATCGAAGACTCGTTCAACACGGACAACTCGGACCACTCGAACCGTGCCCAGGACTCGTTCAACGTGACCAGCTCGTTCAACACCCAGACGCTGAACGACCACTCTCAGACGACGTCGGTCGGGATTCGGCAGTACAACGCCAACTTCGGTGGCCTCAACATCGGTGGTCTCTTCGGCGGAGCTACCCCGTTCGGTGGTGGCGGGTCGGGCCACGGCGGCCCTGGCGGCGGTGGCGGTGGCGGCGACCTCAACCTCAACCTCGACAACCGCTCCCTGCAGCTGGACCAGTCCGTCAACCAGGCGATCTCCACCGGCGGCGGCATGGGCAGCGGCAATGTCCACCAGGACTTCAGTCAGTCCGCGAACATCGCCTTCGGTGACGGCTCCATCGCCGGCGGCAGCGTGAACATCGACAACTCGACGAACACCTTCAGCGTCGGCGACGTGGCGATCGGCAACACCAACATCAACACGACGATCAGCGACTCGTTCCAGGACCACTCGACGAACTACGACATCGACGCGGCGTTCACCAACTCCTTCAACGACAGCTCCACGCACACCACCGTGGACTTCGACGCGAACAACTCGTTCACCAATGAGGTCGACCAGTCGTGGTCGAACCAGATGGACTGGGCAAACAGCGGCAACCTCTTCAGCCCCGGCGCAGGCGCAGACGTGGACGCCAACGCTGACCACGGCGGGACGATCATCTTCTGATCCGCTCCAGTGACTTCGCGCCCGGCCACTGCCCACAGTGGCCGGGCGCGAACGTCTGTGTCGGCACTGGCATGAGTGGCGTACGGTGTTTCGGGCAAAGACTCTGGTCCGCAGGGAGAGAACATGGGCGACTTGGCAGGGGTGCCACACTCAGGGGGCTCTGCTCCTGGCGGAGATGCGTCCCGCGACGTGGACAGTAACCCAGGCGGCAGCGCGATCAGCGACAGCGCGATCGACGGCACCGCCCCGTCAGTGAAGTCCGACGAACTCATGCAACTCGTCGAGACGGTCGCACACGTCGCTGGGAACGCCGGGCGCACCGACCTCGTACAGCGTCTCGAGCAGACGCACGGACGACTCCTTGAGCCCAGTGTCCGGGTGATCATCGTCGGCGAGTTCAAGCAGGGCAAGAGCAAACTCGTCAACGCTCTCGTCAACGCGCCCGTGTGTCCCATCGACGACGATGTCGCCACGAGCGTCCCGACAGCCGTCGGCTACGGAGATCAGCCTGCTGCCTGGCTGGTCGTCCCCGACGGCGACGGCGGCCAAAAGGTATCCGGCGTCAAGAGACAACCCATCCCGATCGCTGACCTCCCCCAGTACGTGTCCGAGCTGGGCAACCCCACCAACCAGCGAGGGATTCTCGCCGCGGAGGTCCTGCTGCCGCGAGAGATCCTCAAGGGCGGCCTTCAGTTGGTCGACTCACCGGGAGTCGGTGGTCTGGACTCGGCACACGCACTGACGACCCTGTCCGCACTCGCCTCGGCGCACGCGGTCCTGTTGGTGTCGGACGCGTCGCAGGAATACACCGAGCCTGAGATGCAGCTGCTCAAGCACGCCCTGCGGATCTCCCCCAACGTCGCTGGCGTCCTGGCCAAGACCGATCTCTATCCGGAGTGGCGGACGATCGAGCGCATCGACCGGGATCATCTGCACGACATCGGCGAGGTGCCGCTCTTCGCCGTGTCAAGCGACCTGCGGCTCCTCGCAGCTGCGGAGCACTCTGCCGACCTCAACGATGAGTCCGGCTTCCCGACGCTGGTGGCTCACCTGCGCAGGGATGTCGTCGAGCGAGCCGAGCTCATCAACGTGCGCGGCGCTGTCCATGACCTGAGCTTCGTCACAGATCAACTCACGGTCTCGCTCCGCTCCGAGCTCAGTGCCCTGACGCACCCTGAAGACACCCCTCGGCTTATCGCCGAACTCGAGACCATCAAGGGTCGTGCGGAGGATTTCCGGAGCAGGTCGTCCCGATGGCAGACCACCCTCAACGACGGCGTGACCGACCTCATCGCTGACATGGAGCATGACCTGCGGGACCGGCTGCGGCGCGTCCAGCGCGAAGCCGAGCAAGCCATCGACGACGGGGATCCCGGCCCGATCTGGAACCAGATCACCGAGTGGACCGACCAGCGGGTCGCTTCCGCTGTCTCGGAGACCTTCGTCTGGACTGACGAGAGGTCCCGCTGGCTCGCCGAAGAGGTGGCCGGGCTGTTTCTCGAGGGATCGGGTGCGCTTCCGACCATCGCCGTAGCGGCCACCGAGGACGTGCTCGACCCTGTCGAGCCGCTACCCGGCTTCGACGCCGGCCGCATGGGCGCCGGCGAGAAGATCTACATCGGGGTGCGGGGATCCTATGGCGGTGTCCTCATGATGGGACTGGCAACCGGGCTCATCGGGTTGCCGCTGATCAACCCCCTCTCGCTCCTCGTCGGTGTCCTGGTGGGCCGGCGGGCATACCGGGAGGACATGAGCAACCGCTTGATGCGTCGCCGGTTCGAGGCCAAGAACATCATTCGCCGCTACATCGACGAGGTCATCTTCCAGGTCGGGAAGGAGCTCCGGGACCGGTTGAGGCTCGTCCAGCGCACGACCCGGGACCACTTCGGGAACATCGCCGACGAGCTGAACCGCTCGTTGGGTGAGGCGCTCCAAGCGGCTCGACAGGCAGCGGGCACATTCACCGAGGAGCGGGACCAACGGGTGGTTCTGCTACAGAGGCAACTGAACCAGATCGAGCAGTTGCAAGCACGGGTGCCTGAGTTGCCGGCCATCCGAGTCAAGGAGGTCGCGGGCCGGTGAGGCCCGACACCCGCCTCGACGCCGGGGCTCTCGTTCGCGAGGCCCAGGAGGTGTATGCCGGGGACGCAGCGGCCATGACCGTCCTCGCCGAGTTGGACCGGCGCCTCCGGGAGCCGCTGCGACTGGCGATTGCCGGCATCGTCAAGGCGGGCAAGTCGACCCTGCTCAACGCGATGCTCGGCGAGTGCATCGCACCCACCGATGCCGGGGAGTGCACCCGGGTCGTCGCGTGGTACCGCTATGCCGATACGCCCTCGATCACCCTGCATCCCCATGAGGGGCCGCCCAAGCGCCTGCCGGTGCGACGCTCAGATGGCCAACTCGTCCTGGACCTGGGGGCCCTGTCGGCCGATGAGGTCGACCGGATCGACATCGGCTGGCCGTCCCGCGCACTGAAGTCCGCCATTCTCATCGACACCCCGGGGATCGCGTCCCTGTCCCAGGACGTCTCCGCCCGCTCCACCACCTTCCTGACACCTGGCGACGCTCCGTCCTCAGCCGACGCGATCGTCTATCTGATGCGGCATCTGCACCCATCCGACGTCGGGTTCCTCGAGGCCTTCCACGACACCGCTGCTGGGGCGTCCCGGACGGTCAACGCCGTGGCTGTTCTCTCACGCGCTGACGAGGTCGGTTCAGGACGAATCGACTCACTCCTCTCAGCGCACAAGGTGGCTCATCGATATGAGACCGACGGCGAGTTGGCCTCCCTGGCGTTGGGCGTCATACCCGTCGCTGGCCTGCTCGCGGAGGGTGCGCGCACGCTGCGTGAAAGCGAATTCGTTGCCTTCCGCAATCTGGCCACCGTCGACCGCGCCGTCCGGGACCGACTCTTGTTGTCCGCTGACCGCTTCGTCCGGCCTGCAGAGGGGGTCACGCTCAGCGAACACGTCAGAGTGCAGCTGCTCGCACGGTTCGGTATCTTCGGCGTGCGACTGGCCACGTCGTTGATCAGGGCTGGCGTGGCAGACTCCTCGGTTCTCGCGGAGCGAATGGTGCAGCAGAGCGGCTTGAACGAACTGCGGGACTTCATCGACGTCCACTTCGGCGCGCGGGCCGCGACGCTCAAAGTACGCGGCATCCTCGACGGCCTGACGCGGCTCTTGCGCGAGACGCCCCAGCCCGGCACCGGCCGCATCCTCGCCGGAATAGAGCGGATTCAGGCGACCAACCACAGTCTTCGCGAGCTGTCACTGCTCTCCCAGGCTCGGGTCACCGGACTGCCCCTGCCCGCTGATGACGCCACCGCCGCAGTACGGATCGCCGGTGGGGACGGGACCGCGGCAGCCACCCGCCTCGGCCTGCCGAACGACGCCGAGATCGCTCAGATGCAGACACAGGTGGTGAGCGAACTGGAGCACTGGCGTGCCAGGATCCACGCACCACTAACTGAACGCCCAGCCATCGAGGTGTGTCGTGCGGTGATCCGCAGCCTCGAGGAGGTCGCCTCACAAGTCGGTGGCGCCGGGACCGGCGGGACCTCGCCGGATGTCGTATTGCCGAGCGGTCCAGGCCAGAGCAACCGGGAGGGTGCTGAGCAGGAGCGCGAGCAGCGCGAGGCCACACTGGGTGAGGAGTAGCAGCCGCAGCATCGAGCCGTTCTCCCCGCGTGCCACGAGTTCCAGCCCGACCGGATACAGCACGCCCTGGGCGATGAGGGTACCCAACTGCCACCACCGGATGCCTTCTCGCCGGTTCATGAAGGACACGAGCAGCACGATCTGGAAGAAGAGCAGTCCGACAACCACGGCGAACACCGACCAGAAGACGATATTCGCCGCCGATGCGTAGGTTGCGTCCTTGCGTGCCTGGTTGACACCGCGGATCGTGTCCTCGATCAGCGGCAGTTGCTCTGGGCGGATGATGACGAGATAGACGGTGGCGATGATCCCCGCAGCGAAACTGAGTGCCCACAGAAGCTGGCTGAGTCGCACCGGCAGGGGCGGGGGTTGCTTGGCCAGCACCGGTGGCAGGTTGCGGCTGGACACCGTGGGACGCCCCGGCGGGTCCAGCCTAGGGGCTGGCTCGACTGGCGACGTCCACGGGTTCGGATGCGACACCTCGGACCGCGGCTGAGGGGATCCCTGCTGAGGAGTGCCGTCCCCAAGCTCGCGCGACCGAGCCCGAGATGAGCGCGTTCGTGCGGGTGGGGACGAAGGCGCGGATCCGTCGTCGTTGTCGGCGCTCATGCGTGCAGTAACGAAGTGTCTCGAAGCTCGTGTCTCAGTGCTCGTCCAACTCCAGCGGCGGGGCTGGGTAGTCGACCTCGTGAGGCGCTATGTATGCGGTGGAGGTGTCAGCTCCGGCCAGGGCGTCGACGGTCACCGGTGACGTGTCGACGATGGTCGTCGACACGTCAGTCTGGGTGGTGAACGAGTTGTCGATGTCAGCACTGGCTGCCAGATGGGTCGAGGAGTCGTTGAAAGAGTCCTGGGCGGTTGCCGTCACGGCAACGTTGGTGGACGAATCGTTGAACGAGCCGCTGATCTCAGTGGTCGTCTGGGTGTTACCGATTGAGATGTCGCCGGTAGTGACGTTGGTCTGTGAGTTGTCGACAAGGAGGTTGTTGCCGGCAGCAATCGACCCGTCACCAACGGCCATCACCGCCTTCTGGTCGAAGTATTGAGTGACGTCACCTTGCGCCCAGATGTTCTGGTTCACCGACTGGTCGACGATTGTGGTGCGGTTGTCGATGGTGAAGTTGTTCGCAACGTTCGTGATCTCCTTGATCACCGGTGGTAGTTCAGGGTGTGGCCCCACCGGCGGCCCAACCGGCGGGGTCACCGGGTGGGTTGTCGGGGGCGTCACCGAGGGAGCCGATGGACGCGGCGAGACGGCGGGGTGGTCGACGACCACCGGGAGGACGGACCGGACATCATCGACGCAGACGTTGCTCAGTCCCTTGCTGGCCAAGACCCGCTCGGGATCCGCGCTGAACGCCGCTGCTGCGGCTGGATCCCGCAACAGGCTGAGGATGAACTCGATCAATGCATCCGCAATCGTTGCCAGAGGGGTGCTCATGTCGGGGTCTCCTGTGCTGTCGGTGCGTTGAGGATCAACGCTAGGGGTGCGGGTGGGGTCGCGCCATCGGGGGTTGTCCCGCTACCACGGGGGGACGGGTGGGTGATTCGGGATGGGGCGCACTCCTAGCGGAGTGTCGGGAGGGGGTCGTCGGCGCGGATTCGACCACTGGGCGGAGCCTGGCGATCAGGTCGGAGCGAGACGTCGCACCCAGTCGACGCCTGATCCGCGCGACGTGGTGCTCGACGGTCCGGGGTGAGATGAAGATGGTCTGCCCGATCTCGACATACGTCTTACCCTGCAGAACCAGATGCGCAACGTCGAGTTCGCGGGCACTGAGGTGCACCTGCATCAGGGGCGCAGTCGATGTCCCTGGGGCATCGGACGGTGCCGACCCCCCGGATCTCTGAGTTGGGTCGGTTGCCGGGACAGCCCGCTGCGAGACATCTTGTGGCTGCAGTTCTCGCGCACACGCCAACAATCGGGCTGCAGCCTTGCGATCCTGCGTGCGGCTGGCCCCGTGGCTGGCGATCCGGGCGCCGTCCCACGCCAGCCCGACCAGGCCGAGAGCACGGGCGGCATCCTCGACACCCTCCGGGTCGACCTTCCCACCCAGGACTGACACCCACGTCTGTCCCACCTCCGCCATTGTCTGGGCGACATGGCTGTGCGGCGCCGCCGCGACGAGCGCTCTGGCATGCGGACCGAGCATCGTAGGCTGGTTGAGAAGAATGCCCTGTTGGATTCCGGCCCACCTCAGGTGTGGACTCCACAGCGGTGGCTCACCGAGCTGACCGAGGATGTCGAGCCCTCTGGTCAGGTGCGGCGCGAGGGTGGTGCCATCGCCTACACGAGCAGCAGCGTCGATCAACGAGCTGATCGGGAGAAGCAGGTACAGATCCGCCTCGATGTGTCGAACCCTCTCCTGCGCCCTGACCCACGCTGCCTCCACGGCCGGCAGGTCGCCATAACGACGGGCGAGGGTGACGACCACCGCCTGGTGGAGCATCTCGTCCCGAGGAGACAGGGGCCGAGAGAGCTCCTCAGCCTGCGCCAGCGCACGGCGTGCCTCCACAGGGCGACCCTTCTGGAGGGCCACCCAGGAGAACCAGAGCAACAGGTGGCCACGTGCCCACGTGCCGCCCTGACGGCCCGTGACCGCGGCCTCCATGACGTTCCACGCAGTTGACAGGTCACCAGCCCCGATGGCCACGATGGCCGCAATCACCGCCGGCAACTCGGGAAGTGGATCGGTCGCGTGAGATGAGGTGTAGAGCTCCGATGCCCTGACCAGGTCGGTGAGGGTAGACGCGGGGGGCTCCTGAGTGAGCGAGCTTCTCAGCCCGCTGCCGAGCCGTTCGACGGCGATTCCGAGGGTCGATGGCACAGTGGGGCGCCGCATTCCGCCCAGGTCCGCCGCAGCCTCGCCCACGCCAACGCCCGCTGCCGCCTCGCCCGCGCCAACGCCTGCGGTGGACCCGACCCACCGGTCAACACGTCCGACCCCCACGTGGGTGAGCGCCGCTCGCACCGCCGATGCCCTCCCGCACGCCGGCACGGCAGCATAGATATCGCTCCCGGTGGCCATCATCCCGCGAGCGGCCCACACAGATGCGGCGGTGTGGACAGCATCTGAGAGGCCCGCCTGCGCGCCACCGTCCCTTGCACCGAGCACGGTGTCGACGAACCCGGCTACAGCATCGAGGTCACCGGCACCCCAAGCAGCCAGGGCCTGACGCACTGTGGACTGGACCGCGCCCCCCTCACAGGACAGCGCCGCACGATACAGCTCACCAGCCCGGAGCGGATCGCTGTCGACGATCTCATCAGCACGGGCAGTGAGCGCGGCGCTGAGACGGGAGTCTTTGATCCCGCCGAGCCAGGTCCGCAAGTCCTCGTCACCCTCTGCTGCTGACTGCGCGAGCCCGTCGAGCGAGCTGACGGCCATCTCGACGATGCGACGAGTGGGCAGGGACCGGCACACGGCGACCCGCACCACAGGGGGAGGATTCCCGTTGAGCCGCAACAAGCCCTCGGCATATCCCCGGGCGGCGAGCTCATCGGTGGGCCCAGTGAGGTCCTCGGCTAAGCCGTGGTCGGGAGGGCCGCAACTGACTGTCTCGATCATCCGCCGCAGCGAGTCGCTCACCGTGCTGAGCCGGTGCATCACCTGCTCGCCGAGGAGTCGACCCACGGCGGCATGGGTGGGATCGTCGACACAGTCGCGTTCGTCGTGGGCAGCGAGCGCGAGAGACATCAGCCACGCCGTCCCGCTGGTCATGGTGAGCAACTGGTCAACGCATTCGCGCGGGATCACCAGTCCGCTCTCCTCGAGATGCGACAGAACGTCCGATCGGGACACCTGGCCCAGGAGGATCGGGGACGCACCCCGCCCCAGGGCGCGCAGGAGGCCCGCGGTCTCCTCGGTCTGCGGCCACGGTCGGCTCGCGACGACCATGGGGGCGTCCGGATCTGCGGCGCGGGCGCTCAGCGCGTCGATGTGCGCTAAGTCCAGCAGGTGGAGATCGTCAACGACGAGCACATCCTCGCGCGAGACGCTCCGGACGTCTGTGCCCGCATCGAACACGGTGACCGGCGTTGCACAGCGGCGCAGACGCTCCTCCAGCTGACGCAGCAAGAGGGTCTTCCCCGAGCCGGCAGTGCCGACGATAGACGCGCGCAACGGCGTGGTGGTGCTCGCTACCGCGCCAATATCCCGCCGCGCCCGTCGTGCGCCCAGGAACGGCCACGACGACGCCTCTTCCCAGTCGAGGCAGATCTCAGCCACGGCGGGAGCCGAGGTGGTCACGGCGTGAGCTCAGGTGCCAACTCCGGTGTCGGTGTGCTCGCGGACGCCGGGGCGGGGGCTTCGGACTGCGGGGGCGGAGCGGGTTGCTCAGCTGGCGGAGCGGGTTGCTCAGCTGGCGGCGCCTCCGTCACCGGTGGCGGCGCCTCGGTCGTGGGGTTCTGGGTCACGGGCGGCGGTGCCTGGGTCGTGGGGTTCTGGGTCACCGGCGGCGGCGCCTGGGTCGTGGGGTTCTGAGTCACCGGGGACGGCGCCTGCGTCTGCGCAGGAGGCGGCGTCGACGCCGGGGTCGAGGGCTTGGTGGTCGTCGTCCCGGTTGCGGTGGCGCTCGCCTTGACCGTCGGAGTCGTCGCTGGTGCAGCCACCGTCGTGGTCCCGGCCAAAGTGTTGGTCGTGGTGGTCGTGGTCCCGGTGGCTGTTGCGCTCGCCTTGACCGGAGTTGCCGCGCCCACCGCGCTGGCACCTGCCAACAGCGGCGCCGTAGATGCGCTCCCGGGGAGTGCTGCGGCAAGGGCCTGCTCCGACACGCCGGCTGGTCCACCCAGGGTCGACGCCAGACCGAACGGATCCGAACTCGGTGCCGCTGCGCCGCCGCGCAGGGCCTCGGTGAGGGTCCGGTCACTCGCGGCCACCCCCCGGGCGCTCACCCTCTCGTCGTCCTCGACATCGCGGAGCATCCCGGTCAGCGAGACACTCAGGGACCCTCCCACCATGACGGCAGCCACTGCGGCCATCGTTCCCATGGATCGCATCAAGGACCACTTTGGCCTCGCGGACGAGGCGCCGACAGCAGCAGCCAGTGCCAAGTCGCCGTGCGGCACGTCCCCAGATCCATCATCAGCAGCGGTCGCACCGTCACCATCTGGTCGGGCGACCTCGGTTGGCTCAGGCTCGCGGAGCGCGAGCGCGCCGGCAGGCGCACCAGCAGACTCCTCGAGCCGTACCAGGGCGGCGCGCGCCGCCCCCAACGCGATCACGGTCTGGGGGTCGACATCGGCCTCGATGGGCCGGTCGAACAGTTCGGACAGGCGTTGCGCCACCCGGGGTGTGCGTGCGGCACCCCCGGTGAGCAGGATTGCCTCAACCTCCTCCACGCTGACCCCGGCACCGTCCATCGTGTCGTCGAGAACGTCGCAGGTGCGGTCGATCGCCTCCTCGATCATGTCCTCGAACTCGGAGCGAGTGAGGCGCACCGTGGTGTGGCCTCCCGAGACAATGACCGGGATGGTCACGTCCGGGTCGACGGATAGCGCTTCCTTGGCGTCGATGCACTCCCGCCGCAATTGGGTCAGATCGCGACGCACGTCCTCGACCCCCTGGTCGAGTTCGTCCAGCCCCGCCGAGGCAAGCACGTGCCGCAGGACCACGTCGTCGAAGTCTGCGCCACCGAGGTCGCAGATCTCCTGTGCTGTCCCCAGGATCGTCCAGGTGCCCTCGGGCTCCTTGCGCAGCACCGCCGACTCGAAAGTGGCTCCCCCGAGGTCATAGACGACCAGGACCTGCCCGGAGTCGAACGGATCCTCGGCCTCCAGTTGGTGCGCGGCCGCCTGTGGTTCGGCGATGAGCTCGATGCTGTCCAGCCCGACGCTGGCAAGCGCTGATCGCACGAGCCCGAGGCGATGCGGTCCCCACGTGGCGGGATAGGTGACGCCGATGCCGGCTGGGGCAGCCTGCTCATGTGCGGTGACGGCCTCGACCACCGAGGCCACGGTTCGCGCGAACAACTGCTCCGCGGGGATCTGGTATCCACCGACGAGCAACGGCACGTCATCCCCCACGCTGCGCCGGGCCTCGCGGATGAGCCGCTCGGGCTCGAGGCGCCCACGTCGCGCAGCGACCTCACCGAAGTGCACGTCACCGTCCTCGGCCACGAACGCAAGCGCCGGCATGTGGTCGCTGCGGCGCCCGATCGGGACGTGGGCAACCGTGGCGCTCCCGTCGTGCGCCCGCCGGGCGACCGCTGCGGTGACGCAGGTCGTCCCCACGTCAACGCCCAATGTGTACGTCGCTGCCATCGTTCCGTTTCCCCTCGGAGCCTCTTGACATCACTGGCGGCAGTGACACCAAGGAGATCAGCTGCCCCTGATTCAGAGACCCTGATGCTCGCGGCACCCCTGCCGAGTGCCATTCTCGGCGACCGTTCCGAATACGGCAACCGCAAGCCGGAACCCGAGACAGCGCAGCGCCCGCAGCGACCCCGCCCGCAGCGACCCCGCCCGCCACCGTGACCGAGGGAGCGTCCCGGTCAGCTCAGCAACGCCCCGCTCGCAGCCTGGCTGAAAGCGAGGTTGCCGTCGTCCACAGGCGCGCGCACCAACCGCCGGACGTCGGCGAAATAGCTCGTCGAGGTCCGCCACGGTTCGGTTCTCCCCTGCCTGGGGAGCAGGTCGGCTGAGCGCTGGACGTAGCCTGCTCCGAAGTCGAGCAGCGGCGCTGTCGGTATGCCGCCAGCGGGCAAGCGCGGGCAGCACACGGCATACCCGCCCTGAGCCATATACCGCAGCAGACGGGTGAGGTAGTTGCCGACGAGGCCCACCTTCATCGTCCACGACCCGTTCGTGTAACCGATGACGTAGGCGAAGTTGGGTATGCCGTCGAGCATGACGCCCCGGTGGGCGACGTGCCGGGACAGCTCCACCGGTGTGCCGCCCAGGCTCATCTCAATCCCGCCGAAGGGCAGCAGGTCGAGCCCGGTCGCGGTGACGACGATGTCTGCCTCGAGGTTTTTTCCGGACTCCAGCGCAACTCCAGAGGGGGTGAAGGCGGCGATCCGGTCGGTGACCACACTCGCCCGTCCCGCCCGGATCGCCGTAAAGAAGTCCCCGTCCGGCGCGATGCACAACCGCTGGTCCCAGGGGTCGTAGGGCGGGTTGAAGTGGACGTCAACGGGATAGCCCGGTGGCAGAGAGGCGATGTTCTGCCGCCGGATGAGCCGGCGTGCTGTCCGCGGGAAGCGCCGGCAGGCCAGCCAGCTCAGCTGCTGGATCCGGGCGTTGCGGGCCCGCACGAGCTGATGCGCCCGCTGGTCGCCGAGCACGCGGCGCGCCCACTGGGCCGCGCCGTCCCGGGAGGACAGCGAGATGACATAGGTGGGTGTGCGCTGGAGCATTGTCACATGTGCCGCGGTCTGCGCGAGCGCCGGCACGAGAGTGATCGCGGTGGCGCCGCTGCCGATGACAACCACTGACTTGCCTGCCCAGTCCAGGTCCGCCGGCCAGTGCTGGGGATGGACCAGGATCCCGGTGTAGTCAGCCAGGCCCGGGAACTGCGGCGTGTGCCCCTCGTCGTAGCGGTAGTAGCCGGCTGCGCTGACCAGCCAGCGGCAGGTCCACGTGCCCACCTGCCCCGTGGCCACGTCCTGGACAGCGAGCACCCAGCACGCCCGGCCCGGGGACCAGTTCGCGCTGAGCACCCGGCGGCCGAGGATGATGGCGGCAGCGAGACCCTCCTGAGCCACGGTGTCGTCGAGGTAGCGCAGGATCGCCTCCCCGGAGGCGATGGAGGTCTCCTCACGCCAGGGGCGGAACGCGTAGCCGAACGTATGCAGGTCAGAATCCGAACGCAGACCGGGATAGCGGAACACGTCCCAGGTCCCCCCGATCGCCTCCCGGGCCTCCAGGACCGCAAAGCTCGCCCCCGGGAGCTGGGCCGCGAGGTAGTGGGCGATTCCGATCCCGGAGATCCCGGCCCCGACGACAAGGATGTCGCGATGCCGGGATCCGGCGGGTTCGTCCCGGTCAGGCGGGTGCGGTGGCATACGGTCCGGTGACGATCTCCCGCCCCTGGGCCGCCCACTCCTGGGTGCCGCCGGCAACCGAGTAGGCCTCGATGCCGGCCCGGCGCAACAGGTCCGCGGCCGTCAGCGAACGGTTTCCGGTCGCGCAGATGACGTGCACCTGCCGGTCCCGAGGTAGCTCGTCGACCTTCCCGGCCAACCGGCCCAGCGGCACGAGCAGTGCCCCGGGAACATGGCCAGCGCGATACTCCATGGGCTCACGAACGTCGACGACGACGTGCTCGGGGTCGACGCTCGCCGCGGCGAGGTCGGCCACCTGGACCTCGCGGGGCTTGTCCACCAGCGCCTGCTGAGCCGCGACCTGCGCGTGCACGTCGGTCATGTCCAAGCCCTTGACCGCCTCGATGACCTGCTCCAGTCCCGCGGCGGGCAGGGCCCCGGGACGGGCGAAGACGAGGACCCCTTCCCGGAACGCCATGAGGGTGGGAATCGAGGTGATGTTCGCTGCGGCGGCGATCCCGCGCTCGGCCTCGGTGTCCACCTTGGCGAAGACGACGTCCGGGTGCTTGTCCGAGGACGCCTCGTAGACGGGGGCGAACTGCCGACACGGGCCACACCAGGACGCCCAGAAGTCGACGAGGAGGATGTCGTTGCCCTCGATCGCCTGCTCGAAGTCGGCGTCGGTGAGGTTGATCGTGGCCATGGCCGTCCTTTCACGATGTCAGCGGCCGTCCTGCGGCCATTCTCCACCCCAGCCTAACGGATACCCCCATGGGTATATTTCCTTGCGGATCTCGGAGACCGACAGGGTATGCCGCCAGCCGCCGGAACTGCGCCTCGCTCCTGCCGTCCTGCGCTTGCCAGGGCCCGGTGCGCGTGTGGGGAGTCACGACCGGATCGCTTCGACCGGGAAACCGCCCGCCACGGGCCTCCCATGGCCAGACCAGCGCCCCTGGACCACTAGAATGGAGGACAGTCACGCGCCTCGCGGCATACCGCCCGCCGGGCGCGTGTCCCGGGTCCGGGGCCACCGACCCTGGATCGACCCCGGGCTGAGGACCGTGACGACGAGGAGCGACGTGACCGACGCCGAGCACCACCCCGCCCCCGAGGAGAAGCTCCCGGCATACGACATCTCGGCGATCACCGTCCTCGAGGGGCTGGAGGCGGTCCGCAAGCGCCCTGGGATGTATATCGGGTCCACCGGGGAACGCGGTCTGCACCACCTCGTCTGGGAGATCGTCGACAACTCCGTCGACGAGGCCCTCGCGGGTTTTGCCGACGCCATCGACGTCACCCTGCTCGCGGACGGCGGCGTCCGGGTCAAGGACAACGGCCGCGGCATCCCGACCGCGATCCATCCGACAGAGGGGATCAGCGGCGTCGAGCTCGTCCTCACCCAGTTGCATGCCGGCGGAAAGTTCGGGGGCGGCGGATACAAGGTCTCCGGGGGCCTGCACGGTGTGGGATCCTCGGTCGTCAACGCGCTCTCGGCGCGGATGGACGTCTGTGTCCGCCGGCGGGGGCACGCCTACCGGATGTCCTTCGAGAACGGTGTCCCCATCGGGCCGCTGCGGCAGATGGAGGAAAGCGACCGGACCGGGACAACGATCACCTTCTGGGCCAACCCGGAGATTTTCGAGACCACCGTCTACGACTACGAGACGATACGTTCACGGTTCCAGCAGATGGCCTTCCTCAACAAGGGGTTGCGGATCACGCTCATCGACGAGCGCGTGCCGGAGAGCCGCGATGGCGACGAGCCCGATCTCGACGGGGTCGACGCCGACGTCACCGAGGTCGAAACCGACGACGAGAACGGCTCCGCCACCGCCGGCACCACCACGGACGACGCCACCGCCGGAGAAGCGACCCAGCCGCCACGACGGACCAAGGCGCGCACCGTGTCGTATCGCTACGACGGTGGCCTGGTCGACTACGTCCGGCACCTGGTGACCTCCAAGCGCTCTGAACCGGTCCACCCCGAGGTCATCTCCATCGACGTCGAGGACGAGGGCAAGTCCCTCAGCCTCGAGCTCGCGATGCAGTGGACGAACGCGTACTCCGAGTCGGTGCACACCTACGCGAACACGATCAACACCCACGAGGGGGGCACTCACGAGGAGGGCTTCCGGGCGGCGCTGACCAAGCTCATCAACGACTTCGCCCGCCGGCAGAACCTGCTCAAGGACAAGGACGAGAACCTCACCGGCGACGACGCCCGCGAGGGCCTGACCGCAGTCATCTCGGTCAAGCTCACCGATCCCCAGTTCGAGGGTCAGACCAAGACCAAGTTGGGCAACTCCGAGGTCAAGGGGTTCGTCCAGCGAGCGATGACCGACGCCTTCGGGGACTGGCTCGAGCGCCACCCTGGCGAGGGCAAGGACATCGTCCGCAAGGCCATCCAGGCTGCCACGGCCCGGATGGCGGCCCGCAAGGCCCGCGAGGCGACCCGCAAACGAGTCCTGGAGTCCGGGGGCTTGCCGGGGAAACTGCGCGACTGCCAGAGCAAAGACCCGGCCGTCTCCGAGGTGTTCATCGTCGAGGGCGACTCCGCTGGCGGTTCCGCGGTGCGCGGACGTAACCCGCACACCCAGGCGATCCTGCCGATCCGGGGCAAGATCCTCAACGTCGAGCGGGCCCGGCTGGACAAAGCCCTGGGCAACAACGAGGTGCAGGCACTGATCTCCGCGTTCGGCACCGGCATCGGCGAGGACTTCGACCTCGACAAGGCGCGCTACCACAAGATCGTCCTGATGGCAGACGCCGACGTCGACGGCATGCACATCCGCACGCTGCTGCTGACCCTGCTGTTCCGGTTCATGAAGCCGCTCATCGAGGCCGGCTATGTCTATCTCGCCCAGCCCCCGCTCTACCGGATCAAGTGGAGCAACGCCGGGCACGAGTTCGCCTTCACCGACCGCGAGCGCGACGCCCTGATCGCCCAGGGCCGCCACGACGGCAGGCGGCTGCCCAAGGAAAACGGGATCCAGCGCTACAAGGGTCTCGGCGAGATGGACTACCAGGAGCTGTGGGAGACCACGATGGACCCCGACCACCGGGTCCTGCTCCAGGTAACCCTCGACGACGCGGCCGCTGCCGACGAGATCTTCTCGATCCTCATGGGTGAGGACGTCGAGTCCCGGCGCACCTTCATCCAACGGAATGCCCGAGACGTCCGCTTCCTCGACATCTGAGTCGTATGCCGTGCCTGAGTCGTATGCCGTGTGCCCCCTGAGTTATCTGCCGTGCGCCGCCACCGGCCGCACCCGGCATACCCCCCTCCTTCCGACCGAGCCGCCTGAGCCGCCTGAGCCGAGGACCTGACGATGACCGACCAGATGCCGCCGACTGAGGTGGACCGCGCCGAACCGGTGGACCGCACCGAACCGGTGGACCTCAACACAGAGATGCAGCGGTCCTACATCGAGTACGCGATGTCGGTCATTGTCTCCCGGGCGCTGCCCGATGTTCGCGACGGGCTCAAGCCGGTGCACCGTCGGGTGCTCTACGCGATGTGGGACGGTGGCTACCGACCCGACCGCGGGTTCAACAAGTGCAGCCGCGTCGTCGGCGATGTGATGGGCCAGTACCACCCGCACGGCGACACCGCGATCTATGACGCCCTCGTCCGCCTGGTCCAGGACTGGTCGATGCGCTACCCGCTCGTCCAGGGGCAGGGCAACTTCGGCTCCCCCGGCGACGACCCTGCGGCGGCTCCCCGATACACCGAGTGCCGGATGGCGCCGCTGTCGGTGGAGATGGTCCGGGACATCGAGCAGGACACCGTCGATTTCATGGCGAACTACGACGGCAAGACCCAGGAGCCGACGGTCCTGCCGAGCCGCTTCCCCAACCTGCTCGTCAACGGCAGCTCCGGGATCGCCGTCGGAATGGCCACCCAGATCCCCCCGCACAACCTGCGCGAGGTCGCCGACGCGGCGCAGTGGGTGCTGGCCAACCCCACCGCGACCCGGGAAGAGATCGCCGTCGCGGTCATAGGGCGGATCAAGGGCCCGGACTTCCCCACCGGGGCCCTCATCATGGGCCAGCGCGGGATCGAGGAGGCCTACCGCACCGGTCGTGGCTCGATCATCATGCGGGCCGTCGTGCAGGTCGAGGAGATCCACGGCCGGCAGTGCCTCGTCGTCACCGAACTCCCCTATCAGGTCAACCCGGACTCCCTCGCTGCGAAGATCGCCGAGCACGTCAAGGACGGGCGGATTCAGGGCATCGCGGACATCCGCGACGAGACCAGCGGGCGCACCGGACAGCGGCTCGTCATCGTCCTCAAGCGGGACGCGGTGGCCAAGGTGGTCCTGAACAACCTCTACAAGCACACCCAGCTCCAGACCACGTTCGGGGCGAACATGCTCGCCCTCGTCGACGGAGTTCCCCGGACTCTGCCCGTCGACGCGTTCGTCCGGCTCTGGGTCGAGCACCAGATCACCGTCATCCAGCGGCGGACCGCCTTCCGGCTCGACAAGGCCGAGAAGGACATCCACATTCTGCGCGGCTACCTCAAGGCACTTGACCAGCTCGACGAGGTCATCGCCTTGATCCGGCGCTCGCGCACCGTCGAAGAGGCCAGGGACGGGCTGATCGCGCTCCTTGATATCGACGAGATCCAGGCGCGGGCCATCCTCGACATGCAGCTGCGCCGTCTGGCCGCCCTGGAGCGGCAGAAGATCGTCGATGACCACGACGAACTCCAGCGGCTCATCGACGACCTGCGAGACATCCTCGCCACCCCGAGCCGGCAGCGCACCATCGTCGCCGACGAGCTCGACGTAATCGTCCAACGATTCGGCGACGAGCGGCGCACCCAGATCGTGCCCTTCGACGGGGATATGTCCATGGAGGACCTCATCCCCAAGGAGGACGTCGTCGTGACCATCACCCGGGGGGGCTACGCCAAGCGCACCCGGGTCGATGCCTACCGCACCCAGAAGCCTGGCGGGAAGGGGGTGCGTGGCGCCCAGCTACGCGGTGAGGACATGGTCGAGCACTTCTTCGCGACAACCTCGCACCACTGGCTGCTGTTCTTCACGAACCTGGGCCGGGTCTACCGGGCCAAGGCCTATGAGCTACCCGACGCCGGACGGGACGCCAAGGGCGTGCACGTAGCGAACATCATGGCCTTCCGGCCCGGTGAGGAGATCGCCCGGGTACTCGCGATCGAGGGCTACGACGATGCGGCATACCTGGTCCTGGCGACCCGGCAGGGCCTGGTGAAGAAGACTCGGCTCGCCGACTACGACTCCCCCCGTTCCGGCGGGCTCATCGCGATCAACCTGCGCGAAGGTGACGAGCTCGTCGGCGCGGACCTCGTCGAGTCCCGGGACGACCTGCTCCTGGTCTCCCGCAAGGGAATGTCGGTGCGCTTCCACGCCGATGACTCCCAGCTGCGCCCGATGGGGCGCTCGACGTCCGGGGTGACCGGGATGAAGTTCCGCGGCGGTGACACCCTGCTGACCATGGCGGTCATCGAGGCTGGTGCCGAGCCGGATGTGTTCGTCGTCTTCGAGAACGGGATGGCCAAACGCAGCCCAGCCGTCGAGTGGACGGCTAAGGGCCGGGCCACCCTGGGGGTGCACGTGGCGAAGATCACCGACCGCAACGGCGACCTCGCCGGCGCCCTGACCACGACCGGGGACGACGAGTTGCTCGTCGTCTTCGAGAGGGGCAACCTCGTGCGCGCCTCCACCGCCACGATTGCGCCGAAGGGGCGCAACACTCAAGGCGTCATCCTCGTCAAGCCCGGAGCAGGTGACCGGGTGGTCGCGGTCGCGCGCAATCCAGAGAAGGACGAGGATGACGAGAGCACAGTCGACACCGACCCGGATGCCGGCACCAACCGTGACGCCGGCACTAACCGTGACGCCGACAGCGACGCAATCAGGCCCCCCGGGCGCTCACCTGCTGCCGACACCGCGTTCGATGGCGTACCGTCTGAACCTGACATGGCCGGCTCTGGCGGCCGTGACCGGGACAATGACAACGACCACGACGCCAGCACTGAGCCAGGAGGCGAGCAGTGAGTACCCCTGATCCCTCACGAGTGAGCACGGACCCGACGCCGGACAGCACCATCTCCAAGTTCGGGTTCCCCAAGTACCCTTCCGACGTCCGTAGAGGAGGCGCGAAGGGACAGCACCGCGGAACTGCCGCGTCGCCCACCAAGACCGTGCCCAGCACGACTCCAGCTCCAGCCCCGGGTGGGGCTCCGGCCTCCGCTGGGACTCCAGGCTCCGCTGGGACTCCAGGCTCCGCTGCGGCGGATGCCTCCGGTGGCTCTGCACGGTCGGCCGTGACTGCGCCGATGGCCGCGGTCCCCGCTGCCGCAGCCGCCACTGCCGCAGCCCCGCGCCCAGCTGCTGCCCAACCCCGCCCAGCTGCTGCCCAACCCCTAACGACTCCCTCCAAGGACGGGTCACCCCCTGCTGCCGCATCGACCCAGGCGAAAGAGGCTCCGGATCCTGCGCGGACGACATCCGGGGTAGCTGCCGCCGCCGCAACCACGGCCGCCGCCGCCGCAACCGCCGCCAAACTCACCACCGCGGCAACAACCACAACGCCGGCCGCTGCCAGCGCTCCGGTCACAGCCAGCGCCTCCGCACCGGCCAAGACCGACGTCACCGCGCCCGCCAAGGCCGGCGCAACGAAACCGACAACGCCCGGCGCAGCGAAGCGACCAGCTCCGAGTCACCCCGCCACCGCCCATCCGCCGACCAAACCGTACTCAGCAACCAGCCGCCGAGTGCGCCTCACCCTGTCGCGGGTGGACCCCTGGTCGGTGCTGAAGATGTCTTTCCTGCTGTCGGTCTCACTCGGCATCGCCATGGTCATCGCGGTGGCCGCGTTATGGCTCATCCTCCAGGGCATGGGCGTCTTCGATCAGGTCAACGGCCTCATCGGCAGGATCATCCAGGAGGGTGGCCAGAAGTTCGACATCATGGACTTCATCGGCTTCCAGAAGGTCGTGTCGCTGGCCATCGTCATCGCGGTCATCGACGTCTTCTTGTGGACCGCCATCGCGACCATCGGCTCGTTCATCTACAACATCTCCAGCTCTCTCGTCGGGGGTTTGCACCTCACTCTCACCGACGACTGACCGGCGCCCGCGGCATACGGGCGGTCGGTTGGACACCTCCGTGGGACCGTTTTGGTCGACCCGTATGCCGTGAGGTAGCCTCGTTCCTCGGCTCGCCCCTGCGCGGGGTGAGCACGCCGGATCGGCGAGGGGCCTATAGCTCAGACGGTTAGAGCGCTTCCCTGATAAGGAAGAGGCCACAGGTTCAAGTCCTGTTAGGCCCACCCTTCGATCCCCGACCAATGGGTGGTGTCCCTCGTGAAGAAGAAGCTCCTGCTCGCAGTCGCCGCGGTTGCGGCCGTCGGCGGCGTCGTGGTGCGCGACCGGCTGAAGAAACAGGAGGCCGACAACCGCCTCTGGGCCGAGGCCACGAGCACCACCAGCGGCTCCGGGTCGGCAGGTGGAGACGCATCACCCTCGACTGGATCGTCGGCCAGCTCATCAGGCTCTGACGACTGATCGGCCCTGAGGACTGACAGACACTCGCAACGCCCGGTCGTCTGGTCGCTGTCGCGGCCTGGCCCGGGCACACCCTTCGGGGCCATGGCGCAATTGGTAGCGCACCTGCTTTGCAAGCAGGGGGTTAGGGGTTCGAGTCCCCTTGGCTCCACCAACATTTCCGCAGGTCACAGGCCTGCGCGACGCGCACGATTCGTCGGACATCGCTGATTCTCGGCTCGTACTGCACATAAGTACTGCAGTTCGGCTCATCCGAAGGCCTCCCCGAGCCGCTTCAGGGCCTGTCTGGTCGACGCCGCGGACACCTGCGAGTAGATGTCCATCGTGACCGCGATCTTGCTGTCGTCCATGGCCATGGGCAACGGGCGGCAAGCTGCCCCCTTGGTATGACAACTCGCAAGGGTGCTCCACAGCCGCCCACCGTGGTGCCGCAGGCTGAGTCAGTGGCCTCGATGGACGTCCCCGGGTTGCCCTGTTCGCGAGTAGTCGCCTGAGCCACGAGTCGGCGCGCCACAACACGCCTACTCGACGGGGGGGACGCCGACTCGACGATCTAGGAATCTTCACCGTTCTGCTACTCGTGGGCTCCTGCGGCCGGCCCGGCCCAGCGGTAGTAGAAGCCGCGACCCCGCCCAACGGGAGTCGACGGGGTGAGAGTCCCGACAGCGGCGAGCTCCTTGAGTGTCGTGCCCACGTTGGTTGCACTGGCACCCACGAGGGAGCCAAGTTCGGTGCTGCTGATGCGACCTCGAGCCTTGGCGTAGGAGATGGCGACCTGCGCTCGCGAAGGCCGCTTGCGGCTGTGCCCGTTGGCACGGTCGAGTTCATGGAGTCTGCCGGCCGCTTGGTCGCTCAGCCGCCACGCGGACGGAGTCGCCTCAGGGGTTCCGTCGACCATCGCGAGCACCTCGCGGCCAGCCATGGATGCGTGACTGAGTTTCAGAATGGCGCCGCGGGCCTCCTCGACGGGCAGCTGGATCAGGGGGGCTGCCTGAGCCTCGTCGAGCCAGCCCACCTCCACGATGTGGCGGAGCAGGAGCAAGGACGAGACATCGACGGACTCTTCGGTCGGCTCCATCCCGGCGAGCCACGCGATCCACGGTTCGTCGAGCGTGTCGCCGACAAGTGAGGTGCGGACGAACGGTCCGCTGATCTCGCGGATCACGGGCGGCTGGTGACCGACGCGAACCATCTCGCGCACCATGCGGTCGACTCCGATCCCTTCACGTTCGGCGATGCGGAGGTCAGCCAGGAGTTGGGTGAGGGATGGGTTTCGGGACTGCGAGGGGTGGGTGATGATGTTGGCCTCGTTGACGCCTCCGACAAAGCCACCGGGGCTGGTGACCCGCAGTGTCCGCCCGACGTGCTCGACAACCGTCGGCTCGACGATGCCCCACTCGCGGTGCGCTACGCCGTTCACGACCGCCTCGCGGGCAGCGAGCACCGGGATGTCACGCACCTGGCGTATGACGAGACCGGTTTGGACGTGTCGTGTTGCGTTGTGGGCGTCCATCGTCAGGAACACCTCGGCGATCTCCTCCAAGAGGGATCGATCGTTGCGGCGGACGCGGGCGGTGCTGTCCCCGCCCACCACGTCACGGTGGATGTAGTCGAGGCACGGCTGCTCGCGTCCGGCGAACGCAAGCACGCCGGCGTTGGTCAACAGTCCGTCTCGGGTGACCACATTGAGTCTGCGCAGCAGTTGAGCATCGGTCGCCGCCGCAAGCTCCTCGGCTCGGCCGTCTCCGTGTGCATCGAGGAAGTCACGCGCCACCGCCAGCGCCTGGGGCCTGGCTGCTGACGCATGCGTCGTCGAGGCATCGGCCGACCAGTCGTAGTTGAGCGTCTGCATGCGCTTCGCGTGCCAGGTTGCCGCATCGACGTCGACGCAGGTGTCGTTCACGCGCCACCGGATGCGGTCGTTGAAGCGGACAGGCTCGACGGCGCTGGGCGAGACCACCACCAGCAGCCGGACTCCTCGGACGATCGCTTCGGTGACATCGACCGTGAGCAGTCGACGGGTGAGCTCGAAGATGCGCTGGCGCAACCACTCTGCGTGGAGATCGGCACCGACAAGTGTCCCGTCGTCCGCAACACCGACGATGAGGGCACCCCCGCCGGGAGTGTTCGACATGCACGCGGCCTCTGCTGCGAGCTTGCGGGCCGCCTGATCGTTCTCGGCGGTTCCGGGTCTGACGGCCCCGGCGCGATCTCGCCGACCGGCTTCTTCCTTGAGGTCGACGTGCTTGCGTTCGTGAGAGCGGTCGATGATCTCGCCGGCCTCCATCCGGTGCAGCAGGTCAGCGACCTCCATGCGTACCGGGTCGGCGCCGAAAGTTGTGCTCACGGCGCCATCATGACACATCATCATAATAAACAAGGGGAGTTAATTATGGCGTGTCCTCGCCCCGGCCCGGAGGGGTACTTTTCGCGTGAAGGAGCACCGGTGCCCAGGTGACCGGCGAAGCGAGCGGGTCGGCTTCTGGGAAGAGCAGCGGCACGTCACGCAACAGACAACTCGGCCGGGGGCGGCCCTTCCACCCGAGGCGTCAACTGCCGAGCGTGCGGATCAGGACGTCGGCCGCCAGCACGAGGACGACGATCCCGACGACCAGGTCCGTCCAGGTCGCGAGGGACTCCTGAGCGTTCTTGTCCTTCTTCGGCAGGTGCAGGATGCCGGCGATGAGGAGGAAGACGCCACCGGCGAGCCCGGCGGGCAGGGCCCATCCGGGAACCAGTGCAAGCAGCCCCGCAAGGCCCATCCCGACGTTGGCGGTGCCCAGCTCACGGACGAGTTGCATCTCCTGGACCGAAGGCTCCGCGGCCCCGAGGATCGCGGCCGTCGGGCCCTTGCCGGAGACCTGTGCGAGACCGGCGACGAGCAGGCGGGTGCCGACGCCCCAGAACACCCACCACGTGCCGAAGACGAGGACGGGATCGCCCCCGGAAGTGCCCAGTTCGACGACGCCGCTGACGATCGGCAACATGATCGTCTGGGCGATGACGAGGATGAAGTAGCCCATGCGCACCATCGTGAGCCACGAGTCCCACGCGGCGCCCGGTCAGGAGGGTGGTCAGGAGGTGATGGTCCCCGAACGGGCACCCAGGGAGGCGGTCTCCGCGGCGGCGTGGCCGGCGATCCAGCCCTCACGGTCCAGCAGGGCGGACCTTCCCCGGGTGGTGACCCGGGGAAAGAGTCGGTCGGTCTCGGCTGCGACGGCATCCCGCCGGTCGGCCAGGACCTTCGCCAGTTCCCGGCCCACGCCGCGACCGACCATCCCATCTCGCCCCGCCATCCCGGCGCCGCCTCGCGCATCGCCCTCAGCGCCATACCCCCGCGCGTCGGGCAGGGGCTCGGCATCGACCCCGGATGCCGCCTCGTCCTCCGCCGAGCGGGCGACCTCGGCGAGACGCTCGCCGATTCGGGCCGCGAACGAGGTCAGGAAGGACTGCCGGAAGGACCGCGTCCGGGACTGGCCGGCCAGGTCGATCCGTGATCCGTGGGCCGCCATCGCCCGGGTCGCCTGCACGAGGAGTGAGGTGAAGAGGGTCTCCGTCGCGGCGGCATCCTCGGCGAAGCCGACGAGAGTGACGAAGCCATACTCCTTCGTCCACACGGATCGGCACCGGTTCGCGTCGCCGACGGCGTTGAGCAGCTGCACCTTCGGCAGCTCGTATGGTGCCTCGACCCCGATCCGGCGGGCCGAGGGCCCGTGCCGGGCGAAGTCTGGTTCCGCGGCGGCGAGCATCGCGGAGTCGATGGAGTGCCGGGCCATCAGCTTCTGGGCGGCGTCGGTGAACGTCTCCGCCTCGGCGGGGTAGTTCGTCGACTCCGCCTTGGCCAGGATGGCCCGCACCCGGGCCAGGACGCAGGCATCGACGGCCGCCGACGTGGGGACGGTGCCGGCGCGCGCCTGACCGGGCAGTGGACCGATCCGGCCGATGTCCGGCAGGTGGGCGAGCACGTGGCACGTGCCGGCCCAGGGTTGCGTGAGCTCATCGATCCGGCCCCCGACCTCGCCCAGCCGATGGGCGGCCCACGTCGTCGTCGCGGGCCAGTGCACGGACATGTCGAGCTCACGCACCTGCTCGTGCCAGTCGGGGTCGATCGTTGAGGGAGCGTAGGTGGCGAGCTCCGCGGCGATCGCGTCGCCCAGGAGAAGGGTGCCGTTGACGCCGACCTGCCGGGCGACGACGCGCTGCAGGTCGGCCGGGTGCCAGCCGCGCGGCCAGGTGGCCCGGACCGCCTCCTGCAGGAGCAGTGTCATCGCCGTCGTGATGCTCGCCCGGACTGTCTCGTCCGCGGCGCGGGCGTCGATCCCGGCAACCTCACGGCCGATCGCCCTCAGCTGCTGCCCGGCCTTCTTGACCGGGAACCACGGTGGGATGCCGGCCAGGAGGACCCGGAGTCGGGCGGCGACCGGCGTGTCCTTCTCGGCGTGGTGTGTCGTCATGGATGCAGCATGCCAAGAACGACCGACACCCCCGGGAGCCCTGACTCGAACATCCGACTGCCCGACGACCCGACTGCCTGACCCCCTGACGATCCGACTTTCTGACTAGCCGACGACGCTCGCGAGCGCGAAGTCGCCCGCCGGCATCGGGGTCCGCAGCCGCCAGGTGATCGCGATGGGCCGCTCCCCGCGGTGCTCGACGTGGTCGGCCTCCCCGAGGAAGAGGTAGGGAGCCCCGCCCCCGAACGCGGAGACCTTGTGCGGCCGCGCGAAGAGGAGCACGTGGCTGCCCCGCGCCCGGTGGTTGAGATAGCGCTGCCCGGTCGGTGAGGCGATGGTCGTGCTCGACTGTGACTCCCAGTGGAACAGCTCCGGACTGATCGCGAAGTCCCGGTACATCGTCGTCGGGGAGTAGTCGGCCGCCGACTTGTGCAAGGTGACGAGGAAGGCGTCCGTGTTCGCGCTGGGCGAGAAGAAGACCCCCTCCCGGAAGCTGTTCGGCTTGCG
>JBDIAO010000028.1:0-32884 GCA_039812375.1 Phycicoccus sp. | reverse complement strand
GGTGTCGACAGGCTCAACCACCGGTCCAAGACGTCGGGGAGGTCGTTGGCCTCGACCGGGTTGCGCTTGTCGTCGAGAGAGAACCCGTCAGCGCGCACGTCGTAGAACCAGACGTCGTCGGTGCCGCCGGAGTTGGTCTTGGTGAAGAACAGGATCGCGGTGGAGACGCCGGCATACGGACGGAAGACACCCGACGGCAGCTTCACGACGGCATCCAGCTTCTGCTCCTCGACCAGCGTCTTGCGCAGGGTCTTGTGTGCCGTCGACGAGCCGAAGAGGACACCGTCGGGGACGATGACCGCTGCGCGGCCACCGGGCTTGAGCAGCTTGAGGAAGAGGGCAAGGAAGAGCAGCTCGGTCTTCTTCGTCTTCACGACCCGCTGCAGGTCCTTGGCTGTCGACTCGTAGTCGAGCGACCCGGCGAAGGGCGGGTTGGCGAGGATGAGGGAGTACTTGTCAGCCTCGCCGGCGGCGCCCTCGGAGAGGGAGTCGCGGTAGCGGATGTCGGGGGACTCGATGCCGTGCAGCAGCATGTTCATGCTGCCGATGCGCAGCATGGTCGAGTCGAAGTCGTACCCATGGAACATCGAGTTGTGGAAGTGCGACCGCTGGGCGGCATCCAGCAGCGCCTCGGCATGGGTGTCGCGGACGTACTCGCTCGCGGCGACGAGGAAGCCTGCCGTGCCGCAGGCCGGGTCGCAGATCTCGTCGCCGGGCTGCGGGGCGGTCATTGCGACCATGAGTGCGATGATGTGCCGCGGCGTACGGAACTGGCCGTTCGTGCCAGCCGCGGCGATCTTGGACAGCATGTACTCGTAGAGGTCGCCGTTGGTGTCGCGATCGGCCAGCGGGATGTCGTCGAGCATGTCGACGACCTTGGAGAGCAGCGCCGGGGTGGGGATGGTGAAGCGGGCATCCTTCATGTGCTCGCTGTAGGTCGTGCCATCCCCCAGGGCGCGCAGGAACGGGAACACCTGGTCCGCGACCCTCTGGTGCATCACCTCGGGGGAGGCGTTCTTGAACTGGCTCCAGCGCAGGTGCCCCTGGCCGGGCAGGAACACCGGGTTCTCGATGTCGGTCTTGGTGGTGCGCGCCTTGTTCTCGGCCAGCGTCTGGATGTCGTCGAGGCGGCGGATGAAGAGCAGGTAGGTGATCTGCTCGATGACCTCGAGCGGGTTGCTGATGCCTCCGGACCAGAAGGCGTCCCAGACGCGGTCGATCTTGCTCTTCAGCTCACCCGTGATCACTGACGAAACCTTACTGACGGACTCGATCCCTGACTGGGACATTGTTGGACTTCCTTCCGCTGTACCGGCATCTCCGGGACAGCCGGGCAGATTCGCAGACGCCGCCGAGGTACTGCGCGACGACCTCCCAGGGCTCGCCGAGCTCCTCGTGGAACCACTTCGTCGCGGCGTGATGGCGGAGGTTGCGGTAGACGAGGTCTTGGGCCAGGCGTTGTCGGGGTCGTTCTCCTCGACCCAGGCGCGCACGCGGGGCCAGCGTTCGTTGTGCATCTCGGGCTTCACGGGCAGACCGAGCAACTCCTTGACGCGCGGGAGGAGCTCGTCGTGCATCAGCGACCGGGGCAGTGGAACCTCGTGGAGCACGTGGTTCTTGACCGGGCCGCGGAAGCCGGGCGCCTTGCGTGGGCTGATCCAGGAGCCGTTAACGTGGACGTAGCCGTGCTCGAAGAAGACGTCGATCGCGCGTAGCGCGTTCTGCTCGCCGAGACGCAGGCCGCCGAAGCCCGCGACGCGGATCTTGGTGCCGAAGAACGGGAGACGTGTCATCAGCGGATCGGTCCCCTCAGGCCCGCAGAGCTTGTCGGCGGCGTCGGCCATCGCGCGCACCTGGCGGGTCTCGGGGCGCAGGCGCGGGTCGACGTACTGCGCGGTCGCTCCGTGCAGGACGTTCGCTCGGCCGATCTCGAGCCCGTCCAGGGGGTCGATGCTGCGGTCGAGCCAGCCCAGCCGCCACGCCAGCTTGCGCATGGCCGACAGCTGGCCGCGGAGGTCCTCGCGGCCACCCTGGGAGAACAACGTCTTGCCGCCCTTCTCCATCACCTTGCGGCTGTGCTCGACCCGCCACTTCGTCACCGGTACGTCGCCGATGGTCGGCAGGATGTGGGCGTTGAGCCGGGAGATGCGCTGCTCCATGGTGCGCGGCTGCTTCCCCCGCTCGATCGAGTCCTTGAGGTACTCCTCGCCGAGCATCCGGATCGTCCGCGACGCACGGACGTCGGCGCCGACCGGCGTCGGCTGCTCGGTGTCGAGTGCTGCCTCGGCCTGGGCGAAGATCTTGCGAGCCTCGGCCTCGGTCGCGGCTCGTCGCAGCACCCGCTTCCACGGCTCGTCCTCGCCCGCGGGCGCCCGGAAGTAGACCTGGTACTTGTTGGTGCCCGCGCTGCGGGCGTAGAGACGCACCCGCCACGGCCGCGCGCCGCCGCCGTGAGTACGCGGCTTGCCCTAGGCGAGCAGCTTGGGCTGAGAACCTGCGGCCACCGAGACCTCCTACGCTGGAGAGGCCATCGTGCATCACTTTCGTGCATCACTCGAGGAAGAATGATGCACGTGCCACTCGTCAGGAGTCACAGGAATGGCCAACCGGCTCGCCAACGCGACCAGCCCCTATCTCCAACAACATGCAGGTAATCCCGTGGATTGGTGGGAGTGGGGGCCTGAGGCGTTCGAGGAAGCCAGGCGTCGCGATGTCCCGATTCTTCTATCAGTAGGGTATGCCGCCTGCCACTGGTGTCATGTCATGGCCCACGAGTCCTTCGAGGACGCCCACGTCGGTGAGGTGCTGCGGCGGGGATTCGTCGCGGTCAAGGTGGACCGCGAGGAACGTCCCGACGTCGACGCGGTCTACATGGCTGCCACCCAGGCCCTGACCGGTGCCGGCGGCTGGCCGATGACCTGCCTGCTCACCCCCGACGGACGACCGTTCTTCGCGGGGACCTATCTGCCGCGCGCCCAGCTCCTCGCCCTACTCGAGGCGGCTGGGCGCGCCTGGCAGGCACAACGAGCAGACGTCGAAGCGGCCTCGACCCGGATCACCGAGGCATTGCGCTCAGCCGGCGCGCCCCACAGCAGGGACCTCGACGAGAGCATGCTCGCCGGTGCGGTGGTGGCGTTGCGGCGGGAGTTCGACCCGGTGCATGGCGGCTTCGGTGGAGCCCCGAAGTTCCCACCGTCGACGGTTCTAGAGTTCCTACTGCGCCACCACGCCCGCACCGGCGACGCCGAGGCCCTGGTCATGGCCGAGCGCTCGTGTGCGGCGATGGCACATGGCGGCATCTACGACCAGCTCGCGGGGGGCTTCGCTCGGTATGCCGTTGACGCCGCCTGGGTGGTCCCACACTTCGAAAAGATGCTCTGCGACAACGCCCTGCTCGCCCGCGTCTATCTCCATCTGTGGCGGCTCACCGGCAGCCCATGGGCCGCACGGGTCGCGGTCGAGACGGCGGACTTCATCGTCGACGCCCTGGGCACCCCCCAGGGCGGGTTCGCCAGCGCGCTCGATGCCGACACGACCCTCGAGGGTCGTCTCCACGAGGGGCTGACCTATGTGTGGACCCCTGCCGAACTCACTCGGGTGCTCGGTCCGGACGACGGCGCAGCGGCGGCGGCGCTGCTGTCGGTCACCGACGAGGGGACCTTCGAGCACGGCACCTCGACGCTCCAGCTCCGTCAGGAGCCGGGCGATCCGACGTGGTGGGAGCGCACTCGGGCCACCCTGCTCGCGGCTCGTAGGCAGCGGCCGCAGCCAACGAGGGACGACAAGGTCGTCACGGCCTGGAACGGGTTGGCCATCGCCGCCTTGGCTGAGGTAGGGATGCTGCTGCACCGGCCGGACCTTGTGACGGCGGCAAGCGGCTGCGCCGACCTGCTGCTGAGTCGGCATCTCGTCGACGGACGGCTGCGCCGGGTATCCCTCGACGGGTCGGTCGGTGAGGCGATGGCGCTGCTCGACGACCACGGCGACCTCGCCGAAGGACTCCTCGCCCTGCACCAGGCCACTGGCGCTCCCGGCTGGCTCAGGGCGGCCACCGACATCGTGGGGCTGGCGCTGAAGCATTTCCGTGGCCCCGACGGCGTCTGGCATGACACCGCTGATGACGCCGAACGGCTGCTCACCCGACCGCGCTCGGACACCGAGGGGGCTGAGCCGGGTGGGCCAGCCTCGATCGCCGGGGCGCTGCTCACCCTCGGGGCGCTCACTGGTTCGACGCAGCATGCGGATGCCGCCCGCAGTGCCGTGGACGCACTCGGTGGGATCGCCAGTGCGGCACCACGCTTTACCGGCTGGGCGCTGAGCGTCGCCGAGGCAATGGCCGTCGGCCCGCTGCAAGTGGCCGTGGTCGGGTCCGGCCCGTCCGCCGACGACCTGGCTCTCACAGCGCGGCGATCCCCCTCCCCCGGCCTTGTCCTGGTCCAGGGCGATCCTGACGCAGACGGCATCCCGCTGCTCGCCGACCGGCCGCTCCTGACCGGACGAGCAACGGCATACGTATGCCGCGGCTTCGTCTGTGACGCCCCGGTGACCGACGTCGAGGCGCTGCGGGCAGCCCTTCGACCCCAGAGGTGATCGCCCTGCGGGTGCTTGCGGTCCGACCCGGGGATGGCCCGCGGTCACCTCACAGGACGAGCACGGTGTAGGCCGGGTCACGGGCGGCCAGGAGAGCACCGGCCAGGGCCGGGTCAACCCAGGCGGCAGTTGCCCAGACATCGGCCCAGAGCAGATCCGGACCGGTCACGGTCACCGACCCTGCTCGCTCGACCCACCGGCGGGTGCGGGGGTCGATGACGTGCGCGCCGCGCGCGGCAGCTCCCGAGGTGGCCACACCGCCGCGGCTCACGGTCACGACGCCGGCGACCTGATGCCGGTCGCTCGGGTCCTCGATCCCGATCCGCCACGTTGGCGCCACGGTGAGCATGCCCCGCCCCACCCCCACGCTCAGATCCCCGCCAGCACCGATACACCACCCGATCTCCGGCACGGTCTCCAGGTGTGCCGACGCGCCGGACACGGCCCATCCCTTGACCAGGCCGGTGGGGTCGAACAGCTCACGAGTGCCACCGGCACCGGTGCGCCAGGCCCGGAAGAGGCCGTCGGTGCGTTCTTCGGCGAGCAAACACAACTCGACCACGTCGCTGAGCCAGGGGTGGGCCTGCCCGGGGTCGATCTCGTGGTGCTGCAAGCGCAGTAGGTCGCTGTCCGCCCGCCAGGTGGACAGCACGGCGTCCACGCGGCGCAGATGGGTGAACACCGCGGCGACGGCGGCGGCGATGTCGGGTCGGTCCGGATCGGCCGCCCGGACGTGCACCGACACCGGCAGGCCCATGACCTGCTCCACCCAGGCACGGCGCCCGATGACAGCCTCGTACCCGGTTTCCGCGCGCGATCGAGATGTCGCCATCGTGGGCATCACCGGCCTCCTGCTGATCAGAGGTGTGCCTGGTCCAGGGCTGCCTGGAGCGACTCGACGTAACCCTGCGAGGTGTAGGTCGCTCCGGAGACCATGTCGATCTGCGCGCTCTGAGCGGCGACTGCCTCCCCGTTCAGGATCGGCACGGCGTTCGAGTTGATCCGGCGGTCCCGAGCGTTGTCCCAGGGCACCTGGACCGCGGTCGAGGCGGTCACCCGTCCGCCCTGCACGGTGATCTGGACCTGGACATCGCCATACTCGGTCGACACTGCGGTGCCGGTGTAGGTCCCCGACGCGCCGGCAGCACCTGTGGAGCCGGTCGGTGCCGGCGTGCCCGGTGAGGCAGCCGGTCCCTTGGTGGCAGCGTCCGGGCCGGTCGTGCCAGGAGCATGGATGCTCGTCGCCACTGCCGAGCTCGTCGACGTGTGGTAGCTGAACAGGAGCACGAGGATGCTCAACGTGCTCAGCAGCCAAAGAGTGATCCGGCGCATGTCTGCGGCCCCATATCCGTGAGGTGGTGCTCGTGGTCAGTAGCTGAAGCGTTCGAGGTGGATATTGGCCTTGGGGACCCCCGCGGCCAGGCAGGCATCATGGGCGGCCTCCGTCCAGCCGGGGGCGCCACAGAGGTAGACGTCGTGCTCGGCGACGTCGGGAACGATCTCTTCAAGGGCAGCACGATCGCTCAGGTGCCCAGCCTGGTGCGGCAGCCAGCTGGAACGGTCGGCGATGCGTCGCCCCTCGACGAGCACGTAGCGATGCCCGAGCGAGCTGGCGAGGGTGTAGATCTCGCCGACGAGCGGGGCTTGTGCCCGATCGCTCACCCGGTGGATGACGGTAACTTCACCCGGTGCCGCTGGCAGGCTCTCCAGGAGGGCCCGCATGACCGTCACGCCGATCCCGCTGGCCAGGAGAAGGACCTTGCGTCGGGTCCGAACCCCATCATGGAGCCTGCCGTAAGGCCCCTCAACGAGGACCCTGGTCCCCACAGGAAGACGGGCGAGCCGGGCCGATCCGTCGCCGAGGTGCTCTGCCGTGATGCGCAGCGTGCGCCCGTCCGGAGCTGCAGACAGCGAGTAGGGATTGGCCCGGCTCCACCCCGGACCGTCGAGGAACCGCCAGTGGAAAAACTGCCCAGCCCGTGCGCGAAGGTGCCGGATGCCGCGCCCAGCGACGGTGATGGTCGTCGTTGTCGGTGAGTCGCGCCGCACCGCGACCACCCGCAGTGGGTGTCGCAGCGAGCGCCACAGCGGCAGGACGACCCGCCACAACAGGACCGCGGCCAGTGCCGCGCCGTAGAGGCCCCACCAGAACATCGTGGCCGCGGCGCTCGCGGTGAAGTCGGTGCCGGCCCACAGCTGGTGCGGCAGGGCCAGGCCAGCGCCCAGATAGGCATAGAGGTGCAGCAGGTGCCACGACTCGTAGCGCAGCCGCCGCCGGACCGCCCTCGTCGAGGTGACGACAACCAGACACAGCGCCGCAGTACCGGCGATCGCCAGCAGCATGCCCGGGTAGTCCAGGGTGAGATCGACCACGGTCCCCCACAGGCCGGCGGTCGAGCCGGCGGCATACCCGAGGGTGATCAGGACGACGTGAGCGAGCAGGAGGACGAACGAGGTGAACCCCACCACCCGATGGGCGCGGGTGAGCTGGTCCTGGCCCCAGGCCTGTTCGACCAGCGGGATCCGGGCCATGAGCAGCACCTGGATGAGGAGCAGCGCGGCGGCGAGGAGGCCAGTGAGCCGACCGGTGGAGGTGAGCGTGCCGTCGAGGGAGCCGAGGTCGGTGAGGCCATCGTTGCCCACCCACAACACGACGACCCCGACAACGATGCCCCAGAAGGCGCCACCGGTGACGTCACGCCACCACGGTGGGAGCCCAGCCGCGTATGGGGGGTGCGGTGAGAGTGTCGTCATGGCAGCACTGTCCCCGAGCGGGCTGCAGTGTGGCTGTGGGAGGGCACAGAGTGCCCCATGACATCACCACCAGCCCAGCAGACCCCCACCGATCCGGACGATGAACGCCCCCACGACGACGACGAACACGCCCCGGATGAAGCCGGACCCCAGTCGTACGGCGGTGTGTGCCCCGGTCCAACCTCCCGCCGCGTTGGCCACCGCCATGACCGCTGCGACGGTCCACATGACGTGGCCTCCCGGAACGAAGACCGCCAGCGCGCCGAGGTTGGTCGCGAAGTTGACGATCTTGGCCTTGGCGCTCGCCTCGAGGAAGGCGTAGCCGAGGAGCCCCACGAGGGCGAAGACGAGGAAGGACCCGGTTCCTGGCCCAAGGGCCCCGTCGTAGACACCGATGACTGCGCCCACGGTCATCGCGGCAGCGGTGTGTCGCGCCCCGTCCCAGCGCAGTGCCGTCGCGGTCCCCAGAGAGGGTCGAAGCAGCGTGTAGGCCCCGACCGCGACGAGCATGACGAGGATGACCGGGTTGAACGCCGACTTGGGGATGTGCAGCCCGACCACGGCCCCGGCGACCGCGCCGAGGAAGGCCAGTGCCGCCATCGGGAGCGCGGTGCGCAGATCGGGACGCACCCGCCGCCCGTAGGTCACTGCCGCCGTCGCTGTCCCCCAGATCGACCCGATCTTGTTGGTCGCGAGGATCTGCGCCGGAGCAGCAGCCGGGAAGGCCAGCAGCAGCGCGGGCAGCTGGACGAGCCCGCCACCGCCGACGACGGCATCAACCCAGCCGGCGAGGAAGGCCGCGGCGGCCAGGAGCATCAGCAGGGTGACGCCTACCTCCGGTGCCACGGTCACCGCGGCACCTGGAGGGCACTTCCTGGTGTCATCCCCCGCCGATCTCGGCGAGGATCTCCTCGAGTGCCCGGGTGGTGGCAACCTCGCGGCGCTGCCCCGAGCGCCGGTCCTTGATCTCGATGGTCCCGCTGGCCAGTCCACGGCCGACCACGACGATGGTGGGCACCCCGATGAGTTCGGCGTCCTTGAACTTCACCCCAGGACTGGCCTGTCGCCGGTCGTCGTGGAGCACCTCGACGCCGGCGGCGGTCAGGGCCGCGGTGAGCTCCTCGGCATACCCGAAGACGGCATCGTCCTTGCCGGTGGCGACGAGGTGAACGTCGGCGGGACTGATGTTGCGCGGCCAGATCAGTCCGGCGTCGTCGTGGTTGCCTTCCGCGATACAGGCAACAGCCCGCGAGACCCCGACCCCATAGGAACCCATCGTCACGGTGCGCTGCTTGCCGTGCTCGTCGAGGACCTTGAGGTCAAGGGCCTGCGCGTACTTGCGGCCCAGCTGGAAGATGTGGCCCATCTCGATTCCACGTGCTGCCTGCAGGCCCGCCCCGCACGTCGGACAGGGGTCGCCCGGGTGGACCTCGGCGGCTTCGATCGTTCCGTCCGCAGTGAAGTCGCGCCCGAGCACCAGGTCGAAGACGTGCCGACCCGGCTCGTCGGCTCCGGTGACCCAGGCGGTCCCGGCGACGATGCGCGGATCGAGCAGGTAGCGGATGCCGGAGCTGCGCTCTTCACCCAAGGCACCCGGGCCGATGTACCCCTTGGCCAGGGTGGGGTAAGCCGCGAAGTCCTTCTCCTCGAAAGCCTCGACCCGGGCTGGGTCGACCTGGGCTGCCAGCCGCTTCTCGTCGACCTCCCGGTCCCCCGGCACGCCGATGGCCAGGGGTTCCCGGGTGCCGTCGGGGCGCACGAGCATGACGACGACGTTCTTCAGGGTGTCGGCAGCAGTCCACGCCCGCCCGTCGACGCGCGGATGGTCTGCGTTGGCCAACGCCACCAGGGTCTCGATCGTCGGGGTGTCCGGGGTGTCCTCGACATGCGCAGCCGGCAGGCCGTCGACGTCGAGCGGCTCCGGCGGGCTCACCTGGACCGCCTCGACGTTGGCGGCATACCCGCAGTTGGGGCAGCGGACATAGGTGTCCTCACCGTTGTGGGCAGTAGCGAGGAACTCCTCGGACTTGCTGCCCCCCATCGCGCCGGCCATCGCCTGGACGATGACGTAGTCGAAGCCGAGCCGGTCGAAGATCCTGATGTATGCCGCCCGGTGCAGTTCGTAGCTCGCGTCCAGGCCGGTGTCGTCGAGATCGAAGGAGTAGGAGTCCTTCATGATGAACTCCCGGCCGCGCAGGATCCCGGCACGCGGGCGGGCCTCGTCCCGGTACTTCGTCTGGATCTGGTAGAGGCTGATCGGCAGGTCCTTGTAGGAACTGAACAGGTCCTTGACCGTCAGCGTGAACAACTCCTCGTGGGTGGGGCCGAGGAGGTAGTCGTTGTCCTTGCGATCCTTGAGCCGGAAGATGTTCTCGCCGTAATCGTTCCAGCGTCCAGTCGCCTCGTAGGGCTCACGAGGCAGCAGGGCCGGGAAGAGCAGTTCCTGGGCGCCGATCGCGTCCATCTCCTCGCGCACGATCTGCTCGACCCGACGGAGCACCCTCAGCCCGAGCGGCAACCAGGAATAGATGCCCGGGCTCACCCGCCGGATGTAGCCGGCACGCACCAAGAGCTGGTGACTGGGGACCTCAGCGTCCGCAGGGTTCTCTCGCAGGGTCCGCAGGAACAGGGACGACATGCGCATCACCACGGGGGACACTCCTTGTCAGGCTCAGGTCAGCAGGGCAGGAACGCAAGGATATCGGCAGACTCACCACGAGCCACGACGCCCTGACCCACTCCGGATCCACTCGGATTAACTCCGGACCCAGGCCGGCCCAGGCCGGACCCAGGCCGGACCCAGGCCGAGTGGAGGCGACACCAGCGCACCGGCTCGCGACGGGTCCCTCAGCGATCGGTGTACCGGGCACGCATCCCGGAAGACACGAAACCGAGACGCTCGTAGAGCACTCGCGCCGACGGGTTGTCGACGTTGACCGCGAGCCACGCCTCGCTGGCGCCGCTGCGCTGGAGCGCGGTCAGCGAACGGACGACGAGATGGGCGCCGAGCCCGTGTCCGCGCCACCTCGGGACCGTCCCCACCTGGTCGATCCAGTTGTCCGAGAGCGTGACGAACCCCGCCGGCTCACCATCACGGGTCACCGCGACCCGTGAGTCCTCGGGCCGGAAGGAGCCGTCCTCGGTCAGCGCGGCAACCCACCGTGCCAGCGGTGTGTCCGGGAACCCCGGGCGCTGCGCGAACGAAAGTCGGTATGCGGTGTGGAACAGCGCCGCGCTCTCCTCGTCGAACGGCAGGGTCCTCAGACCCGAGGGGAGAGCGACCCGCGGTATCCGGCTGAGCCGATGACGCATGACCGTCTCGGCGAAGACGAGCCGCAACCCACTGCGAGCAAAGAGCTCGTTGCTCTCCGGTGAGGTGGTCTCGGCGATGACCTTCACCGGCGCCCCCCCGGTCTGCTCCCGGGCCCACCGGATCAACTCATCACCGACTCCTTGGCCGCGCAGGTCCGGGATTACCAACCCCGTGGCCCACCGTTCCAGTACCTCCTCGACTCCGATCGCCGCTGCAGCCACCAGCTCACCGAAGACGTCCCGCCCCACGATTCCGGGACCGGAGCAGAAGAGCCGGGAGAGGTAATCCTGTCGGGACAACAGCGGCAACCCGCCGTCGTGGTCCAGGCATGCCTTGGCGAGGAGGACCAGGTCAGGTAGGTCCTGCTCACCCAGCGGGGCCCACTCGATATGTGGACTCACGCGATCTGTGGCGTCATGGGTGGCTTCGTGGGTCGCGGTGGCGGTCCCGGGTTACTTCACCGAGCCGGACATCATCCCACCGATGAAGTAGCGCCCGAGGAGGATGTAGACCAGCAGTGTGGGCAGTGAGGCGATGAGCACCCCGGCCATGATCGCGGGGTAGTCCGGGTTTTGCCCACCGGCGAGTTCGTTGAGGGCGAACGTCACCGGCCCGTTTGTCCGGTTGGTGAGGAAGAGCGCGAAGAGGAAGTCGTTCCACGCCGAGGTGAACTGCCAGATCATCGTGACCACGAACGCCGGGATGGACAGCGGCAGGATGATCGACCGGTAGGTGCGCATCATCCCCGCACCGTCGATGGTCGCGGCCTCGAGCATCTCCTTGGGCACGGCGGTGGCGTAGTAGTTGCGGAAGATGAGTGTGCAGATCGGGATCCCATAGATCGTGTGGACCACGATGAGCTTGACAATCCCCTGGAACCACGGGAACTGACCCTCGACGGCGAGGAACATCCCCTGCAGCGGGATCAGGACCGCTTGGTAAGGGATGAACATCCCGAACAAGAACAGGGTGAACACCGTCGTCGCCATCGGGAACTGCCACCGGGCGAAGACGAAGCCGTTGAGCGAACCGAGGATCGAGGAGAACACGGCGGCGCAGATGGCGAGGATGATCGAGCGGAACAACGGTGGCGCGAGCTGCTCCCAGGCATAGGACCAGCCACCGACCGACAGCGCCCGCGGCAGGCTCCAGGCCTGGTCAGGAGTGACGTCACCGGATGCCTTGAACGAGGTGACGAGCAGGACGTACATCGGGAGCAGGACGAACAGCCCGAAGACCACGAGTAGCACGTAGCGCACGGTCCGGCTCGTCGCGTTGCCGCCCTGCCCCGGGGAGCGGCCGGTTTGACGCAGCGGTTGGGAGACGGCGCTGGCAGTTTGGGTGACGGCGGTCATGACTACCGGCCCTCCTCGGTCTTGTTCGTGTAGATGAGGTAGGGCACGACGACGATGGCGACCAGCACCAGCAGGATCGTCGCGTTGACCGCAGCCGCGACCCGGTCGTTCTGGGAGAACATCTGGGTCCACATCAACGTGGCCGGCACCATCGCCTTGTACGAGTTCGCACCGGCGATGGCGTAGATGAGGTCGAACATCTTCATCGACATGTGTCCGAGGATGATCAGCGCGGAGAGGGCGATCGGGGAGAGCTGCGGGAAGAGCACATAGCGGTAGATCTGCCACTCCTTCGCACCGTCGATCCGGGCCGCCTCACGCTGGTCCTCGGAGATGCCGCGGAACCCGGCGAGGAAGAGGGCCATGACGTATCCGGCCAGCTGCCAGATCGCCGGCAGGGCCATCGCGGCCATGGAGAACTTGCTGTCCGCCGACCACCAGCCGCTTTGCAGCCCGGGCAGGCCCATCTTGACCAGGAGCTGGTTGAGCCCGATGGCTCCGGCGTCCTTGGCCGGGCTGAGCAGCCACCGCCACACCACACCCGCGGCGATGAACGAGACCGCCATGGGATAGAGGTAGACCGACCGGAAGACGCCCTCACCGTTGACCCCCTTCTCCAGCAGGATCGACCAGAGCAGGCCGAAGAACGTCGTCCCGGTCATGAACACCACGGTCAGGACGAGCAGGTTCCACAGGGCGTGCTGGTAGTCCGTCGAGGACAGCAGCTGGACGTAGTTCTGGTAGCCGCCGGGGTTCATCACCTTGTCGGTGACAGGGTTGACCGAGACGTTCAGCGAGGTCCAGATGTTCTGGCCGATCAGACCGTAGACGAACACCCCGACCAGGATGATCGAGGGTGAGACCAGCAGCAGACCAGGCAGCCAAGTCTTGGCGCGACCCATGACACTCCTCCGTTCAAGAACCATCTGTGCCGGGGCCGGGTGGTGCGGTATCCCGCCCCACCCGGCCCGCGGGGAAACTGACGTGTGACTACTTGAGGTTCTTCGACGCTGCGGCCGTGAGGTCGGTGACGAGGACGTTGGCGTCCTTGCTCGCGTAGAACTTCGAGATGGCCGTGGAGATGTCCGTGTTCCAGGCCAGGGAGACCGCGGCACCGTGCGCGATCGAGGCGACGATCTTGTCCTCCTTGAACGACTTCATCGCGCCCTGCTGGTACTTCGGGAAGTCGGTGTCCGGGACGTCGGTACGGGCCGGGATGGAACCCTTGGCGATGTTGAAGACCTTCTGGCCCTCGGCCGAGCCGATCGTCATGAGCCAGTCCTTGGCGCCGTCAGGGTTCTTCGCGCCCTTGGGCAAGGTGAAGGAGTCGGCGAGGAAGTCGAAGACGCCGTCGGTCCCGGGCACCGGGAAGTAGGTGTAGTCGGTGCCGTCGACGAGCTTCTTGTCGTTGAACTGAGCGACGGCCCAGTCGCCCATGACGTTGTAGGCCGCGGTTCCGGCAGCGACCATGTCGATGGCGCCCGGCCAGTCGTCACCGTCGGAGGCGGTGTTGGCATAGCTGAGCAGCGTCTTGTAGTCGTTGACCGCGGTCTTGACCCCGTCGGAGTCCCACTTGGTCTTGCCGTCGAACAGGCCGCTGTAGGCCTCGGGTCCGAGGTCGGCGATGAGCACCGTCTCGAAGAGCTGAACCTGGGTCCACGTTCCGCCGATGCTCAGCGGGGTGTTGACGCCGGAGGCCTTGACCTTGTCCATGTCGGCGATCCAGCTCTTGATGTCCTTGGGCGTCTGGGTAACCCCAGCCTTCTCGAGGACCTTCGGGTTGGCCCAGACGACGTTGGCGCGGTGGATGTTGCTCGGTACCGAGTAGATGTTGCCCTTGACCGTGATCCGGTCGAGGAGGTCCTGGGGGAACGTCTTGGACCCGCCGAGGGCCTCCATGACGTCGTTGACCGGCACGATCTGGCCCTGGGCGATGTAGTCGGTGAGCTCGGCGCCGGCGTGGCCCTGGAAGGAGTCCGGCGGCTGGTTGTTCGCCAGGTCGGAGGCAAGCTTGGCCTTGGCGTTCGATCCGGCACCACCGGCGACGGCGAGATTGACGAAGGTGTTGTTGGGGAACTGCTTCTTGAACTCGGCGACGAGCGCGTCCAGGCCCACCTTCTCCGAGCCGGCAGCCCACCAGGTGAAGACCCCGACGTCACCGCCGGCACCCCCCGGCTTGGGGGAGTAGGCGCCGGTCGCCGCTCCCCCGGCCTCCGGGCTCGTCGTGCTGGAGCTGCTGCCTCCGCCGGTGGCGCAGGCGGAGGTGGCGAGCGCGGCAACGGCCATGACGGCGATCGTCCACGTTGGTTTGCGCATTTCTGGGGGTTTTCCTTCCTGAACGGGCACAGGGCGCCGGGCGGTATGCTTCCGGGCGCTCTGCTTGGGAACGTGCTGGTGAGGACTCAGTCCATGGTGGCGCCTCGCACGGTACCCCAACCGGCGCGACGCGCCGACACGCCCTGCCCTGTCGTCACCAAACGGTGACCCACGGGCGTCCCGCACAGATAGTGGGCGGGCAACCAGCGACGTCCGCTCAGAACAGCACGGTGCTGAACTCGCCGACGCGTCGGAAACCGACCCGGTCGTATGCCGCGAGCGCGGCGGTGTTGAAGTCGTTGACGTACAGGCTCACGGTGTCGACGTCGTCGAGGAGCAACTGCTCGACGACTGAGGCGATCATCGCGGTGGCGAGCCCGAGACCGCGCAGCCGCGGAGTGAGCCACACTCCCTGGAGCTGGACGACCCCCAGCGCGCGGCTGCCGATGTCGGTCTTGAAGACGATCTCGTCCCCGTCTCGGACGACCCAGGTGTCCCCACGCCCGATCAGCGCCGCCAGGGTGCCCCGATACCCGCGGGCCGACCCGGCATACGGCCGGTAGCCGATCTCGTGAGTGAACATGTGCTCGGCTGCCGGCAACACCAGGTCGACCTCGTCCGGTCGAGCCGGCCGGACCTGCAGGTCAAGGCCGACCCCGAGCGCGCTAGGCATCGTGCGCGTCTCCAGGAGTGGCTGGTGCTCCCGGACGTTTCGTGCCGGACCCCACGAACCGCCGAGTCGCCCCCACAGGTCAGCCACCTGGTCCCGGGGTCCGAGGATCGAGGCAGTACGCCCTCGAAACCGGCGGACTCTGTCGGCGATGAGCGCCCGGCTCGCCTCGCTGGTCTCAACTGGAACGATGTTGGCACCGGCCCAGGCCAGGGAGTCGAGCCCGCCCTCACCGAAGTGGCCCAGGAGGTCGCCACTCGCCCGGGGCTCGGTGACGATCCTCGCCGCGACGAAGACGTTGGCCGTCAGGTTGCGGGCGCACACCTCCAGCGCCGCATCCCGGTCCTCACGGGTCAACGGCCGCACGGCACTGCGTGTGCGGAGCACGAGGCTCAGCGTAGGCGAGCGGAGGGCAACCGGTGGGAATCAGCGGTGGGGCTCAGCGGTGGGAATCAGCGGTGAAGCCCCGCGGGTCAGCCCACGGTGACGCTCGGTGCTCCCGCTGCCGGTGCCCCCGCTGACAGCGCCTCGACGTCCTCCCCCATCTCCTCGGCGATGCGCAGAGCCTCCTCGATGAGGGTCTCGACGATCTGGCTCTCCGGCACGGTCTTGATCACTTCGCCTTTGACGAAGATCTGTCCCTTCCCGTTGCCCGAGGCCACCCCGAGGTCAGCCTCCCGAGCCTCGCCGGGGCCGTTGACCACGCAGCCCATGACTGCCACGCGCAGGGGCACGGTCAGACCCTCGAGACCCGCGGTGACCTGCTCGGCGAGGGTGTAGACGTCCACTTGGGCGCGCCCGCAGCTGGGGCAGGAGACGATCTCAAGCTTGCGCGGACGCAGGTTCAGGCTCTGCAGGATCTGGGTGCCGACCTTGACCTCCTCGACCGGGGGTGCGCTCAGCGAGACCCGGATCGTGTCGCCGATCCCCTTGGAGAGCAGGGCCCCGAAGGCCACCGCGGACTTGATCGTGCCCTGGAAGGCTGGCCCGGCCTCGGTGACCCCGAGGTGCAGCGGCCAGTCACCCCGCTCAGCAAGCAACTCGTAGGCCCGCACCATGACGACCGGGTCGTTGTGCTTGACGGAGATCTTGAAGTCGTGGAAGTCGTGCTCCTCGAACAGGCTCGCCTCCCACACCGCCGACTCGACCAGGGCCTCGGGGGTCGCCTTGCCGTACTTGGCGAGCAGCCGCTTGTCGAGGCTGCCGGCGTTGACCCCGATGCGGATGGACACCCCGGCGGATTTGGCTCGCCGCGCGATCTCGCCGACCTGGTCGTCGAACTGGCGGATGTTGCCCGGGTTGACCCGCACGGCCGCGCAGCCGGCGTCGATCGCGGCATACACGTATGCCGGTTGGAAGTGGATATCTGCGATGACGGGGATCTGGCTCTTGCGGGCGATCACCGGCAGCGCCTCGGCGTCGTCTCGGCTCGGGCAGGCAACTCGGACGATGTCACAACCGGCGGCGGTCAGCTCGGCGATCTGTTGGAGGGTGGCGTCGACATCCGTGGTGGGCGTCGTCGTCATGCTCTGCACGCTGATCGGAGCGTCTCCGCCGACCTCGACCCGACCGACCCGGATCTTCCGGGACTTCCGGCGAGGAGCGAGGGTGGGTGGGGGCAGGGACGGCATACCGAGTCCGACGGGCATGTCCTCCATTATCCGCCATGGCCCGAAGGGGTCCGGCCTCGATGAGATCCGGCCTCGATGAGATCAGCCGAGCTTGATCGGGTTGACCACGTCGGCATAGACCAGCAGCGCGGTCATGACCAGGAGCACCATCGACACCCCGTAGGCCAGTGGCATGGCCTTGGCCACGTCGACGTAGCCCGGGTCGGGACGGTGCCGCAGCCGGGCCCAGCGTCGCTTGACGAACTCCCACACCGCGCCGGCGACATGGCCGCCGTCCAGCGGGAGCAGCGGCACGAGGTTGAAGACGAAGAGCATGATGTTCAGCGACGCGAGCAGCGAGGCGAGGAACCACAGCTTGTCGCCAGCGCCCTGCCCGACGAGCAGGTCGAGACGGCCCGCCGTGACCTCACCGGCCACCCGCCCGACACCGACGACCGACATCGGCGAGTCGAGCTCGCGGGGCTTGTCGGTGAACGCCGCCTGGTAGACCCCGACCATCTTCGCGGGGATCCGCAGGATCGCTCCTCCGGTGAGCCACAGCTGGTCTGCGACCACCCCGGGTACTGCGGTGACCGACTGGGGCACGTTCTGCACCACCGGCGCAGAGGTGATCCCCAGGAAGCCAGCACTCTGGGTCTGCTCGGTGCCGTCCGGGTTGTGCACCGGCTGCCCCGAGGCGTCATAGACCGGCAGGACGTTCTCGATCGGGGTGATCATCAGGGTGTGCCGCACGCCGTCCCGTTCGACGACGACGGGGGTCTGCTGTCCGACCCGGGGTCGGATGAGACGCCCGACGTCGGCCGTGCTCTGCACGCTCGTCCCGTCGACAGTCAGGATCCGGTCCATCGGGAGCATGCCCGCAGCGCTGGCCGGGGTCTGCGGCCGGCCCAGACACGAGGTCGTCTGCGCGGCCTCGGTCGCCGGGACGACGCACTGCGCAACCGAGGCCACCACAGCGCCGGGGGCGATCTGAGGTGTCCCGCGCACGGTGACGACGAAGGTCAGGACGAGGACGGCGATGAGCAGGTTCATTACCGGCCCGCCGAGCATCGTGACGATCTTGCGCCCGGTGCTCAGTCGATAGAAGACCCGGTTCTCGTCACCGGGGGCGAGCTCCTCGAGGGAGCTGTCTCGGGCTTCCTCGACGAGCTGGCTGAACCGTCCCGTCGTGGAGGCGCGCACTGTCCCGGCCGCGTCGCCGGCGCGGGGTGGGAACATCCCGATCATCCGCACGTAGCCGCCCAGCGGGATCGCCTTGACGCCGTACTCGGTCTCCCCGCGCCGCACCGACCACACCGTGGGCCCGAAGCCGACCATGTACTGCGGCACCCGCACTCCGAACCGCTTTGCCGGGATGAGGTGCCCGATCTCGTGCAGCGCGATCGAGAGCGCGATGCCGGCCGCGACGAGGAGCACACCGACGAGGTAGAGGACGACGGTCACGCGGTGCTCTCCTTCATGGCCTGGATCAGCGTGCTGGCCTGCTCACGTGCCCAGGCGTCGGCACGTAGCACCGTGTCGACGTCCGGGACCGCCGAAATGTTCCCGCCCTCGGGTCCGGCCGGTCCGGCGGTGTGCTCCTGGACGACCCGGCCGATGGTGTCGACGATGCCGAGGAAGGTGATCTGTCCGTCGTGGAAGGCGTCCACGCACACCTCGTTCGCGGCGTTGTACACCGCTGGATACGTTCCGCCGGCGGCGCCGACCTGCCGGGCGAGCCGCACCGCGGGGAAGGCATCGTCGTCGAGCGGGCAGAACTCCCACGTCGCGGCCCGGGACCAGTCGCAGGCCGGGCCGGCGTCCGGGACTCGCTCCGGCCAGCCCAGGCCCAGCGCGATCGGGATGAGCATGCTCGGCGGCGAGCACTGCGCCAGGGTCGAGCCGTCGGTGAACTCCACCATGGAGTGCACCACCGACTGGGGGTGGATGACCACGTCGATCTGCTCGTAAGGGATGCCGAAGAGCAGATGTGCCTCAATGACCTCCAGCCCCTTGTTGACCAAGGTGGCCGAGTTCGTCGTGACCACCCGGCCCATGTCCCAGGTCGGGTGGGCCAGAGCCTGGGAGGGTGTGACATCCCTGAGTTCGGCCCGCGAGCGCCCACGGAAGGGACCACCGCTCGCGGTGAGGACGAGGCGAGCCACCTCCTCGCTCCGACCGGCACGCAGGCACTGAGCCAGTGCGCTGTGCTCGGAGTCGACCGGGACGATCTGCTCGGGAGCTGCTGCCGCCCGCACGAGGTCCCCGCCGATGATGAGGGACTCTTTGTTGGCCAGCGCGAGGGTGGCCCCTGCGCTCAGAGCCGCCAGCGTCGGTGCCAGCCCGATCGCGCCGGTGATCCCGTTGAGGACGACGTCAGCCCCGCATTGGGCGGCGGTGACGGCCGCGTCGCCTCCGACGACGATGTCAGGGTGGTATGCCGTCAGTCCAGCCGTGGCGGCACACCCCTTGATCGCCTCCCGCAGGTCGTCCGCGCTTCCCCGGGCCGCGCAGACCAGGGGGGCACGCACGGCGACCGCCTGCTGGGCAAGCAGGGCGAGGTTGCCGCCTGCGGCGAGCGCGGTGACCGTGAACCTTTGCGGGTTGCGGGCGATGACGTCTAAGCCCTGGGTACCGATGGACCCGGTCGAGCCGAGGATGCTCACGGTGCGCACGGTCACCGCGTCATTGTGTCCCACGGCACCCCCAACGCGAGGGCCCGGTCAGGCCCCGGGCAGGGACAATGGCACGACATGGATCGTGTCGAGTTCCACACTCCCGACGGCTGGGTACAGGCTCTGGTGGCCCGGCCGGCATACCAGTGTGACGACCCGGTGCCGGACCAGCCGGACTCTCGAGTGCCCGCACCTGGCGTCCTGCTGCTCGTGGGCCGCGGGTGGGTGCTGGACCGGATCGCGCTGGCCTGTGCCCAGATCTGCGCGTCCGGGTTCGTTGTCCTGGCTGCCCGCACCCCGGCAGCCCCCTCGGAGGTCGCAGCCTGGGTCGCCGCGGTGCGCCGCCTCGACGGGGTCATCCCCGGCCCGGTCGTCGTCATGGGTCCGAGCACAGGCATCCGGAGGTACGTCGACGAGGTCTATCCCAGTGCCTCGCACATCTATCCGGGCGACCTCGGTGGGCCCGACGGACCGTGGGCCGACTTGCCGCCACTGCTCGACGACGAGTCGGGATGAGCCGCCCGGTCGCAGACCAGGTGAGCGACCAGGGCTGTCCATCCGGTCTGGTGTGAGGCGCCCAGACCCACCCCGGTGTCGCCGTCGAAGTACTCGCTGAACGTCGGATGAGCGTCCCACAGCGGCCCGGAGGGATGGTCTCGTGGCGTCGAGGGTCGCCGTCCGTTGGCCGCAGGCCGGAACAGGTCGAGGACGCGGGAGTCGATGAGGTCGGCTGCCTGGGACAAGGACATCATCGTGCCCGATCCGGACGGCACCTCGATCCGCACATCATGGCCCGACCCCGCGGCATACACCCGCAGGGCGTGCGCGATGAGCACGTTGATCGGCAGCCACACCGGGCCACGCCAGTTGGAGTTGCCACCGAAGAGCCCGGTCGTTGCCTCGCCCGGGTCGTAGCGCATGGTCAAGCACTGCCCACCCAGCCAGACCTGAGTCTGTTCCCGATAGGCCGCCGAGAGCGACCTGATCCCGTGCGGGGAGAGGAACTCCGCCTCGTCGAACAGCCTGCGCACCAGGGCCAGCAGTCGGGGCCGGGTCAACGTGGACAGAGTCGTGTAGGACCCGCTCGCCGTGTGCTCGTGGACCAGAGCCTCGGTTAGGTCTGGGCGGTGTCGCTGCATCCAGCGGAACCGTCCGGTGTAGTCGCGGAGCTCCCGGTCGGCCCACTTGGGGCTGTTCGCGACAGCGATGAGCGGGAGCAGGCCGACCAGCGAACGCACCCGCACCGGGGTGGACTCCCCCGTGCCCACGCAGTAGAGGACGTCGTAGAAGAAGCCGTCCTGCTGGTCCCACAACGACACCCCGTCCGAGCCAAACGTCTCCATCGCCTCGGCGATGACGAAGAACCGCTCTCGGAAGGTCGAGGCAAGCTCGTCCCAAGCCCCGTCGTGGCGGGCAAGTTCCAGGGCGATGCGGAGCATGGACAGGCAAAAGAAGGCCATCCAGCTCGTTGCGTCGGACTGCTCGAGCCGGTACCCCTGCGGCACGTCCCGGGAGCGGTCGAACACCGAGATGTTGTCCATTCCGAGGAAGCCGCCCTCGAAGAGGTTCGACCCGGAGGCGTCCTTGCCGTTGAACCACCAGGCGAAGTTGAGGACGAGCTTGGTGAAGACCCGGATGAGGAAGCTGCGATCCGTGGATCCGTCGAGCCGGTAGACCTGCCACGCAGCCCAGGCGTGCACCGGTGGGTTGACGTCCGAGAAGGCCCACTCGTACGCCGGCAGCTGTCCGCCGGGATGCTGGGACCACTCCCGGCACATCAGCAGCAGTTGCTCCTTGGCGAAGGAGGGGTCGATGTGGGCCAGGGCCACGCAATGGAAGGCGAGGTCCCAGCACGCGAACCAGGGGTACTCCCACTCGTCGGGCATGGAGATGACGTCTGCCAAGGAGAAGGTGGTCCAGCTCGTGTTTCGTCCCTGCGGTTCGGGCAGCCGTCGGTTCGGCGGTGGCGGAGGTTCATCGGGGTCGCCCTCAAGCCACTCCTTGACCGAGTAGCGATAGAGCTGCTTGCCCCAGTTGAGCCCGGCGAAGGCCCGTCGGGCGAGCATCGTGTCCTCCGTGCTGGCTGCCGCCGGGATGACTGCGTCGTAGAACGCGTCTGCCTCAGCTCGCCGGTCGGCCAGGATCATTTCGTATGCCGCCCCGAATGGATCGGCGAGCTGGGTCTCCTCCCGCAGCCTCAGCCGCACCCGCACACTCTCCCCCGGCGCGACCGCATCGAAATGCCAGCGAAGGGCGGCCTTGGTCCCGCTCTGCTCGGGGGCCAGCAACGAGGGGTCGGCGTGCACGATGGCACGGTCGACGGCGTTCTTGGGGTGCGGGCTGGCTGTGGGGCCCGCGGGAGCCCCGAAGACCTCCTCGACGTTGGTCTCGTTGTCGCAGACCATCACCTCCGGGTGGCCCTCGGCGATGAGCAACTGCCGCCCGAGGTAGGCGTGTGTCGTCTCGATGACTGTGGTGCCTGCGGCGATCGTCTGGGCCGTCGGCAGGACCCGCAGCGATGCCCGACGTCCGTCGCGCCCCCACGCCCAGGTGTTGCGGAACCACAGCTGGGGGATGAGGTCCAGCGGCGCCGGATCAGGTCCGTGGTTGGTGGCCTCGATGACGACGAGGATGTCGTCCGGGGCTGCCTTGGCATGCGTAACGACGACATCGAAGAAGCGGTTTCCTTCAAGAATGCCGGTGTCGGCCAGCTCGAACTCCGGCTCGGCTCGCCCTCGCGCGGCATTGCCGGCCCGCAACGCGGCATACGGGAAGGCTGCCTGCGGGTAGCGGTAGAGGTACTGCGCCCAGGAGTGGGTGGGGGTGGCGTCCAGGTGCCACCAGTATTCCTTGACGTCCTCACCGTGGTTTCCCTCGGCGTTGGTCAGCCCGAAGAGGCGCTCCTTGAGGCGGTCATCGCGGCCGTTCCACAGGGCGAGGGCCAGGTTGAGGAAGCCGTACCGGTCGCACAGACCGGCGATGCCGTCCTCCCCCCAGCGGTAGGCCCGGGCGTGCGCGTGGTCGAACGGGAAGAAGGCCCAGGCGTCCCCGTCGGCGGAGTAGTCCTCTCGCACGCTCCCCCATTGCCGGCCGCTGACATAGGGGCCCCAGAACCGCCACGGGTCCTCGGACCCGGGAGACTCGCGCAGCCGGGTGTGCTCTTCAGTGTCGGGCCTGCGGGGAGTCGGGCCCGTTGTGCCCGGACGTCCAGGCCGACGAACCGGTCGAGCGTGCATGCCCCTACCATGGCATGACCCGTCGACCGACCGGAGTCTTGATGACCCTCATCGTCACCTATCTCCTCGCCGCCTTCCTCGGTGGGCTTGGCGCCCGCCTGCTCCGCCTGCCACCGCTGCTCGGGTTCCTCGTCGCCGGCTTCGCCCTGGCCGCGTTTGGGGTCGAGAACCACGCGATGATCGACACGATGGCCCAGCTCGGGGTGGCCCTGCTGCTCTTTGGTATCGGCCTGCATCTCGATATCCGCCAGCTGGCGCGACGCGAGGTGTGGGCGACCGCGGTGCTGCACACCAGTGGCATGGTGCTCATCGGGGCCGGGCTGCTCGCGGCACTGGGCGCCCTCGGGCTGGGACTGCTCGCCGGGATGAGCCTGACCACGCTGGCTCTGATCGCGTTCGCCCTGAGCTTCTCCAGCACGGTGTTCGTCATCAAGATCCTCGAGGAGCGCGGCGCAACCCGCTCCCGGTACGGGATGATCGCCATCGGCATCCTCGTCGTCCAGGACCTGTTCGCCGTCGGGTTCGTCGCTGCCAGCAGCGGGCATCTGCCCTCACCGTGGGCCTTGACCCTGCTGCTGCTCTTCCCAGGCCGCCGGCTCATCATCGCCATCTGGGACCGGCTCGGGCACGGCGAGATCCTCGTCGTGTTCGCTGTCTTCCTCGCCTTGCTCCCCGGCTACTTCCTCTTCGAGGCCGTCGGTCTCGAAGGGGACCTGGGGGCGATCGCCATCGGCATGCTGCTTGCGTCCCACCCGCGCAGCGACGAGCTGTCGAAGTCGATCTTCTCGGTCAAGGAGCTCATGCTCGTCGCCTTCTTCCTCAGCATCGGGCTGCAGGGTCTGCCGAGCCTGTCCCAGATCGGGCTCGGGCTGCTCCTGTTGCTCCTGCTCAGCGTGCAGTCCCTGGGCTACTTCGTCGTCATTTCCTGGTTCGGGATGCGCCGGCGCACCGCGATCCTGGCTGCCCTGGTCCTGGCGAACAACTCCGAGTTCGCCCTCATCGTCGATGCGGTGGCCATCAAGGCAGGACTACTCGATGAGCAGTGGCTAACGATTATGTCCGTCGCCGTCGCGGTGAGCTTCGTCATCGGCACTGTGCTCAACCTCAAGGCCGACGCAATCGCCGACGCTGTCGAGGCCCGCTGGCCCGACACCGACCCGGAGCGTCTCGACCCCGGGGAGCGGCCCGTCCCGCTCGACGACATCGACGTCCTCGTCTTGGGCATGGGCCGGGTGGGCCGGGCGTGCTACCTGCGTCTCGTCGATGCCGGGCGCAAGGTGCTCGGCATCGAGCACGACGAGGAGCGCGTCGCGGTGCTTCGAGCGGACGGTATCGAGGTCTTGCACGGAGATGCCACCGACGCGGAGCTGTGGCGGCGACTGACCGCAGTGACGACGCTGCGCAAGGTCATCCTGGCCATGCCGTTCCACCACGCCAACCTCGACGCGCTCCGAGTGGTGCGGAGCAAAGGGTTCACCGGCATGGTCGCTGCGATCGCCCAGTGGGCCGACGACCGCGCCGAACTGATCGCCGAGGGCGCAGACGAGGTGCTTCACCTCTACACCGGGGCTGGGGCCGCCCTGGCTGACGCCGCCCTCGGCGACACCTCCATACTGCGCTCCATTCGGCAGGGGGCCGGGCAGCTCGGCCCCGACCCCTCCTGCGGGCCCGAGAACTCCGAGGCCGTGGAGGCTGCGGGTCCGCAGGACGGCGAGGGCGACCGGCCGGACGAGGCGCCAGCGACCTCTCCATGACTCGCCTCGATGCGCCCGATCGTGCGGTCGGGTCCGCCGGCGCCGACCATCCGGACCAGCTCACGGCATACCTGCGCGCCGATCGGGCGGTACCGGGGCCCGCCGACCCCGATGCCGTGTATGCCGCCTTCACCGCGTGGGCGACCGCCGCGGGCCTGGACCTGTACCCGCACCAGGACGAGGCCATCCTGCACCTGCTCACCGGACAACACGTCGTGCTGGCCACCCCGACGGGGTCAGGGAAGTCCCTCGTGGCTCTCGCCGGGCACTTGCTCGCGCTCGCGAGCGACCGGGTCAGCTTCTACACCGCCCCGATCAAGGCGCTGGTCAACGAGAAGTTCTTCGACCTGTGCACAGTCTTCGGCGCCGAGCATGTCGGCCTGCTCACCGGGGATGCCGCGGTCAACCCCGACGCCCCGATCATCTGCTGCACCGCCGAGGTGCTGGCCAACATCGCCCTGCGCGAAGGCGCCGACGCCGACATCGGCCTGGTCGTCATGGACGAGTTCCACTACTACGCCGACCCCCAACGCGGCTGGGCCTGGCAGGTTCCCCTGCTGGAGCTTCCCGGAGTCCAGTTCCTGCTCATGTCGGCCACCCTGGGCGACCTGAGCCGGATCAGCGACGACCTCACCGCACGCACCGGCGTGGAGGTGGCCACGGTGACCTCCGCGCAGCGACCAGTGCCGCTGAGCTTCACCTGGGCCCTGACGCCACTGGCCGAGACCGTCGAGGAAGTGGTGGCCACACATCGCTCACCGGCCTATGTCGTCCATCCCAGTCAGGGCGCCGCGGTCGAGTACGCCGCCGGGCTGCGGGCGGGCAGCCTGATCGGCCGGGCCGCCAAGGACGAGATTGCCACCCGGTTGGCCCCGGTGCGCTTCGGCCCCGGTTTCGGCCGGGTCCTGTCCGCGCTGCTGCGTCGCGGCATTGGCGTGCACCATGCCGGGATGCTGCCGCGCTACCGCCGGGTCGTCGAACAGCTCGCCCAGGCCGGGCTGCTTGCCATCATCAGCGGCACCGACACCCTCGGCGTCGGGATCAACGTGCCCATCCGCACCGTCATCTTCACCCAGCTCGCGAAGTTCGACGGGTCGCGCGAACGGATCCTGCGAGCGCGCGAGTTCCACCAGATCGCCGGCCGGGCCGGTCGGGCCGGGTTCGACACCAGCGGCGAGGTCATCGTCCAGGCGCCGGACCACCTCATCGAGAACGCCCGTCGCCTGGCCAAGGCCGGTGACGACCCGGTCAAGGTCAAGCGCGTGCAGAAGGTCAAACCCGCCCCGGGCCAGATCGTCTGGACCCAGGCCACCTTCGACAAGCTCGTCGCCGCGGCCCCCGAACAGTTGACCTCCCGGATGCGGATCGACAACGCGATGATCCTCAACCTCGTGGCCCGCCCCGGCGACCCCGTCGCCGCGATCAGCCACCTGATCCGCACCTGCCACGAGAACCCGGCGGGGCGGGCCCGTCTGGCCCGCAGGGCGATCCGCCTGGGGCGCAGCCTGCTCGACTCCGGGGTATTGGTGCGACTCGACCCGCCGGCTGCCGATGGGCGCGGCGTCGACCTCGCGCAGGAGTTGCCACCGGACTTCGCGCTCAACCAGCCGCTCGCCCACTTCGCGCTCGCCGCCCTCGAGCTGCTCGACCCGGAATCCCCCGAGCACGCCCTGGACGTCGTTTCGGTCGTCGAGGCAGCCCTCGACGACCCCAGGCCGGTGCTGCTCGCCCAGCAGTGGAGCGCCCGCGGCGAGGCGGTCGAGCAGATGAAGGCCGACGGCATCGAGTACGAGGAACGCATGGAGCTGCTCGAAGAGGTCACCTGGCCCCAGCCGCTCGCGGAGCTGTTGGAGGCCGCCTACGAGGCCTACCGCACGCGGCATCCGTGGCTGGATCCCGATGCTCTCTCCCCGAAATCGGTGGTGCGCCACATGTGGGAGCAGGCGATGAGTTTCACCGACCTCATCTCCCGCTACCGACTCGCCCGCAGCGAGGGGGTCGTGCTGCGCTATCTGTCCGATGCCTATCGCACGCTGCGCCAGAGCGTCACCGACGAGCACCACTCACCCGCGTTGGTCGAGATCGTTGACTGGCTCGGTGAGACGATCCGGCAGACCGACTCCTCGCTGGTCGACGAGTGGGAGGCCCTGAGCCACCCCGAGGATGCCGCAGCGGCGGCACTGGCCCTGAGCCACCACGAGGCACCCCGCCCGCCACGCCCGGTCACCGCCAACGAGAAGGTCTTCGCCACCCTGATCCGCAAGGCCATGTGGCGCCTGGTCGAACTCGTCGCCGCGGACGACCCGGCCGGGCTGGCCGCTCTCGAACAGGCTCGGTCGCAGGTGAGCGACCCACCCCGTGAGGTAGTCATGGACGAGGGCGCCTGGGATGCCGCCTTGGGGGAGTACTACGCCGAGCACGACGAGGTGCTGCTCGATGCCGACGCCCGCGGCCCGGCCTTCCTGGCGATCGCCGAGCACCCCGAGGATGGCCGGCGGCAGCTGGCCCGACAGAGCCTGCGCGACCCGGCGGATGACCGGGATTGGGTCATCGAGGCCGACGTCGACCTCGACGCCAGCGACGAGGCCGGTGAACTCGTGCTCACTGCGATCGCCCTGCGCCGGCTGTGATCTGGGCGTCGTCACTGCCTCGGCCGCCGCTCGACGGCTCCTGCCCGAGGGCATCACGTCCGTGGTGCCGCTGCGCCTGCTCGCCCTCTACACGACCGACCTGAGCGTGCTGGCTGACGAGATGGGTCTCGTGCTTGCCGAGCCGGCCACAGCGAACACTGTCGTCGTCGTGCCCCAAGATGGAGCAGTGCTCACCGATCAGGTCGCGCCCCTGGCACTCGCGCTCGCCGACCTGTTCACCCTGCCCGGCCATGGTGATGCCGAGGCCGAACAGCTCAGGGATGCGCTTGCACGCACCGAGCAGGCGTGGGAGGCATGCTGCACGTCGACCCCCGAGTACGTCCTCGCCCGCAGTGCGCTGCTCGACCCCCTCGCCGCACTGGACGCTCACCTCGACAATCTCATCCTCGTCGGAGCTCAGGCCATCTACCACCACACCGGTGACGCCGACCTCAACGTGCCACTGCTGACCACCTGTTGACCGACGCTGATCTCGCATCCACACTCACGGGCTCGCAGCCGTTCCCGAGATCGGCAGTGTCCTGCGCGCTGCCGGTTTCACGCCCGGATCACCCGTGGTCTGGAGCCGGCCCTGCTCGACAACGCCGCCGTCCCCGTCAGCGCACTCGAACCCCACGATAAGCGCGCCTTCGACCGAAGCAGCTACTGTCTGACCGTCTGTGGCCCAGATGCGCCTCCCTCGAACCGGCTGCCTTGTGGTTCAGTTGCTGCGCCGTGGTTCAGTTGCTGGCCGTCGTTCAGTAACTGGCTGTGGTGTCTGGCGAGATCACTTGGAAGAGCGACCCATCGCGGAACGAACTGACGATGCGCATGTCGATACCCGAAAGTCGGGGGCTGTCTAGCGGGTCTGTCCCATCCTCTCGAATGAACAGGGCGACGTAGGTGCCAGCGGACAGATCGGCCGCCTCCCCCTCCAACGGATGCCGGTCGACAGGCTCAATCAGCCGTCTGCCGGTCACCCAGTACGTCAAGGCCGCCCGGTTGGAGGCGATGCGAGCTGACCGCGGCAGGCTCGTCAACGACCGAGCAAGTGGGGATGCTCGGACCTCGAGATTGTTGTAGCCAATTCCCTTCGTGAACCACGAGTACGCGAGGGGCGGTCCGAGGGAGACGGAGAGGGCTACCACTGAAAGCCCGAGGACTGCCCCACCCACCTGAAGGACCGTTGAGCGATCCCCCGCCCCGACTGCCACGGACAGATAGCGGAATCCGGCGATGACGAGCGTGATCATCGCCGGGAAGATGGGATAGAGGAGGCGAGGGTTGATCGAATCGATGTCCGTGGTGATCGTGCTGTATCCGAGCGATCCCCACCAGATGACGACGGCGGTTGCCACGATCAGGAGGTTTTCGTCGCGTCTGCGCAGCCCATCTATACCCCCGGCCAGCAGGAAGGCCATGACGACTGATCCGATGACAATGGCGGGGTTGGTCGACGACTCGTCGCTGAAGAATGCACCCACGCCCCAAAGCCCGTCGACGATGGCCTGGGGCAGGGACACTCCCTGGGGGTTCCGGTGACCGAGGGCATCCGCACCGAGCAACAGGTTCCTGACGACGACGAAGGCCAACCCGGCCGCCGCGGTACACGCACCGACGAGCGCTGCCTGGGCGGTGCGCAGTCGCCCGTGGGTACGGGCAAGCAGGCCGGCGGCCACCGCGACGACGGGAATGAAGTTCAGACCGGTGAACCTGATCGTCGTGGCTATCGAGACGAGGGCCCCGGCCGCTACGACGCGGGTGAGGATCACGCGAAAGGATGCGCCTTCGCCCTCACCAGCCTTGACAGATTTCGCACTGGGTAGACACCAGATGAGGGCGAGGAGAACCAACACCGTGAACAGGGGTTCGGTCCACAGCATACTGAACACCCGTACTGTCGCGACCGACAGGCTCACAACGCCCGCCACGACCAACCCCAGGAGCGGTGAACGCAACGCCCGCGTTCCCAGCACATAGCTGAGATAAACGGTCAGAGCCAGGCACAGGAGATTCACTCCACCGGCAATTGACTCCGCGTCGAGCCCGAGTCGTATCGACGCGCCTAGCAGCACCGGGAATCCGGGTGGCCAAATCGTGAGCGGAGCATCAGCCCAGTACGGAAACAGTTTCCCGGAGCTGGCAAAGGAACGGGCGACCGAGACATATCCGACGGAGTCTGGCGACACGCCAGGTCCGTGGCGCATGGCGGCGGCAACGAGCACCGATGGATAGATCATGAAAGCAGTCAGGATGCCGCGACGGACGTTCGCTGATTTCAGGCGCCCATCGGCGAACGCGGCTCCGCCACGCTGGAGGGACTCTCTCCTCACCGCGACAGGGTCTCACGGGCCGAACTGGGGCGACCCGTGGGGTCTGCTCGCCCCGAGGGATATGGAGCGACATCTCGGTTGCGGAGGGTGCGGGGTGCCGGTGGTGCTGGTGGCACTGGTGATGGTGCTGGTGCTGGTGCTGGTGTCAGCGCCTGACCTCATGCGCCTCAGGATTTCGGGATCATCCCGAAATCGTGGCCAAGTCCTGGAAACCTTCCGGGGTGATGCATGGGTTCCGGGGTGTCACGCTCCGGCACCGTATGCCGCCGACGACGCTCCGGCACCGTATGCCGCCGACGGCGCTCCCGGCCGTATGCCGCCGCCGCTTGTCGCCGCCCTGCCGCCACCGCCGAGGCGATCACGGTCTACCGCAGCCACGCCTCCGCCCCATACGGACGCATCGCTCAACTCGCCGCCTCAGCCGCCCATCGTGACCCGACTGTGACTCCCGCCTTCGCCGCTCTCGTCGCTGAACTCCTGACCGCACTCTGACCGCGCGGCCTCGGCACACACTCGAGGCATCACTTCGGCCTCCAACCATCGCTTCGGCCCCCGTCGACCCTTCGCTCAGGTCGGCGGCGTCTCGACCCAGAGGCAGAACGGGTGGCCCTCAGGGTCGAGCATGACCCGTACGCTCGCCTGCGGTTGGTGGCCGGCGAGCGTTGCGCCGCAACGTAGTGCGTGCGCCACTGCAGCCTCAAGGTCGTCGGCCCGGATCTCGAGGTGCATCTGCATGTGCTGGTCGTCCGGCCCGGCCGGCCACACCGGCGGCCGCTGCTGGGGCTCCTCCTGGATCGCCACGGTCCAGCCGCCGGTCTCACGCAGGGGAATCCAGTCGTCGTCCAGGTCGCTCGGTGGTTCGGTGCCCAGGAGTTCGGCATAGAAGCGCGCGAGCCGGCCCGGGTCGCGCGCCCCGATCGTCACGGTCGAGAGCGCCAGCCCGGTCGCGCGCTCGCGCCGCCACTGCCGCAGGCCCACCGCGTCGTGCCGCCAGAAGGGATCGGGATAGACGAAGCGGCCCCGCATCCACGACCGGTATGCCGTTCCGCGGACCCACTGGAAGGCTGCCTCCGGGATCGCCGTCGACGGCCGCAGCACCCCACGAGACTCGGCCGGTTCGAAGCCCAGGCGGCTGTAGTAGGCCGGGTCCCCCTCGAGGACGACCCCGGGTGCGCCGCTCCTCTCGGCAGCGGCGAGCGCGACCCGGACCAGGGCCGACCCGATCCCCTGCCCGTGGCGCTCGGGCACGACCGACAAGGGCGAGAGGACGGGGCACTCGACGAGACGTTCGACAGCGTCGATCCAGCCCCGGGTGAGCATGACGTGCCCGACCGCCTCGCTGCCCTCCCAGGCCAGCCACGACTGACCGGCGAAGGCATCGCAGCGCTGCAGGTCGCTGACGAGAGCGGCGATCGCCGGGCCCTCGTCACCGAACGCCGCCGTCGTCACCGCAAGCACCGCATCGAGGTCGTCCGCGCGCTGCAGACGCAGGTCCGCCACGTCAGCGGCCGTATGCCGCGAGCTCCCCGGCGAGGTCGGGGCGTACTCTGGCGCTGAGCCGGGTGCCTTCGGTGAGGTGCTCACTGTGCAGGATCTCACCGTGCTCATGCACCCGACTGAGCAAGTCCCCACGCTCGTAGGGGAGCAGGACGTCGACGAGGATGTCCGGTCGCGGCAGCTCCTCGGCGATGACCCGGTTGAGGTCGGCCAGTCCGTCGCCGGTGCGGGCGGAGACCAGCACGACGTGTTTCTCGGTGCGACGCAACTGGTCCAACACATCGGGGTCGGCGATGTCGGTCTTGTTGACGACGATGACTTCCTTGACGTCGGCGGCGTCGACGTCGGCGAGGACCCCACGCACGGCGGAGATCTGACCCTGCGGGTCAGGGTGTGCTCCGTCGACGACGTGCAGCAGCAGGTCGGCCTGAGCCACCTCCTCGAGGGTCGAGCGGAACGCCTCGACGAGTTGGTGCGGCAGTTGGCGCACGAAGCCGACCGTGTCGGTCAGGGTGTACTCCCGCCCGTCCGGGGTCAGCGCGCGCCGCACCGTCGGGTCGAGGGTCGCGAAGAGCTGGTTCTGCACGAGAACCCCAGCGCCCGTGAGCCGGTTGAGCAGCGAGGACTTGCCTGCGTTGGTATATCCGGCGATTGCCACACTCGGAATGGCTCCAGCTCTGCGGCTGCCCCGCTTGGTCTCCCGGGCGGTGGCCATGTCCTTGATGTCGCGGCGCAGCTTGGCGATCCGGGAGTTGATCCGGCGCCGGTCGAGCTCGATCTTCGTCTCACCTGGGCCGCGCGACCCCATACCCTGACCGGCCCCGCCGACCTGGCCTCCGGCCTGTCGGCTCATCGACTCACCCCAGCCACGCAACCGCGGCAGCAGGTACTGCAGCTGGGCAAGCTCGACCTGCGCCTTACCTTCCCGGGACTTCGCGTGCTGGGCGAAGATGTCGAGGATCAGGGCGGTCCGATCGATGACTTTGACCTTGACGACGTCTTCGAGGGCCCGGCGCTGACTGGGGGCGAGCTCGTGGTCACAGATGACAGTGTCTGCGCCCTCGGCGATGACGAGGTCGCGCAGTTCGGCAGCCTTGCCCTTGCCGAGGTATGTCGCGGGGTCCGGCTTGAGCCGGCGCTGGATGACGCCCTCGAGCACGAGTGCACCGGCGGTCTCCGCGAGTGCGGCGAGCTCACGCAGGGAGTTCTCGGCCTCGGGGAGGCTGCCCTGCGACCACACGCTGGCCAGGATGACCCGCTCCAGGCGCAGTTGCCGATACTCGACCTCCGTGACGTCCTGCAGCTCAGTCGACAGACCGGCGACCCGGCGCAGGGCTGCCCGCTCGTCGCGAGCGAGTTGTTCGCCCTGGTGCAGTGGCAAAGCGTCGTCGTCGAGGGCGAATCCGGCGTCGTCCCAACGGTCGTCGGATAGCGCCTCGGCGGCAGAAAGGAGGTGGCGGTCAGTCATATCACCGGTCATTCTCCCATTACCACAGCTGTGGTGGCGCCTCGAAGCGTGCACCCGGCCCATCCCCGCCCGATACCGTGGACGTCCATGGCCGCCCAGGAGCACTACTTCACCGCCCGGCCTGCCAGCGCAGATCAGCGCTCGACCCGTACGGTGCGGCTCGCCGGGCGTGCGGTGGACGTCGAGGTCGCACCGGGGATCTTCTCCCCGGAGGGGATCGACAAGGGCACCAGGGTCCTCCTCGACGCAGTCCCGGACCCCCCTGCGGGTGGCACCTTCCTCGACCTCGGGTGCGGCTGGGGACCGATTGCGCTCACCCTGGCGATGCTCGCGCCACAGGCAAGCATCCATGCCGTGGACGTCAACGAACGCTGCCTCGATCTCACCGCGCGCAACGCGCAGCGCCTGGGCCTGACCGGGGTGCAGGTGATGGCACCAGAGGTGGTTCCCCAGGACGCGGCATACGACCTGATCTGGTCCAACCCCCCGATCCGGATCGGCAAAGCCGCCTTGCACGATCTGCTCCGGGCGTGGCTGACGCGGCTCACGCCTGACGGGACGGCATACCTGGTCGTGTCGAAGAACCTCGGAGCAGACTCGCTGCACCGTTGGGTCGGGCAGGAACTGAGCCTGCGATGCGACCGGTTCGCGAGCAGCCGGGGGTTCCGGGTCCTCCGCATCAG
>JBDIAO010000027.1:0-33103 GCA_039812375.1 Phycicoccus sp. | reverse complement strand
GGTGGCCCTGGTCGGTGGGATGGGTGATCTCGGCGGCGCCGTCCTCGAGCAGGATGTGAGCGAGTCGCGCACCGAGCTCCTCGGGCTCGCCATAGCTACCGATAACGCTGCGGCGCAACTCGATCGTCCCGTCCGACGAGCCAGCGAAGGCGCGCAGCGACAGCTCAGGTCCGGCCTCGCCCTCGGCCACCTCGGCCAAGGCTCCGACCGCAGCGGTGCATCCGGCCTCGAGGGTGGCCAGCACGCTCCGTTCGGCCCGGACCCGCACGGCGGTGTCCGCATCGTCGAGGGGGGCCAGCGCTGCGCGGATGTCGGTGCGGTCGGCCCGGCACTCCAGCGCCAGTGCGCCCTGGCCGGGGGCGGGCAGCATGAGGATCGGGTCGAGGACTTCAGTGGCTCGCTCGAGCCACCCGAGCCGGGCCAGGCCGGCCCGGGCGATGACGATGGCGTCGACAACCCCAGACTCCACGAGCCGCAACCGGGTGTCGAGATTGCCCCGGATCGGCTCGACCCGCAGCCCCAGGCCGAGGGCATGGAGCTGGGCAGCCCGCCGGGGGGAGCCGGTGCCGACGACCGAGCCGTTGGGCAGTTCGCCGAGGGTGAGCCCACCGCGCGCCACGAGAACGTCCCGGGGGTCTTCACGCACCGGGGTCGCGGCGATGACCAGGCCCGGCTCGGGGGTCGTCGGCAGGTCTTTGAGGGAGTGCACCGCCACGTCGACCCGGCCCGCGAGCAGCGCCCGCCGGATCGCAGCAGCGAAGACACCGGTCCCGCCGATCATGTGCAGCGGCTCCTCGGACAGATCCCCCTGCGTGACGATCTCGACAAGCTCGACGTCGTGACCGGCCTGTCGCAGCCGGTCGGCGATCCCGGTCGACTGGGCCCGGGCCAGCTCCGATCGTCTCGTGCCCAGACGAACGACGGCCACACGCCTCACCTCAGATCAATCGCGCAGGCCTCGACGCCGATGGCCGGCCCACGGCCAGCCACCCTAACTGGGCGCCCAGACAACCGATGCCGCCGTGCCGTATGCCGGTGCGCCAGACCCCCATAGGGCGAGCCACCATCACCTGAAGGCGGTCAGTGCCTCGATCTCGGCCAGGCCGACACTGGTGGTGGCGGCCCCCACCGAGTCGACGGTGAACCGCATCCAGGTCACACTGCGCTCCGGGAACGGCACCACGAGAGGCGAACCGGCGTTCGGCAACGTCCGGACCGCGATGCTGCTGCCGTCGGAGAACGTCAACGTGCCGGAGGTGATCCAGTCGCCGAGGTTCGGCCGGTCATACAGCGCAACGGCATTGAGGTTCTTCGGTGAGGAGAAGTCCACCTGGATCCAGCTGCCAGCCTTCCCGCCCACCGTCGCCCACTCTCGGGTGCCGTCAGTGGCAAACCCCTCGGGGAAGCCGTCAACCGCCTTCGCCGCGCCCTGCCCGCCCCGGACATTCTCCGAGGAGGCCGACACGGTCGACCCCTGCTCCCGCGCCGCATTGCCCGTCGGGACCGAGCCCAGGACACGCTGGCGAGCCAGCCACTGCAGGTCGGGCCTCGGGCAGTTCTCGGTGCAGATGTCCTCGTCATAGGGGACGTAGGCGTTGTATGCCGCCAGCTTGCCCTCGTAGTCTCTGCCGGTCACGTTGGCGCCCAACTGGGTGACCGGGTATGTGCCGTATCCCAGCAGAGTGTGCGACCCGCTATAGGCGGCGCTGGCGTCGACGGCGAACTTGGCGGTGTAGACGTGGTCCGAATGATCCGGCTGCAAGTACTTCTGGGTGAAGTTCAGGGTGCGGACCGTCAGCGGTTTGAAGTCGGTCATCAGTTGCGTGAGCGTGGCTGTGAGCTCGGCCTTGGTGTATGTGGCTGTCTTGTCCACCGCCGTCATGGATGGTATCGCGCCGTCGTAGAGCCGCTGGAGGGTCTGGAATCCCTCGAACTTGTCCCCGCCCCCGGGTACGGACCCATCCGGCAACCGCATGAACGCCACCGTGATGCTCGGTCTGCCCACCAGGGTCTCCAGCCGGATCGGGTGGCCGGCAATACCGGCGTCAGCTGACGTCCAGTGATCCTCCACGCCTGCCATGAAGGCGTAGGACGCCTCGATCCCGGCCTCACGGCTCTGCCAGTAGTCCACATCCCCGTAGTCGCCGTTGCCCGCCGTGACATAGACGACCCGCACGCACCGCAGGGCCTCGATGTCTCGCAGCAGATCTGGGCTCTGGAACAACAGGTCGTCATCCTGGTGCGGAACGATGTGCATTACCGAGCCGACGCACTGCGGCGAAGCCGGGGGTGAAGCACTTGGGCTGGGTGTCCCGGTCACAGACGCCGTCGTACTCGGGGTGCTCGAGCCCGTCGGGCTCGCGGTGCTCGAGCCGGTCGCTGGTGGCGGCGCCCCCGACTGCGCGCTGGCGCACCCGACGAGCACGCCAGCCGCGAGCAGCGCCGCAGCCGGGAGTGCACAACGCATCGTGAAATCCCCTCCAACGGGATGCCTGCCCCCGACCGCTCGGGATGCCCCTGCCAGTTAGGGGATCCTACTTGAGGCGGGCCTGACTGCACCGAAGTGTCCACCGACGTCTGGGGACGGACTTGGTGCGGGAAACGTGCAGGGTAGCGGGGGCAGGAGGTTCCTGGGGACGGACATGGTGCGGGAAGTTAACGGTGCCCCATACGGCCATCCATACCCAACGATGCCGTTATGCGTCTGAGTTTCTCGACCCTCCGAATAGACGAACTGGTGAGAGGCTGCTGACCTGCGGCGATGCGGCTCGGCGCTGTGTCGGAGCGGCGAACATGCGTCCCACGTGCCATCCCGAAGGAGCCTCCAGGCGCGGCGCCACTCCTGTCCACCTGAGCTGCCGGTCCTCCAGGACCAAGAGGCAGGCGTAGATCGGTGCGAAGCGCTGTCGTCGACGCTCACCACGGCTGCAGGTGAGGAAGGAGCCGCTACATGGCAGCGACGAGCTCGGCGGACCGCAGGTGTCGCTCGGCCTCGGCCAGTAGGCGCGCCGCGCTCTCCGCAGATGGCGCGACCTGCTCGAGGTCCCCGCTGCCGACCACGAGTGCGTCGATGCTGCCGGGGACCGACCCTGGCTGCTGGTCGTGGCGGGCGGCCCACGACCCATAGATCCATGCATACCGCGCACCCGGCAGGTCGGCCATTAGCGCGCGCAGCACGGGCACCGGCCCGAACGTCATTGCCATCAAGCCGGCCAGCCTCCCGGATCTGCTCGAGGAGTTCGGGCGGGAAACGCACGGGGATCGGGGCCGTCAGGCGACCCGTCCCTTGACGACCCGTTCGCGACAAGAGCAGAGCCCTGGAGGGCGCCGTGATGAGGCTCCAGTGATCACTTTCCGCGTAGCGTTGGCGCGCGCCCAAGGCGCTCCTCATCGCCTGCAACCCAGACCAGGCCTCGAGCCTGCCCTATCTCGTCCTCATCCCCCTCGGCTCGGGGATCGTCCTGCGCACCCGCGAGACGTGGCCGCGCATCTCGAAGGTCTACTGCCACCGCCACGACGCACCCTGGCCCGAGGACGCCGAGATCGTCGACGAGGTGCCGTTGACGTCCGTGGCGCGCCGAGGCGCGGCGAGGCGCGGCGATCGACATCGTCGCCAACCGCACCCGGGAAGCCCGCAGCCAGTTCGTCATCACTCGGGCCCGCGGGCGGGAGATGATCTTCTGGCAGTCCGCACGCATCGCCAAGGCCGCCCGCCCCAACATCGTGCTCCCACGGCCCGCGCCGCGGGCCTCGAGCAGCTCGAGATCGTCGTCGACACTCGCCAGCGCTACCCGTGGAAGTTCACCCATCAGCAGGCCACCACCACCCGGAAGGCGCTCCCCGTCGGCGATTACGCAGTCCTGGTGGACGACGAGGTCGTCGCCGTCGTCGAGGAGCGGTACTCGGCCGTCTTCAAGCTCGACCACGTCCGCCCGTCCCTGGTCGCCGACCTCATCGTCCAGTGCCAGGTCCGCTGGCCCATGGTCCCCATCGTGTTCACCGACAACCGCGCCCTGGCCCAGGAGTGGGCCTACCGCTTCCTCGCCGCCGCGGTTCAGGAACGGCTCCTCGGCGACGAGGCGCGCAAAATCCTCCCGCACGGCCCAGCCGACGCGACCGACTGATGAGCGTGGGATTAGGGGGGCGAGGAACGGCCACCCATGGCCACTCTCCAGATGGAGGTCATCGAGGAGTTCAGGTGATGCTCGACGCTGCGAAGCGCCACGACTCACGCCCCTCGGTGGCCATGCCGTCGCCCCCCCGCCGCGTGGCTGACAACTGTCCGATCTGCCCCTGCCTCCGCCAGCAGGATCTCCGCTTCGTATCGCAGCGGAGGAGGTCCCCTGGGCCGGGTAGATGCTGCGTCCGGGAACTTGCGTCCACACAGGGCATTGGAGGCGGCGGCGACAATCGCCCAGAGCTCAAGCTCGCCGCGCCCTTGGGAGCATCTCGTCCGCTCTCGCTGGGAACTATCGGATTCGCTTGGAATACAGGGGAAACCGGGCGGCTCTTCGATCTCGGTCTATCGGATCATCTCGGGTTGGTGGCCCATCGTTGGCGATGGGCCACTGATGACCGATCGAGTCACCTTCACCGCGTCGACGTCGCCACTACCTCCGCCCCAGAGAAACGATCTGCTGACCGGAGTCACCAGCCCCGCGTTTGCGGCCAGGTCGGACATTCAGATCAATGACAGTTGCATCGAGCGGTGGCAGACTGCTCCCACGTCGTCCACCGCTCGAACCAGGACGCGTCGAGACCGAACTGTTCGGCAGCGCACGCAAAGGACTCGTCGTCAGGAAATCGCTGACGCATCGCCTTCCCGAACCATACGGCTCGCTCGTTGCCCACATGGACCGGCTCGCCTGTGTTCCAGCCGCGCGCCGAGATCTGCTTCTAGAGACTCTGCCCTTGGGCAGCGTCGATGCGGCCTAGTGCTGGAGCCTGACCACCATTGCCCTGATCGAGACGCCGCAACACTCCTTGAGTGCGACGAGGGTCGACAAGGTCACTCGGCCTCCGCTCACACCGTCGAGTTCATCGACGAACCCATGCCTGTCAGTGTCTCGGTCATGACGACCCTTCCCCGCCGACCATCGCCGGCAAGTCGAGCCAGTTACACCGAAACCCGTACAGTCCCGGGTTCTGTGAGCGCCTGGCCGGTTTACTGCGGGTCACGCTTCGTCGATGTCGCGGCCGAAGGTTGCCAGGGTGATGTCGGCGGGTTCGGGTCCGCCGCGCACACCGGTGTCCAAGGCATCGATCTGGGCGAGTTCGTCGGGTGTGAGCGTGAAGTCGAACACGTCGATGTTCTCGGCGATGCGGGTCGGGTTGACGGATTTCGGGATCACCTGGCGTCCCTGGTCAAGGTGCCAGCGCAGCATGACCTGCGCGGGGCTCTTGCCGTGCGCGGTCGCAATGCGTCCGATGACAGGGTCGTTGAACGTCGACCGGGTGGCATCCCCGCGATAGCTGGTGATCCCGCCGATCGGTGACCACGCCTGGGTCAGGATGCCGTGCGCTGCATCGAAGTCCTGCAGCCCGCGCTGGGCGAAGTAGGGGTGGACCTCGATCTGGTTGACCGCCGGCACGACGCGGGCGACATCCAGCAGCCGCGTCAGATGCTCAACCATGAAGTTGCTGACCCCGATGGCGCGGACCTTCCCGTCCGCGAGCAGCGCCTCCAGGGCACGGTAGGCCGTCAGCGTTGCGTCGAACTTCGACGGAAGTGCCTGGTGGAGGATCAATAGGTCGATCTGGTCGACGCCGAGCTTGCCGGCGCTCTTGTCGAAGGCGTGCAGCGTCTCGTCATAGCCGTAGTCGCTGATCCACACCTTCGTTTCGATGAACACCTCGTCGCGGTCCAGGCCGGAGCCGCGGATGGCGTCGCCGACCTGGCGTTCGTTGCCGTAGGCCGCGGCGGTGTCGATGTGCCGGTACCCCCGCCGCAGTGCGGTGGCGACAGCGGCGGTGGTCTGCTCGGGCGGGTTCTGGAACACGCCCAGCCCAAGCGCGGGAATGGTGACCTGGTTGTTCAGGGTGTAGCTGTACACGGACTCTCCTCAGGTGGATGTTCGGTTGGCTCTCAGGGCAGCAGGTCTACGGCGCGCAGCCAGGTGTCGAGCTGGTCGCCGGCCTGGTCGCCGGTTTCGCCGCGCACGGCCAGACCGTTGTGGACCGTGGAATCGGGCAGGGCGGTGCGGTAGTCGTCTTCGACGCGGCCCATACCGCTGACGGCATAGGTGACGAACGGCAGCACCTCTCTCCCCCTCAGGTCGACGCTCTCGATGAAGGTCGACATGATCATCGGGGCCTGCACGTTCCAGACGGGGCAGCCGAGCAGGGCCGTGTCGTAGACGGCGAGGTCCGGCAGTGCCCCCGCGATCACCGGGCGGGCGTCGGCCCGTTCCTCGTCGACGTTCCGCGCGACCGTCCGCTCATATGAGGCGGGATAGGGATCTGCGGCGGCGATCTCGTAGGTGTCGCAGTCGATGCGGTCGGCGATCATCTGCGCCAGCCGTTTCGTGTTGCCGACCTGCACGGTGCGCCGCCCTCCGTTCCAGTAGTTCTCGCCGGGGCGGGAGAAGTAGGCCAGCAAGATCCTCGGCCGGGGCTTGGGGGCCGCGTCCGGCCGCGCTCCGGTGGAGACGTCGGGTTGCGCTCCTGTGGTTGCCATCGTCGGCGTCTGCGGGCTGCTCGCGCACCCGGCCGCCGTGGCCGTCAACCCGAGGGCGCCGAACATTCCGGCGCGCACGAGTTCTCGACGGGTGAGCAATCATTCACGCCCCGCTCGGGCTGGTCGTGATGTTGTTGAGCGCGGCGAGACCGTTCAAGGCACGGGGGTAGCCGATGAACGGGACCAGCAGCGTCAGCACGGCCAGCAGCGTGGCCCGGCCGTTGCCGACCGCGAGGTTCGCGGCGACGTGGCCCTGGACCTGCGCATCGGCGCCCCCGAGCGCAACGAGCATGGCGAACGTGACCAGCTCCCGCAGGTTCATCTCGAGGCCGTGGCGGCCGACGGTGTCGCCGAAACAGTTGGCGGCGAGATAGCGCTGCAGGTGCTTCTCGTCGGCGCCGGCGTCGTCAATCCTGGCCTGGACGGCGTCGATACCGCCGACGATGCGAGCCTGCACCTCCTTGCCGTGCTCCAGCCGGGTGTGCGGCGTGGAGGCCGACTGGCCGGGCAGCGGCAGCGGAACACGGTGGTCGGTGAGGATCTCGTTGAGCGCACGAAGGTAGTCGATCGCGCGGGCCGCCCCGGCATACGCGACCGCCTGGTAGACGACCTCCTTCACCTCGACCGGTGTGACAACGCCGCCGGACAGACCGGCCGCGACCAGAGTCCGGAACCCGGTCTGCCCGCCGGCCACTAGGCAGGCCGCGGCCTGGACCAGGACCCGGACGTTCTCCGTGACCCGCCCGTCGAGGCGGGCGGCATCCGCCACGACCTCGCCGAACGCGAAGTGGCCGAAGTAGTCGGCGAACTCGGGGTCGGTGTCGGCCAACGCCCACGGATCGAGGGAGGGGTCGGTGGTCGGCATGGTCACTGTCTTGCCGCCGCGTTCGCTGCTGTGTACTGCTCGTCGGTGACCGGCTCGCGCCAGGTCGTGGCGTCGCCATCACCCCCCGCGTCAAGGATCGCGTAGTGGCACATCATGTGATCCGCCGTGCCGCCGTGGAAGTGCTCCTCGCCCGCGGGGGTCCACACAGACTCCCCGGCGTGCAGGATGACGGTTTCGCCGTCGCGGGTGCCGACCAGCCCGACGCCGTCGGTGCACACCAGCAGCTGCCCGTTGGCATGCGAGTGCCAGTTCGTGCGGGACCCGGGGGTGAACCGAACCAGTCCGCAGACCAGCTTTGAGGCGCCGTCCCCGGCGAAGACGGGATCGAGGTAGACGTCGCCGGTGAAGTTCTCGGCAGGCGTCTTGACGGTGTCGGCCGCGGGATTCTTCTGCATTTCTGTGCTCCTCATTGATGGGTTCGAACGGATTGATGTGCAGATACTGCGCTGCGGCTGGCTCCACGACGTGATCCACTGGTCGGCTCGGTGATGCTGGCGGTGTGGTTCACGGCGGTCACGTCATCCATGCAAACCCCGTTCCCGCCGTCGCGGCAGTGCCTGCTCTTCCGGGTAACACCAGTACCTCCCAGGACGGCGGGCGCGCTCCGCCGTCCGGTGCCATGAACCTGCTCGCCCACGGCGTCGGCGGCCGACGGGTCGAGGGCGGTGACCTGGCGGCGGCGAAGTAGCGCGCCCGGGCCGGTTACGCGAAGGGTTCGATTCCGGTGAGGCGGAGTTCTTCGATGTCGAGCCGGGTCTGGATGCGCCAGGAGACGGCGTCGTCGATGGTGCCTTCGCGGCGCAGTCTCAGTAGCGTCTCCCGCTTGCGGTCGAGCAAGGCCAGCCGCAGCCGGGTGTACTCCTCGTTGCGGGTCAGTGGGCCGTATTCGTCCAACTGCACCACCCGCGCCTCCCGCTGGGCCCCCGGCACGATGTCCTGACCCTGCAGCAGAGCCTCCAGTTCCTCCACCGCAGGGTCGAAGGATCTATTCGAGTGCGGCCGTTTCGCCCGGACGAGCGCAAGATGCTCCTGGTAGTCGCTGGTGAGCCGCTGCCGGACTTCTTCGCTGACGGCGTGCTCCGCGGCGAGGTCGGGCAGCGCTGCGACCGCGGTGGCGGTGATCTCCTGCTCGGCCAGCCGCAACTCGTCTGCGTCGGCGTCGTCCTCGCCCAGGTGCGCCCACCGCACGATCCCGGGCAGCAGCGGTCCCTGCACCAGCAGGGTCAGCACGACGACCCCGGCCGTGACCAGGACGATGTCGTCGCGGGCCGGGAAGAGGCCTCCGTCGGCCAGTGCGGTAGGCACAGACAGGGCGATGGCGAGTGAAACGGCGCCGCGGAAACCGGCCATCGCGCCGACCACCCGTGCCCGGTAGCTCATCCGCCTAGCTCGTTGGGCTGGACGGCGGTCGAGTACTCGGATGAGCACGACGCTGAGCTGTGTGAACACGAAGCGGATGACGATCATCGCGACCCACACCGCCACGATCAGAGACAGCAGTCGGGCGACGTGGCCGAGGCCGAGACTGTGGGCCACGGCGTGTGTCTCCAAGCCGATGAGCACAAACAGCGCGCCGTTGAGCAGGTAGGAGCCCAACGGCCAGACCGACTCGGTCTGACGCCTGGACGCAGCGTTGCTGATCCGGCCCGAGACGTAGGCGAGCACGAGCCCGGCGACCACGACGGCCAGGACACCAGAGGCGCCGATCAGCTCGGCAACCAGGTAGCCGGTGAACGGGGTGACGAGCAGGGAGATGTTGATGGCGATCGGGTCGCGCAGACGACTCATAACGGCGTATGCGAGTGCCGCGATGAGCAGCCCGGAGGCGATACCGCCCAGGTAGGACAACAGCACCAGGCCTGTGACGTCCGGGACGGAGTAGTGGGTGCCCGAGGCGGCGCTGACGGCGATCGCGTATAGCACCAGCGCGGTTCCGTCGTTGGTCAGGCTCTCGGCCTTGAGCAGCGTGAACTGCCGGCGGGGCAGGGTGCGCCCCAGCGCAGCGGCAGCGGTCGCATCTGGGGGCGCCACAGCGGCCCCCAGGACCAGCGCGGCGCTCCACGGCATACCCAGCGCAGCAGCGACGCCAGCGACGCCGAACGCGGTCACCACCACCAGCAGGGTGCTCATGATCACGATTCCGCGCAGGTCCCGCCTGATCGAGCGCAGCGATGTGGTCAGGCTCTCCCAGAACAACAGGACCGGCAGGAAGATCAGCAGCATGGCCTCGGGCGGCAGTTGGACCCGGCGCAACGCGGGCACGAAACCCAGCACCAGTCCGCAGATCACCATCAGCAACGGGGGTGCCACCTGCACTCGTGGCGAGGCCACCGCTGAGATCAGGACCACGAGTCCCAGCAGTACCGTCACTTCAAGCCCGTCCACCGCAGATCACCTCTTCCCGCTTTCCTCTCTCGTCTTCCTCGGCCTCGTCGCCTTGTCAGCGGCGTCGCGCGGCGGGCAGGTAGGATCGCAGCTGCTGCATGGTGCGCGGGCCGACGATCGCGGCCGTGACGCTCGGGTGGTTGATGGCGAACGCGATCGCCATCTCGATCAGGCAGATCCCGCTCTGCTCGGCACGATGGGCCAGGTCTTCGACCATGTCGAGCTTGCGCCTATTCGCCGGCGTCGTCATGTCGAACCGGGCCGAGGGTCGCGCGGACGAGGCCGGGGAGGCGGCGTTGTTCTTGCGCCACCGGCCCGAAAGCCATCCACCGTCGAGGGGGCTGTAGGTGAGGGCGCCCATGCCGTGGCGCTGCACGGTGGGTAGCACGACGGTTTCGATGCCGCGGACCAGGATGGAGTACGGCGGCTGCTCCGTGACGAACCGGGCGTAGTGGTTCTCCTTGGACACCCACTGTGCTTCGACTATCTGCGCGGCCGAGTACGATGACGACCCGATGTAGCAGGTCTTGCCCTGCCGCACGAGATCGGTGAGCGCACCGAAGGTTTCGGCGGCGTCGGTGCCGGGACTGGGCTGACGCACCTGGTAGAGGTCGACGTGGTCGGTGCCCCGTCTGCGCAGCGAGTTCTCGATCTCGGTCATGATCCACCGGCGGGAGGCGCCGCGGTGGTTCGGGTCGCGGTCGTCCATGGGTATGAAGAACTTGGTGGCCAGGAACACATCATCGCACCCAGGCACAGCGGGCTGACCTGCACGCCGGTACGACCGAGTGGACGGTACTTCATGGTTGTCTCCTTCAATCCGGTTGCGGGCGGATCAGGTGGGGTCGACCCGCAGCGTGGTCAGCCGCGCCCGCTCGCTGGTGATGTGTTGGACGGGGCTGCCGGTGCCGTACTTGGCGCGGTAGGCCGCGTCGAGCACGTCATCGAGGCGGCCACCGGGGGTGTGGTCGGTTTCGACGAACAGCACGTCCCGGTCGACGGTTCCGGCGGTCACGTGGCCGGTGTGGCGGGTCTGCACCCCGCGGTACCAGGCGGCGTCGGGACCGCCCACCGACCGGATGTAGATCGCGTCGTCGTGGCGGACGGACCACACGATGCGGCCGGCGCGCAACGTGCCGTCGCGGCGCCGGGACGCGATCGTGATCTCTCCGGCCCGGTCGATGACGTCGAGTTCGGCCCGGCCCCACGTTGTCGGTCCTGTCTCGCGTGACGTGGTCATGGCGTGACCAGCACTTTCAGGGCTTCGCGGTCGGCCATGGCCTTGTAGCCGGCCGGCACGCCGTCGAGGTCGACGGCGCGGTCGAAGACCTTGCCCGGTTCGATCGTGCCGTCGAGGATGTCAGGGAGCAGTTCGTCGATGTAGGCCCGGGCCGGGGCGACGCCGCCGGTCAGGGTGATGTTGCGGAAGAACATCCGCTCGAACCCGATCGGACCCAACTGGTACTGCGGGACGCCGACCCGACTGATGGCGCCGCCCGCGCGCACCACGTCGAACGCCGTCTCCAACGCCGCGAGGTGCCCGACGCACTCAAGTACCGTGTGGGTTCCGTCGCCGCCGGTCAGCTCCCGTACCCGCTCCGCGCCCTCCTCGCCGCGCTCGGCGATGACGTCGGTGGCGCCGAACTCGCGGCCCAGGTCGGTGCGCGCCCGGTGCCGACCCATCAGGATGATGCGTTCGGCGCCAAGCCGCCTGGCCGCCAGCACCGCGGACAGCCCGACGGCACCGTCGCCGATCACCGTGACACTGGTGTGGGCGTTGACGCCGGCGGTGACGGCGCTGTGGTGGCCGGTGCAGAGCACGTCCGACAGGGTCAGCAGCGACGGCAGCAGCGTCGAGTCGGCGGCCACCGGCAGCTTGACCAGCGTTCCGGCTGCCTGCGGCACCCGCACGGCCTCGCCCTGACCGCCGTCGAGATGCTGCCCGCCCCACGTGCCGCCGTGCCGGCAGGAGGTGTGCAGGCCCTCGCGGCAGAACTCGCACGTGTTGTCGGACCACACGAACGGCGCCACGACCAGATCGCCGCGCTTGAGATCGCCGACCTGCCGGCCGGTGTCCTCGATCACGCCCAGGAACTCGTGCCCCATCCGGTCGCCGCGCTCGGCGGCGGGTTTGGCGGCGTAGGGCCACAGGTCCGACCCGCAGATGCAGGCCGCAACCACCCGCACGATCGCGTCGGTCGGTTCCACCAGCCTCGGGTCAGGGACATGTTCGACCCGGACATCGCCGGCGCCGTAGATCAATGTCGCGCGCATCATCCTGCTCTTCTCTTCACATCGTGGTACGGGTATCGCGGTCGCAAACCCGCTCCACTCATGTAAGCCGCGTTCGCGCCGACCTGGCAGTGCCTGCCCTTCCAGGTACTGTCGATACCTCCCAGGCAAAGGCGGACCCGGTTACCGTCGATATCATGACGACGCAGGACAAACGAGCAGACCAGGCGGCGGACCACCGGAGACAGGTCCGCGACTTCCTCACCTCCCGCCGCGAACGCATCACCCCCGACCAGGCCGGACTGCCCGCCTACGGCGGCGACAACCGGCGGGTCAAGGGCCTGCGCCGCGAAGAGGTCGCCCTGCTGGCGGGCGTGTCGATCGACTACTACGTGCGCATGGAACGCGGCAACCTCGCCGGTGCCTCCGACGCCGTGCTCGACGGGGTCTCCGGCGCGCTGCACCTCGACGAGGCCGAACGCGAGCATCTGTACGCGCTCGCCCGCGCCGCCGGGCCCGCGCGGCGGCGCCCGAAACCGGCGGCCACCACGATCCGCCCCGTCATGCAACAAATCCTCGACGCCATCACCGAAGCCCCCGCCTGGATCCGCAACGCTCGCCACGACATCCTCGCCATGAACCCGCTCGCCCGCGCCCTGTACTCGCCGGTCCTCCACTCAGCCATCGCCGGACCCGCCGACCGGCGCCCTGCCAACACCACCCGATTCGTCTACCTCGACCCCGCCGCTCGCGACTTCTTCGTCGACTACGACCGCATCGCTCAAGACGCCGCGGCCATGCTCCGCCTGGAAGCCGGCCGCCACCCCTACGACACGCAGCTCCAGGCCCTGGTCGGTGAACTATCCACCCACAGCGAACTGTTCCGCCGACACTGGGCGTCGAACAACGTGACGTTCCACCGCAGCGGCCGCAAACGCCTTCGCCACCCCGCCGTCGGCGAACTCGACCTCAACTTCGAGGGCATGGAGCTGCCCTCGGACACCGATCTGTCGCTGAACATCTACACCGCCGACCCCGACACCCCCACCGCCGACGGACTCACACTCCTCGCCAGCTGGGCCGCCAGCCAGAAGGCCGAAGCGACGCAACAGGCGTTGTGACTGTCACCATCGGCAGCGGCTCTGGTCCCACGGACGGGGTGGGTGCCGGTGAGGGAAGCGGTCAACGACTGCCCGCTCCGCAGCACGTCGCGGACATCCAGCACCACTACCTGGCCAGCCATATCGTGCAGCCTGGTGCATCTGAACGGAATCTTGCCGCCTTGGCCGAGAAAGCTGCGGCTACAGCGAGTAGAACCAGGACGTCGCCAGCAGATCGGCGGCGACGGAAAGGTCGCCGGCTTCGGACGTCACCCGGGTTGAGGAACGCACCGGCGCGGTCAACTGCTCGCGAGCACACAACGCCGCCGACTCCACCGGATCAGGCGGCCGCGAACCCCGACAAACAGACGAGGTGCCCTCCTATAGTCCGCTGGCTCCCCGTACGCGATGTCCGACGGCGATCGCTTCACCCGACATTCCCGCGCCGCGCGGCGACACCAGGAACGTAATGACGTCGGCAACCTGGCCGGGGGTGCCTTCGCCGCCGGAGCCGACGGCTACCTCGGCTGCGGCGTCCTCTCGAACCGTGCCCGGGTTCACGGTGTTGACCCTGACGCCTGTGCCGGCGACGGCGTCTGCGAGGTTCTTCGCCGTGATGATGAGTGCCGCGTTTCGCACCGATCCGGTGACGTTGCCGGTGAGGAACGCGTTCTGGCCGCTGACACCGACCACCGCCCCGCCGCGCTGCGCGACCAGGAGTGGCAGTACGGCGTTCGCGACGCGGAGAAAAACCATCGCCTTCGCGCTGATCGGCACCGCTCCCTCGGCACGCAACGGCTGCACGACGGCCCTGCCGATCAGCCCGGTGCCGCCTACTACGAGGACGACGTGCCCGCCCAACCCCAGCTCCGTGCCCCGACCGTAACACCGCGCGCCCACGGTACCGGGCCGCTCTGCGTTGGCTACGCAGATTGTCCTCAGGGGGTCGACGAGTGGCACAGAACCGGTTGCAGCACTGCCGATGACACGATGACGTATGTGCTGCCTCCATCGCGACGTGGATGCCGCCTCCGGCAGGGTATGCCGACCCTCCCGCTGATCGGCTTCAGGGCAGGATCGCCGTGAGATCCCAGCTGTGCGCGCCGGCCACCGGCCACGATACGACCGTGGCCGGACCGCGTAGCCGAGCGAACCGCTCGCCGTCTTCGGATCCGAGATAGCGGCTGGCGATCACCAGCCGCGCCGCATCGACGCCGTTGCGGGAAAACTCAGGGGTGGCGTCGATGCGGAGCGCGCGAAACGGTGGCGTCGTCTCGAACACCGTCAACGAGCAGCGTTGCCCCTGTTGCAGGCGGCGTAGTTTCACATCGGTTTGCGCGATCACTACCTCGACCGTGTCTTGTTCCGCCCGGAACCAGACGGGTGTTGCCACCGCGCTCCCGTCTCGACGGTACGTCGTCAAGACGGCGGCAGTGCACCGGTCCAACAAGTCCCGTACCACGTCGCCCGACAACATGTGCCTCACGCTACGAATCGAGGCTGACGAACGCGTCGTATACGGGGCTGCCCTTCTCGGCGTGGTAAGCCATCATGGTCAGGCCGCCTTCGCCCTCGATACGCAGAACCTGGTAGTCGACGGTGATCTCACCGGCGTCGGGGTGGTTGAGCGTCTGCGCACCGGTCACGTAGTGGTCGATGTCGTAGCGGTCCCAGAGTCGCCGAAAGTCTGCGCTCTCCCGGCGCATCTCGACAGCGAGCGTGGCGACGTCGCCGGCGTGAGGTTCGGTGGAGGCGAGGCGGCGCAGTCCCGAGACCAGTCCGGTCACCTGGTTCTCCCAGTCGACGTACAACATGCGGGCCGCCGGGTGCAGGAACCCGTACCGCACGGCGTTGCGTTCGGTCTCGGGCCAGTCAGACAATCCGGCGAGAAGGCGCAGGCCGGACGGGCTCCAGGCCTTGAAATCACCGATCCGGTTGGTGATGAGCACCGGCAGCGGCCGAAGTTGTTCAAGCATGCGCAAGACCCCGACAGGCACGTCGGACGCGCTCGCGACATTGTCTGCCAGGTCTACCTTTTCGGACTGCTCCGCCAGTTCGCGCAGATGCACGCGTTCGTCATCGTCGAGTTGGAGTGCGCGTGCCAGCGACTCAATCACGGCGCGGCTGGGGTGGCGTTCCTTGCCGCGTTCCAGCCGGATGTAGTAGTCGCTGCTGATTCCAGCCAGCGTGGCGATCTCTTCCCGTCGCAGCCCGGGGGTGCGCCGCAGGCCGACACCAGGGGTCAGGCCGACCTGGCGCGGCGACAGGCGGTCGCGGCGAGTCTTGAGGAAGACACCCAGTGGCGACTCGGTCCGTGGACGTTCAGGCACGACCACCAGTATCGCCTGAATAACGAGGGGGTGCGGCATTCCCCGGAACGCGCGGGTCTTCCTCGAGCGTCCGGGCATCAGCACCCTGAAGTCATGACAACCGCCGCCACCAAACCACTTGTCGACGACGATCCGAGTATCGCAGCGCCGACCGGCGTCGCCTCCGTACCCGCCGCCACCCCAGCCTTCCCGCCGCGCGACGCCGGCCCGCGACCGGCACGCGATCGCCGGTGGCTGCTGCTGGCCGTAGTCGCCACGGCTCAGCTGATGATCGTGCTGGACGGGTCGGTGGTCAACATTGCCCTGCCGGCAGCGCAGGCCGGGCTGGGCATGTCCGACGTCGCCCGTCAGTGGATCGTCACCGCTTACGGCCTCGCGTTCGGTGGGCTGCTGCTGTTGGGCGGGCGCCTATCGGATCTGATCGGCCGCCGTCGCGCATTCCTGGTGGGACTCGCCGGGTTCGCGCTCGCCTCGGCCGCCGGCGGCCTGGCCGCGGACACCGCGATGCTGATCGCGGCCCGCGCTGCCCAGGGGGCCTTCGCGGCGCTGCTCGCGCCGTCGGTGCTGGCCTTGCTCACGCTCGCGTTCCCCCGCGGCCGGGACCGGGCTACCGCCTTCGGCGTGTTCAGCGCCGTGGCGATCGCCGGTGGCGCCGTGGGGCTGCTGCTCGGCGGTGTTCTCACCGAATGGGTGTCGTGGCGATGGACACTGCTGATAAACGTGGTGATCGCCACCGGTGTCGTCATGGCCGCGCTGCCCATCGTTCCGAGGACGGGCCCGGCCACGCGGACAGGCCGCATCGACGTCCCCGGGGCGCTGTTGGCCACGTTCGGGGCGGTGCTGCTGGTCTACAGCTTCACCGATGCCGAGCTGTATGGCTGGCTCGCCGCCCCAACCCTCGCCCTGTTCGCCACCGCCGTGGTCGTGCTCGGCGCGTTCGTCGCCCGCCAGGGCCGTACCGCCCATCCGCTGCTGCCGCTCCGTGTGGTCGCCGACCGCAACCGGGGCGGTGCCAATCTGGCCGTCGGCCTGGCGATCATGGCGATGTTCGGCCAGTTCCTCGTGCTCACCTACTACTTCCAGATCACCCTCGACTACACCCCGATCCAAACCGGCCTGGCCTTCCTGCCTTTGACCCTGTCGCTGGCGTTCGGTTCCACCTACGTGGGCCGCCGCCTGGTCCTCGCCATGTCTTCACGGTGGGTCATGTTTGGCGGTTACCTCGTCTCGGCGACCGGCTTCATCTGCCTGATGTTCCTGTCGGTCGACAGCAGCTTCTGGCAGATCCTTCCCGGCTCGATCCTGATCGGTCTCGGAGCAGGCACCGCGGGCCTGGCGGCCAACTCGTTGTCGACCTACGGCGTGGACGCGCACGACGCGGGTGTGGCCTCGGCGATGCTCAACACCTCCCAGCAGGTCGGCGGCGCGATCGGCACGGCGATGCTCTCCACAGTCGCTGCCAGCGCCACCGCCGGTGCGGTCACGGCCGGCACGGCAGTCGCTGTGGCCACCATGACGGGCTACGTCATCGCCTTCGCCGTTGCTGCCGGGCTCATGGCCGCGGCTGCCGTCATATCCGTGCTGATGGTCACCCACCGACCCGACACCGACTGACCCCTACCAGTTCAACTCCCACGAGTAGAAAAGCCGCGACCAGTAAACCAGCACCACCAACAGCACCGCTCAACCCTCATCAAGGAGATCCCCTCATGTCCGACACTGTCACCGTGCTGATCGGCACCGGAAGCATCGGCGTGGCCGTCGCGCGCCGCACCGCGGTGGGCCATACCCTGCTGCTCGCCGACTACAACCAGACCCAGCTCGCCGCCGTGGCCGACCAGTTGCAGAGTGAAGGCTACGACGTCGAGGCCCGCGCCGTTGACGTCTCCGACCGCGCCTCCGTGACGGCCCTTGCCGATGCCGCGGCCTCGCTGGGGGACGTCATGCGCGTCGTCCACGCGGCCGGCGTGTCCCCGACGCAGGCAACACCGGAACGGATCACGGCCGTCGACTTGTTCGGCACGGCCTACGTGCTCGACTCGTTCGCCGACGTGATCGCCACCGGCGGCTCCGGCGTCGTGATCGCCAGCCAGGCTGGCCACATGGGCCCCGGCCTTGCCGCCGACCTGGAACAGAAACTCGCCTACGCCCCCATCGAAGAGCTCGTCACGCTGCCCGAACTGGCCGACGGCGCTATCGGCGACTCCGGGGCCGCCTACATCATCGCCAAGCGGGCCAACGCGCTGCGTGTCCAGGCTGCCGCGCTGCCGTGGGGCGAGCGCGGCGCCCGGGTCAACTGCCTATCCCCTGGCGTCATCTCCACCCCGCTGGCCCGTGACGAGATGACGGGTCCCAACGCCGCGGGCTACGCCCGGATGATCGAGGTCTCCGCCGCCCACCGGATGGGCACCCCGACCGACGTCGCCGAACTCGCCGCGCTGCTGCTGGGTGAGCGCGGCTCATTCATCACCGGATCCGACTTCCTCATCGACGGCGGCGTCATCGCCGCCATGCGCGCAGGTGCGCTGTGATCGCCACGGATTCCACGGCCACCCGGACCCGCTGGGCCGCCGCCGTTTTCGCCTCTGCCCTCACCCTCTTCGTCGCCGGCTGCACCTCCGGCCCGGCGGGCACGGCCCCACCCGCATCCGCCCCGAGCAGCACGAACACCACGGTGACGAAACGGGCGAAAGCGCCAGTGGCAGCGCCGTTTCGCGCCCGTCAACCCCGGAGCTGACCATGACCAACCCGGACGCCCAGGCTGACCGCGACGCCATCACCGCCAACTTCCGGGCCCGCCAGCAGGCCATGATCAACGGCGACATCGACACGTTGCGTGCCCTATCGATGCCCAACTCCCACGCCGGGCACATCACCGGCTACGACCAGCCCCGCGAGGAGTGGTTCGAGCAGATCGAGTCGGGCTACTTCGACTACCACACCATCGACAACCACTCGATCCACGTCACCCTGACCGGGCAGGACACCGCGACACTGATGGCCCGCAGCACCATCGACGTCACCATAGGCGGCGCACACGGCACCTGGCAGTTGGAGTCGACCGCCCGCTACGGCCGACAGGAAGGCCGCTGGCTCGCCGGCGACGGCACCAGCCACATGTACTGACAACAACCACCCGACCCGCAAACGCCCTGCCCTACCAGCAGCGGCTCAACCAGAGGAGAAACCTATGAAGACTCGACTGACGCTCAACAACGGAGTGACGCTCCCCCCGATCGGCCTGGGCGTGTTCCAGACACCGCCCGACGAGACGGTTGCCGCGGTGACCACGGCCCTTCAGGTCGGCTACCGGCACATCGACACCGCGGCCAGCTACGGCAACGAGCGCGAGGTCGGCGAGGCAATCCGCCGCTCCGGCATCGACCGGTCGGACATCTTCATCGAGACGAAAATCTGGATCAGCGACTACGGCTACGACAAGACCCTGCACGGCTTCGACAAGTCGGCTCGCAAACTCGCCGTCGACCAGATCGACCTCCTGATCCTGCACCAACCGCTGCCGACCGACTTCGACCTGACAATCGGCGCCTATAAGGCGCTGGAAACCCTGCTGCGCGACGGGACGGTTCGCGCCATCGGAGTGTCGAACTTCCGGCCCGAGACCCTCCAACAACTCATCGACCAGACCTCGATCGTCCCAGCCGTGCACCAGATCGAGCTGCACCCCTACGTCGCCCAGCATCCGACCCAGGACTTCGACGCCGCCCACGGCATTCTCACCCAGGCGTGGTCACCGATCGGCGGGATCACCTTCTACCACGGCGGCGGGCGGGGCACCCTCGGCGATCCCGTGATCGGGTGCATCGCCCAGGCGCATGGCAAGTCCGCGGCGCAGGTCATGCTCCGCTGGCACGTGCAACAGGGTCGCTCGGCGATCCCGAAGTCCGTCAAGCCCGAGCGGATCGCCGAGAACTTCGACGTCTTCGACTTCACCCTGACCGCCCACGAACTCGCGGCGATCGACGCTCTCGACACCGGAACCCGCACCGGAAACCCAGACGAGATCACCCTGGAGACGTTCGGCCTGGCCATCCCCGAAGCCTGAAAACCCCGCCTCGGTCGATACCGCATCGGGGGTACGGCCAGTACCCGGCAAAGCAGTCACTTCCTGTGCGCCGCGATCGGGCGTTGCATTGACGGCAGCCCGGTCCGAACCTTGGAACGGGCAGACGAATGAAAGGAAACCGTCATGAGCAAGGTAGTTGTCGTCATCGGGGCAGGGTTGATCGGGCAGGCCATCGCCCGCCGTGTCGCGCCGGGTAAGCGTGTGCTGCTGGCCGATATACGCCAGGAGAACGCGGATGCGGCCGCCCGGGTGTTGGCCGACGCCGGGTTCGAGACCAGTGCCGCCGTGGTCGACGTGTCGTCTCGTGAGTCAGTGCACGCCCTGGCGGTGACGGCCACAGGCCTGGGCGACGTGACCGGCGTCATCCACGCGGCCGGGGTATCGGCCAGCCAGGCCTCGATCCAGCAGATCCTTAACGTCGACCTCTACGGAACCGCGCTGGTGTTGGACGAGTTCGGCCGGGTGATCGCCGCAGGCGGCGCCGGCGTCGTGATTTCCTCCCAGTCTGGTCACCGGTATCCCGCGTTGACCGCGGAGCAGGACCGGCTACTGGCCACCACACCGGCCGATGAGCTCCTGGCACTGCCGATGTTGCAGCCGGACCAGTTCACCGACGGGCTCAACGCCTACCAGGTCTCCAAGCGCGCCAACGGACTGCGGGTGATGGCCGAAGCGGTCCGCTGGGGTGAGCGCGGGGCGCGGGTGAACGCGATCAGCCCCGGCATCGTGATCACTCCGCTGGCCCGCGACGAGCTGAACGGCGCCAACGGCGCCGGATACCACCGGATGCTCGAACTTGCCCCGGCCGGGCGAGCGGGCACCCCGGACGAGATCGGCACCGTCGGCGAATTGCTGATGACCGACCGGGGCGCGTTCATCACCGGCAGCGACATCCTCATCGACGGCGGCGGCACCGCCTCGTACTTCTACGGACCGCTGGCCGGCCTGGCCCCGACCCCGAAGGACACCGGCCAGGGCTGAGCCGGCCGCGGCGATGCTGCGACAGTCGCACCCATCTCGCGAGCTTCGGTAACTGCCATCACCATGCCCGCCGGCTCTCGTAGACCCGTTCCGAACGGAAAGGCACACCAACGTAGGCAGCGTCCAAGTGCGGCACCGGCGACGTCCGCATCGAAGACGCACCCGAGCCAGCGATCCAGGTCCCGAACGACGCGATCGATCGTTCACATCATGCGTTCCAGCATCCGCGGCTCCGACCTTCACGGCTACCACCACGTCGAACACCCTGTCGATGTAACGCTACGGGTGCCCCTGGTCTTGACCGAAGGGGAGCAGCGAAGCTCTTGCTCGCGTACGTCCGCATGGTGAGGCGCCCCTCGGCGTAGGTGACCTCGTTGGATTCTGGTAGATCGGCGAAAGCCACGATCGGCATGTTGTCATCGCCGATGAGTTCGCAGCCAGTCTGCCTCGTGCTTCCGCACCGTCTCAACGGAGCGGGAGGTAGGCGATCTGGTCGCTATTGTCTGGTCAAGGCGCCGTCGGGACGACACAGTGACACAGCCGGGAGCGCCGTGGGCGGCGTTCATGTGTTCGGCCGATCTGCTGCGCGACGCCCTGAACCCGTGCAAGATGCGCGCCTGCGATCGAGAGCCTGAACCGGGCGCCCCCAACCGCGCTCCGCATCCAGCAACTGACTCTCGGAGTAACGTAGACGCTGTGGCCCGCCCAGGGCACACCACTTCCACGACACGCCAAGGCACGCCGTGCACTCACCACCCTGAGGAGCACGTCATGTCCAACGCCACCACACCCGCAGCCGCCGACGAGGGCTCGCCCGGCGGCGACGCTACCACAACCATTGCCAACGACGCTCCGGTCGTCTCCGACGGCACCGAGGTCACAGTCGACGCTTCCGTCGTCACTGACGGCGCCTACGCGCTCATCGCCGCCGACTTCAGCGACACCGAGACTGCGATGCAGGCCTACGAGGCCCTCAAGGAGATCGAGGGCAGCGCCACGGTTGAGATCGAAGGGGTCATCGTCGTCAAGCGCAACGACGACGGCCAGCTAGAGGTCCAGAAGATCACCGACCACAGCACCCGGCGGGGTCTCCGCTGGGGTGTTCTCGGCGGCGTGATCGTCGGCGTGCTGTTCCCGCCCTCGATCCTCGGCAGCGCGGTCGTGCTGGGAGCCGGAGGCGCAGGCATCGGAGCGCTGCGCGAGCGGCACAACAAGAAGGAGATCGCTGAGGAGCTGCAGGACGCCATCGACCCGGGCCACTCCGGGATCATCGCGCTGGTCTCCGACCCCGGCGAGGTCCGGATCCGCGAGGCGTTGGACAAGGCGGACCGCATCGTCGCCAAGGCCGTCGACGAGGCGACAGCCGACGACCTGAAGGCTGTCGCGAAGACCGCCGATGGCGAGGGCACCGCACCCGACGCGCAGTAGACCGGCCCAGCGCATGCTGGTGGTGTGGCGCGTCATTGGCAGCGCCACACCACAGTCGCCGGACGGGACTTGTGCACAGTCTCTGAGACTCCGGCTGCCGGTATGCGGCACGGATCCCCTTCGATCTCCTCGTCGATCACCGCGGTGTTCATGATGGAGCGCAACAGCGAGTAGGCCCGCGCATTGACCGTTGGCGTTCCGGCATCCAAGGACGCCCATCACTCTCGCACTGTGAGCTTCGAGGACTGGGGCAGGTTCCTGCCCCAGTCCACACCACCGCCGTCAGCATGCTCGACCGGCTCCTGCACCACGCCACCACCGTGGTCACCAGCGGACAGTCCTACCGCATGCAACACGCCCGAACCCGCCAAGGCCGTGAGGCCTCAACCCGCTGAACAACCCGCAGAGGGTGGGGACTTCCACTTGGCCACCAGCGGGGACCTGAGCTTGGCCATTGACACGGAAAGCATGTCTCGATCCACGCGTTACCGCAGCGTCAGAAGGCGTTTTCGCAGTGATGATGGTGGAGCTGGCGAAGGGACTCGAACCCTCAACCCCCTGTTTACAAGACAGGTGCGCTACCGATTGCGCCACGCCAGCGGAGCCCACGGCATACACCATGGGATGGCACCGCACTCTACCGATGACCCGTGCACGCCTCCTCAGCCTGGACCCGCGCACACCGCCACCCGGGGTCGGCCCGACCCAACGGGTCGGGCCGCCATCCCACGAATCGGGATGGCCCCACGGGTCAGCTGGTGCTACAGCGCGATCCCGACGTACTTGGTCTCGAGATACTCCGCGATCCCCTCGAAGCCACCTTCCCGGCCGAAGCCGGACTGTTTGACCCCACCGAACGGGGCCGCGGGGTTGGACACGATGCCCTGGTTGATCCCGACCATGCCGAACTCCAGTGCCTCGGAGACCCTGATGACCCGGGCGTTGTCGCGGGTGAAGACATAGGCGACGAGGCCGTACTCGGTGGCGTTTGCCGCCTCGACGACCTCCTCCTCGGTGCGGAAAGTCGCGATCGGTGCGACCGGGCCGAAGATCTCCTCATGCAGCACCCGCGCCGAACCGGGAACGTCGACGAGCACCGTCGGAAGATAGAAGTTGCCCTGGCCTGGTGCCGGCGCACCGCCGACGACCGCCCGCGCGCCGGCGGAGAGCGCGTCGGCGACCATGGCGTGCACGTCCTCGCGAGCCTGGGCGGTGATGAGCGGCCCGACGTCAATGCCTTCCTTCGTGCCGTTGCCGACGGTCAGCGACCCCATCCGCTCGGCGAGCAGGGTGGCGAACTCCTCGGCCACCGACTCGTGGACATAGAACCGGTTCGCGGCCGTGCACGCTTCGCCGATGTTGCGCATCTTGGCCACCATCGCGCCGGCGACTGCTGCCGGGATGTCGGCGTCCTCGAAGACGATGAATGGCGCGTTACCGCCGAGCTCCATGGACACTCGAAGCAGGTTGTGCGCCGACTGCTCGACGAGCTTGCGGCCCACCTGGGTCGACCCGGTGAAGGTGAGCTTGCGCAGCCGAGGGTCGGCGATAATCGGCGCGGACACCGTCGAGGACGACGTCGTCGTGATGACGTTGACGACCCCGGCCGGCACCCCGACCTCCTGGAGGACCCCGGCGAGCGCGAGCATCGTCAACGGCGTCTCGTGGGCAGGCTTGACGACGACGGTGCACCCTGCGGCCAGGGCAGGCCCGATCTTGCGGGTACCCATGGCCAGGGGGAAGTTCCACGGGGTGATGGCATAGACCGGCCCGACCGGTTGCTGCATGGTCACCAGACGGGTTGCCCCGTTGGGGGCGACGGCATACCGGCCGTGGATGCGCACCGCCTCCTCGGCGAACCACCGGAAAAACTCGGCACCGTAGGCAACCTCGCCGCGGGCTTCGTGCAGCGGTTTGCCCATCTCGAGGGTCATCAGCAGGGCGAACTCCTCGGTCCGCTCGACGAGCAGCTCGTATGCCGCCCGCAGCATTTCCGAGCGCTCGCGCGGCGGGGTCTTGGCCCAGGACGCCTGCGCCGCGACGGCGGCGTCGAGGGCCTGCAACCCATCCTCGGCGGTGGCGTCAGCGACCGAGCACAGCACGGCTCCGGTGGCCGGGTCGTGCACCGGGAAGTGCGCTCCAGAGGACGACAGGCGCCACTCCCCATCGATGAAGAGGCGTTTGGGGACGACCTCGAGGACTTCCTTCTGGGTGACCATCGCAGCCATCACTCCTTCGCGGCGAGCGCCGCCGAGAACGCGTCCTCGAGGATGTCCAGACCCTCGGAGACCAAGCGGTCAGGAATGGTCAGGGGCGGCAGGAAACGGAAGACGTTCCCATAGGTACCGCAGGTGAGGGTGACCAGACCCTGGGCGGCGCACTCCCGGCCGATCGCCTGAGCCAGTGCCGGGTCCGGGGTCTTGTGCTCGGGGTCGGAGACGAGCTCGATGGCCAGCATCGCCCCACGGCCACGGATGTCGCCGACGACGTCGGGGTACTTCGCGGCCAGCGCCTCCAGACGCGGCCGGAATATCGCCTCGATCTCCTCTGCCCGAGCGCACAGGTCGTCGGCTTCCATGGACTCGATCGCGGCCAGAGACGCTGCACAGGCAACCGGGTTGCCCCCGTAGGTCCCGCCGAGCCCACCACCGTGCACGGCGTCCATGATCTCGGCCCGCCCGGTGACAGCAGCCAGCGGCATCCCACCGGCCAGCCCCTTGGCTGTGGTGATCATGTCGGGAACGACCCCCTCGTGGTCGCAGGCGAACCAGTCACCGGTGCGGCAGAAGCCGGTCTGCACTTCGTCGGCGATGAGGATGATCCCGTTGTCCTTGCACCACTGGGCCACCTTGGGCAGGAAGCCGTCCGGCGGGACGATGAACCCGCCCTCTCCCTGGATCGGTTCGATGAGGACGGCGGCGACGTGCGACTCACCGACCTGGGTGTGCACGTCGGAGACGAATGCCTCGAACGCCTCGTCTGCGCAGTTCTCCGGACCGGTCGGCCACCGATACGGATAGGCCATCCCGACCCGGTAGATCTCCCCGGCGAACGGACCGAACCCGTCCTTGTAGGGCATGTTCTTCGCGGTCAGGGCCATAGTGAGGTTCGTCCGACCGTGGTAGGCGTGGTCGAAGACGATGACGGCCTGCCGACCGGTTGCCTTGCGGGCGATCTTCACGGCGTTCTCGACGGCCTCGGCGCCGGAGTTGAACAGCGCTGAACGCTTGGGGTGGGCGCCCGGGGTCAGCTCGGCCAGCTTCTCGCAGACCGCGACGTACTCCTCATAGGGAGTGACCATGAAACAGGTGTGGGTGAAGTCCTCGATCTGGCGCTGCACGGCCTTGATGATTCGGGGGTTGGCGTTGCCCACCGTCGTGACGGCGATCCCGGACCCGAAGTCGATGAGCTGGTTGCCGTCGACATCGACGAGGATCCCTCCCTCGGCTCGCTCGACATAGACCGGCAAACCGGTGCCGATCCCTGCGGAGACCGCGGCGAGCTTACGCTCCTGCAGGGCGGCCGAGCGGGGGCCGGGGATGGACGTGGCGAGCACTCGTTTCTGCTCGACGGTCATGGGAGTCCCTCCTTTGGGCGCGGTTCGTGGGCGGACGGTGCCGCCGACGTGCCTTCAGCGTCCCCCTCCGCCTGTATGCCGTCAAATGTTCCCAGAAGTCGGCTATCCATGCCTATACGGCATGGGTAAGAGGTGCCGTGAGGCTGGCAAGCCGCCACCCACGTCAGCCGCCGATCACGTCAGCGCCCGGCCAGTCGGCGGACCATCCATCCGGCCCCCGCAGGGGACGGGGGCGGGTCGTTGAGCAACGCCGCCGGAGTCTGGCCGCCGGCCGACGACAGACCGAGAAGTGCGTCAAGCCCTTCGGGTGCGGACGCCAACGTCCGCAAGCCACGCGATGGCGGCGCGGACGTCGCCGCCGCATCGCTCCGGATCACGGCAGCCGTGGCCGATGCAGGGTCCGCAACAGCGGTGTCAGGCTTCTGGCCGGCGTTGCGGAGCGAGACGAGTCTGCTCAGCAGGTCGAACCAGAAGGGGCCACCGAGCATGAGCATGGCTGCGGTGATGAGCCACCCCAAGGCGTGGACGAGCCACCATCGGGCGTCATGCGATGGAGCGAAGACCGGTTCGGACCAGCCCACCGGCAGCCCCAGTTCCGTGAGCTGGTCCGTGGCGCCGGCAACATCGGTGATCGTCGAGGCCTTCTGGTCCGCGGTGGTGGTCGACTGGGCTGCCGCGACGACGGCCGCGCGGGTGGTTTCGCTCTGCCACAGGTCCTGGGCGACGTTGATCGCGCTCGCGTTGACCCCGACGGCCAGGACGAGCCCTGCGAAGAACAGCCATGTCGTGGCCCACTTCTTGTATTGGCTCTCGATCACCGCCATCGTCTCGTCGAACCAGGATTCGAGCCCGGCCTTGAGCCCGGTGAGGTCATCCCCGACATCGAGGTAGACCTGGGTCATCCGGGCCTGCAGGCCGGCCGGCCAGGCATCCGCACCCGCAGTTCGGGCCAACTCGACGGCGGCGTCAGCGAAGGATCTGGCCGAGAGATAGGCCACCCCGGCCTTGCCCGCGGCAGCCTGAGCCGAGCGATAGATGCTCGTCTTTCGGAAGGCGTTGTCGAGGGTCGCCGATCCCGCCCACTCGACGTCCTTGCCGCGGAGCATGGCCCCAATGGCCTGTTCGAGATCCCGGTGACGCTTCCGGAGTCTCTTCGCCACCAGCTCCACCAGGGCCGAGGTCGCCGTGGCGAGGACGAAGAACAGCAGCGCCAGACCGATGGCCACATCGAGTGCCTGTGAACCGAACATCACACTCACCCCTGTCGTCGAGCGTGACTTCAGACTCCCACCACGTCGAGCACTCACGCAATCAACGGCGGCATACGCGACGTCGGCGGCGCCGCACACTGATCAGCGCCGCATACTGATCGACATGGAGCTACGCGTGCTGCGATACGTCGTGGCCGTCGTCGACGCTGGCTCGGTGGTGGCTGCCGCGGACCTGCTGCGCACGACCCAACCCTCGCTGTCACGTCAGATCCGCCGGCTCGAGCAGGACCTGGGCTTCGAGCTCTTCGTCCGGGGGTCAGGCCCCCTGCGCCTGAGCACCGCCGGACGCAGCTTCCTCCCCCGGGTTCGTGACCTGCTCGACCGAGCCGATGCCACCGAGCGGGCGGCTCGGGCCCTGGCTCGGGGTCGGTTGCATGACGTTGCGATCGCAGCCACCCCCACGACACTCACTGACATCGTCGCCCCCTTCCTGGTCACCCTGACCCCGGACGACCCGTGGCCTGACCTTCGCCCCGAGGTCTCGGACCTGGTCCACACCGCACTCGAGCGGGACGCCGACCTCGCCGTCGGTCCGCACCCGCCCGCGCCGAGCCTGGCGGGCATTGAGGTTGCCGAGTTCCCGGTGCTCGCGCACGTCCCCACCGACCATCCGTGGGCCGACAAGGACACTGTCGACATCACCACCCTGGTCGGCGAGCGGCTGCTGCTCCCGCGCCCCGGGGCACACGCGCGACGCCGACTCGACGCCGCGCTCACCGCCGCCGGGATCGTCGCTGCGGAGGTCCACGAGTTCGACTCCTCCGAGGTGGCACTGGCCGTCGCCGCCTCCGGTCGAGGAGTCGCCGTCGTGTCCGACGACCCGCGTTTTGGGCTGCGTTCGCTGCCGGTGGTCGACCGACGCGGTCCGCTGTTGTTCACCTTGTTTGCCACGTGGGACCCCAGCCATCACGCCGCCGGCGAGCTGGCCGACCTGGCTGGCCGGCTCGCCACGTTCTGCCGGGAGCGCTACCCGAGGCCGCAGGCTCAGCCGGCCAGGCAGACCACAGAGGGCGAGCGCGGACGGTCAGCCACGGTGACGTCGCTTGGCGAACAGACTGGACTCCCGCTCGAAGGGTGAGGCGAGGATCTCCCCGAAGGTGGTGCCGGTAGCGATGGCGAGCAGCACCCCGAGCGCGGTGAGCAACGTCGTCAGGCCGGTCTGGATCGACAGGCCGCCCGCATCCTGCGGCCCGACCAGGGCATAGAGCCCGCGGAAGATGGTCAGTCCCGGGAGCAGGGCGAAAGATGCCGGCACGACGACGACCATCGCCGGCGCCCGGAGCTGTTGCGCAAGGAAGCGACCGAAGAAGCCGATGAACACCGCCGCCAAGCCCGCGGACATAATCGGACCGAGCTCGACGATCCGGTAGAGAAGCGCCGACAGCGTGCCTGCTGCGAGGCAGAGCAGCCCGACCGGAGCGAGCAGCAACATCCTGGACTGGAGGGTGATGGCCCCGGTCACCCCGATGATGAAGCCACCGATGACGACCCAGGCCCAAGACGCCAGCGAGGGGTTGAGGTCGAGCACGCTCGGGGAGACCAGACCCAGGCGCATCGATGCCGTGATCCGGAAGGTCAGCGACAGCGCCGTGGCGATCCCGATGACCAGGCCCGAGAGCGCGACCATAGTGCCGAGCAGCCGCCCGGCCGCGGTGATGGGATACCCGGAGAGGACGTCCTCGACAGCGGCGGCCAGGGTCCGCCCCGGTAACATCGCGACGATTCCGCCGGCGACGATGAAGGCGAAATCCGACGGGCGGATGCTCAGCACTCCAAGACCACCCAGCAGGTAGCCGCTCCAGGCCAGGGCCGTAGCGACGAAGGCGGCCATGGCGTTGACATAGAAGTCGGGCAGCCGGTAACGGTCGGCCCTGCTGCGCGCCCAGGTGACCATGAGCACGGACCCGAGGGTGAACAGTCCGGCCACAGCACTGGCACCGATCATCATTGCGACGGCCGCTGCCAGGGTGGCTGACGCGACGTCGACTATCCAGTCCGGCCAGACCCGGCGGCGCGCCTTGATCTGGCGCAGCTCCTTCGAGGCGCTCGCGATGTCCAGTTCGCCAGTGACGAAGCGGGTGACGAGCCGGTGGACCGCCACGAGCCGAGCATCGTCCTGACGGGTGGTGCGCACCACCCGCAGCTGGGTCGATGGGACCCCCTCTCGCGACCGGGACTGCAGCAGGATGGCCTGCAAGGTGATGTCCATCTCCAGGTTGGTCAGCCCGGCCGCCGCCGCGACCGCCGCGACGCTGCCCTCGACCTGGGGGGCGCCGGCCCCGCACCGGAGCATGAGCTCCCCGACCCGGACCGCGAGGTCGAGAGCGACTTGGACTTCGCTCTCCTCACGGGTGCCTCGCGGCACTTGGACACTGCGGTAGGGCGTGCGCCGCACCATCTCCTGGATCGGTAGCGGGTCGGTCGGCGGACCGCCACGGAGGAGGAGAGCAGGCTGCTCGTCCTCGTCGGGGCCGGTGGGCGCAGTCGGGGCAGAGTGTTCGGTGGGGGCAGGGTGTTCGGTCACGGCAGTGTGGGCACCCAACCCCAGGTTGCGGGGTCTGCGGCCGGCCACCACAACGGGGTGCCGCGCAACAGCCCCCAGCCGACGATTCCGGCGGCTGCGACCAGGACCAGGATGACCACGGCCACGGTCGCCGGATGCGGGTGCAGCCCGCGCACGAGGCTGCGGGTGCCTCGTCTGGTACTCGCGCCCCCCGGCCCCCACCAGAGCAGGACTATGCCGAAGAGGGTCCCGACGGCAAGCGGCAGGAAGGCGTTGAGCTGGGTCTGGCCACCCCGCACAGCGACGACGATGACGGCGGTGCACAGCGCTGCTGAGGCGGCGACGAGCAGCGGTAGCAGGACAGTGAAGACGGCGCTGAGAAGGGCGAGGAGTGCGTGCCAGGGACTGGAGGCGATCGCCACCGGCACATCGCTGCCTCGCCGTCCGCGCTCGTGGCGGCGCAGGATGAGCGAGGTCACGCTGCGATCGGCCGTCCGTGCGGCGACCAGCCATACGAACACCCCGGTGAGAGTGAGCGCGGGGAAGACCGCGCCGGCACTGACCAGCAGGGTCAGGTATGCAGCCAGGGTGCCGGTGCGCACTGGGCGTCCGATCCTCGGGTCTGCGGCGTGGGCCGGCGGCGGCAGCGCCGCCGGCTGGGCCGGGGTCACTGGCTGTGGCAGTGCCGGGGCCGGCCGGGCAGTGGGCACCGGTGTGATCGTGACCGGGCGAGGACGCGCGGTCGCCGGCATGGCGGGTGCGGGGACGGACCGGGCGGGCATGGATGGCGCAGGCATGGCGGGTGCGGGTCGCGTCGACGACGGTTGGGCCACAGCTGCTGGTTGGCTCGGCGAAGCCCACGCCGGAGGGGGCGGGGGAACGACCGGAGCTGGCTGCGGCAGCGCGGCCGTGCGCGGGATAGCCACTGCCGAGGTCGCCGGGGCCACCCGGCGCAACTCAACCGCCTCGGTGACCGCACCGCCGGCGGCATACCGTTGCAGGGCAGCGACAACCTCCCGCTGGTGCGGACGTTCGTGGGCGCGCGGCGAGAGCGCCGCATAGAGCAACGGCGCCAGGCGCGGATCCACTCCCCGCAGGTCGGGCTCGCCTCGGGCAACCCGGGCCAGGACTGCGTCCATCGCGCCGCGCCCGAAGGGCGGGCGTCCGCAGGCGGCATACGCCAGCGTCGCCGCCCACCCCCACCAGTCGGTGGCCGGGGTCACCTCGGCGCCCTCGATGATCTCAGGAGCGAGGTAGCCCGGCGTGCCCATGACCAGCCCCGTCTGGGTGAGCCGGACGTCGTCGACGAGGTGGGCAATTCCAAAGTCGATGAGGACCGGCTCACCTTCGGCGAGCAAGACGTTGCCCGGCTTGACGTCACGGTGGACGACCCCGGCTGAGTGGATCGCGTCGATCGCCTCGGCCAGTCCGGAGGCGACCGTGTGCAGGGCCGCACCCGTCAGCGGCCCGGTCCCTTCGACATGGTCATCGAGGGACTCCCCGGGGATGTAGCGGGTGACGACGTAGGGCGTGGGCCCGACCAGGTCGGCGTCGATGACCGGTGCGACGTGAGCGCTGCGGACTCGACGCAGCGCGTCGACCTCCCGACCCAACCGGGCCCGGGCGTCGGGGTCAGTGTGCAGGTGCCGGCGCAGCAGCTTCATCGCGACGGCCTTGCCCTGCCGGTCCACGGCGAGGTGGACCACTCCCATGCCTCCCTCGCCGAGCGGCTGGAGGAGTCGGTAGGTCCCGACGACCCGGTGCCGAGGGCGCGCGGCCCGGCCGGCCGCGTCGTCGATCGCCTCGGTCGTCATGGCGACAACGGTATGCCGTGTCCCCCGGTTTCACCCACAGCGTCGACGGGATCGACCACACTTCGAGTGGACAAGCCGCCTCGCCGCCAGCGGAGTTCTGATGCTGCGTTCAGCCTGGGATCGAGGTGCTCGGCCTGGGATAGAGGTGCTCAGCCTTGGATGTAGTCACGCAGTTGGTCGGCCTCGGCCTGCAGTGCATCGATCCGGGCCTTGACGACGTCCCCGATGCTGACGATGGCGTGGAGCCTGCCGTCGACCACGACGGGTACGTGCCGGATCCGGCGTTCGGTCATCGCCCCGGCAAGCCCGATCAGGTCGTCGTCAGGGTCACAGGTGTGGACCTGCTTGGTCATGATGGCGCTGACCGCGCCCTCGAGGATCCCCGCGCCGCGGGAGTTCAGATGGCGCACGACGTCGCGCTCACTGACGATGCCATGCACGCTCGCGCCGTCATCACTGACGACGACCGCACCGATACGGTGCTCGGCGAGCAGCGCCAGCAGGTCCTTGACGGTGGAGTCGCTGGAGATGGTGACCACCTCGTCACCCTTGCGGCGCACGATATCTGAGATCTTCATGCCCCGACGTTAGTGCGCCACCGGCCGGCACGCCAGAGTATGGCGCCGTGTCCGATCGGGGTTCGTCGCACGAGACCCCCCATGTCACCGGGACCTGGCGGTCCAACGTCACCGGGGCCTGGCGGCCCCGGTCGAGGCCCGCACGACGAGTTCCGGGGCGAAGATGAGTTCCCCGGTATCGGTCCAGGTCCCATGAATGACATCGAGGAGCATCTGGACAGCGACGTCGCTCATCGCCTCGACCCGCTGGCGAACCGTCGTCAGTGGGGGCGCGGTGAACTCCATCAACGGACTGTCGTCATAGCCGACGACGGCGACGTCGTGCGGGACGCTCAAGCCCATGGCAGTGGCGGACCGGATCGCGCCCAGCGCCATGAGGTCACTGCCGCAGATGATCGCGGTGGCACCTAGGCCGATGAGCCGACCGGCCGCTGCGGCGCCGCCCTCGACGGAGAAGACGGTGTGGACGACGAGGTCCTCAGTGCGCTCGCCCAGTCGCTGCCGCAGGGCATGGCCGAAGCCCTCGACCTTGCGGACGACCGGGGTGAATCGTGGGGGTCCGACGGCCAATCCGATCCGGGTGTGCCCGAGCTCGACGAGGTGGTTCACCGCCAGGTGCATCGAGCCCACGTCGTCATTGGAGATGGCCGGCACCGCCAGCCCTTCGACCGGACCGTTGACCAGGACGATCGGCAGCCCACGGTCTCGGAGCCGCTGATAGCGCTCGGGGTCGCTGGTGGAGTCCGCGTGCAGCCCGGAAACGTAGACGATCCCACTGACGCCGCGATCGAGCAGGAGCTGGACGTACTCGTCCTCGCTGATCCCGCCGGGAGCCTGGGTACACAGCACCGAAGTGAACCCGTGGACCGCCAGGGCGGACTCGATCGCCTGGGCGAATGCCGGAAAAATCGGGTTGACGAGTTCGGGGATGATGAGCCCGACGAGCAAGGTCGCCTTGGCTCGCAGCTTCGTCGGGCGGTCGTAGCCCAGGACGTCGACCGCGGTCAGGACCGCCTCACGGGTGGCCTCCGACACCCCCGGCCGATTGTTGAGGACCCGACTCACCGTCGCCTCGCTCACCTCGGCCTGGGCCGCGATATCGGCCAGGCGAGCGGTGCGGGCGCTACCCATGCGGGCGGTGCGGGTGGTCGGCCATGACCGGAATCTAGCAAGTTCGCGGCAGGGTCCTGTCGTGTTCTTGCGGAACCGACAGGCATCCGGTGGCTGTCCAGCGGGCGTCCGGCGCTGAGTCCGG